>DDJQ01000061.1 GCA_002339125.1 Alteromonadaceae bacterium UBA2620
ACAGTTAATCCGAACATAGCCATTGTATTTTTTAATCCACGGGAACTGCAAACCAATAATATGGTATTGGTATTTGTCGCGGTATTCTTGTTCCTACTTCTTATTATTCCCAGCTTTGTCATGCTTCGTTATATCACTCATCAACGCTTTTGGCAGGAACTCTGTGGGTTCGATAAAAAAAGAAATTACCACTATCTTATGCTCGGTTTGCTTGTTTTTGCAGTGAGCTTTTTCGTACAGTTTCAAATGGGTGTGGTGCAGAGTCTTTTTGGGCGACTAAGTTTGTGGGCAGTGACTTGTAGTATTTTGGTGCTTTTTTTAGCTCGAAATTTTAACCTTTCTCTTAACTACTTTTTTGCGTGGCGGCGTCCCGTTTTCAGCTTCAGTTTCCTAACTGTACCGCTAGTTTTACTTTTGCTTTTCCAGCCCTCTGGAGTCCATTTTCAAACTATAAGTATAAATAGTGTTTATGCTTACTCAGGTTTAGTGATGTTGTTTGTCGGTATAGGAGGCATGTCAGCTAGGCGGCAGTTCAAAAAATGGTGGCGTTATTGGAAATGGTTCGGATGCGAAAAAGCACTTCCTTCTAATCTAAAAGTTGTTTGTGTTATCACGATAATCGCTATTTTAACTTATGCTATTTGGGAACGTTCTGTGTTTCTTATCGCTTTCGTTATATTGTTTTACGTGTTGACGAAGAAGTGGGGGAGCCAAGAACCAACTACCAAAAGGTATGCAATAGAATCAACCCGTTTTACCGCTGGATATGTCCTATTTTTAACCGGCTTAGCCTACCTTGGTGCAGCCATACCAGCAACGCTTATTGCATATAGTGCTCACGATTACTTGCTGCAACGTCAGTCTCATTTTGAAGAGGCCAGTATAGCAAAATCAATAGCTTCCAAAAAATCCGCAATTGAACAATACAAGACATTCTTAAATCAGCGGGTGTGTACTACAGAAGACAATTTCTTTTGTAATATGAGACTGGAGTTGTCGGTAGAAGAGTCACTCGCCGCTTCTTTTCCGCCAAATCAAATTTGTGGTGCTGGTATCAAAGGGAGCGAAAGCTGTGATACCCAATGGGCTCAATTCATTAGCAAAAGGAGCCAAGATGGCCAAAATGGAGAATTTACCGATAATGTATTTGATGTTCTTTTTAGCTCAACGCCCAGTGAAACGGAGTTTGTTAGTCATTTAGCTTACGCTGCCAAACAAGATCTTTATATAGATAAAAGTGTTGAAAAACGATGGAAGGGCGGAAGCCCAAGTGATAGCGAAGGGGAACTACGCTATCGAACTGATTTATTTATGTTAAAAGCGGTAAGTAAGGAAGCGGGACAACTTACGATGTTACTTATGCTCCTCGGCTTACCTTTGGGGCTATATCTGATTATCCGTCAGTTGATAGTTAAACGATTACTGGGAGAGCATCTGCAGGATCAGTATCGCCTTAAGGAAAACTGCAACGGCAGTAACAACTATGCCTATGAATTTCCTAAATTTGAGAGGGATGTTGTGCCGAAAAGAGGGCACTCAATTCTCATTCTAAACAGCACCCGTCTAACCGCAGAACAGCAACTCGTTGAGCTCGAATATGAGCAGAAGCTGGCTTTATACCAGTCCCAAGTGTACAGAATTACTGATACTCTGGATAAGTATTACAGCAGCGAAAAGCATCGCCAGGATTTCTATTTTCTGGACGGACTAGGCAAAGCGTTGTCTGGCAGAAGTGAAAAAAATATCTATGTCGCGCTTTCTGGCCTTGAACAAGTGAGTCTGAATGACGATGCTCGCAAAGATGCACTGGCGTTACTCTATGAGTTACATCTTAATCCAAATATCATATTAATACTGGTAGCCGAAACTGCGCCGTTGTACCGCTTGCTTAATCCTGCAGCTTATGATGCATCGGTCAGTTTCGCCGGACCGGATGTCGATGAAAAATCGAGCTGGACTAAGCTGTTCTCCGAATTTGAAAAGCACTATGTTTGGTCACCACTCTGTAAAAAACGATTGGAAAACCTTTTTGATATTAATGCTCTATTTAGACATGAATGTCAGGCCTGGCCGGAAATGGCGCAGTTTGAGACAAGGTTTGACCGGCAAAGGTGTCGGGAACCCGAACAGGTCATCGAGTTTATGCTGGTTCATGCCGGACCCCTTTACCGTCGTAAGTGGGAAGAATGTACCGTTAAAGAAAAGCTTATCCTGTGGAAAATGGCCCACGGCGCAAGCATTAACCCGGAAAGCGCAGTCACTATCGAGCGGCTGGTGAGGCGCTGTTATTTATTCCGCGATAAAGGCTGGCACATTGTTAACGAAAGTTTCAGACAGTTTATTCTTACAGCTGAACCTGAATCTGTGGTGAAAGAGTGGATGGATAACACCAGTAGCGGCGCCTGGAGCGTTTTGCGGATCCCTATTTTTGCGTTATTGCTGGTGTTGCTGGCAATATTTGTATATTCCAGCGGCAGCTCGCTCAATACATTATTGAGTATAGCCACCGCCACACTGGGGCTAATTCCCTTATTAATTAAGAACTTTAGCCTGCTTCGTGGCGGTGGGACTGAAATAGAGTAGAGCTTATACGTTTCTTTGTAAGCGCTCTATTGCTTCGCTTAAGGGCTCATCACCATCGGTCAGTTCGATGATCTGCCTACTTATGGTGGGTTTGGCAATGAGTGCCGCCAGGGTATTGGCTACATTGCCTCGTTTTACCGAACCATAGGTGAGGGCATAGTCGAGACTTACCTTATCATCAGCATCTTCATCGAGCAGCGTACCCGGGCGCAGAATGACCCAATCCAGTGATGATTTTACCAGGCGGGCATCGGCCGCTTTCTTCACCTGCATATAATGCTCAAACCCTTCGCCGAGTCCTTTGGTGCGCCCCGCCTCCGGAAAGGCTGAAACTAAATAAAAACGTTGAATACCCAGCTCTTCGGCTAATTCCGTCAGCAGTGCCGGGGTGTCGCCGTCTATTTTGCTGGTGCGGTCTTTACCGCTGCCAGCCGCGCCGGCGGAGAAAACAATAACCTCCTGGTTTTGTAGCCGCGCTTTATAGTCGTCGCGAGTAAGGCTCATCATATCGCCCTCAACCGGCTTTGCACCTTGGTGTATTAGAGAATCGGCCTGTTCAGGCTTGCGGTGCAATGCTGTTACCTCATGCCCTTGGGCAATCAGTTGCGGAAGAAGACGATGGCCAACACCACCGGTGGCACCAATAAAAAATATCCGACTCATAACACCTCCTTGGTAGAAAAATTCATAGTTCATAATGGGAGTGGGGTTAACACTAAGTGTTTTCTACCCGGAAATGGCAAATTGGGATTAACAGGCAATGGTTACGGAGGATTACTCAAACAAACGATATTCGTTGAATAAAGCTTGTGCAGTAATAAGAAGCTCTATATAATGCGCGCCCTTACAGCCACCCAAATTAAGTTCCTTGTCTCCATGCAGATGGCTGTACTGCGCGAGGCTACAACCGTAAGGAGCGTTTTAATGCGTCATTACGAAATCGTTTTTATGGTTCACCCTGACCAGAGTGAACAAGTACCAGGTATGATCGAGCGTTATACCACAATTCTGAAAGCAGATGGCGGACAAATCCATCGCTTGGAAGACTGGGGCCGTCGTCAACTGGCTTACCCAATCGAAAAACTGCATAAAGCACACTACGTTCTGATCAACGCTGAAGCGACTGCTGAAGCTGTTGCTGAACTGGAAACTGCTTTCCGTTTCAACGATGTTATCCTGCGTAACATGGTTATGCGTACCAAAGGTGCGGTAACTGAACCTTCTCCTATGATGAAGGAAGAGCGTCGCGAACGTCGTGAAGATTCTGCACCTCGTGGCGAGCGCGCAGAAAAACCTGCAGCATCAAGCGAAGAATAAGGAGAATTAATCATGGCTCGTTTTTTCAGACGTCGTAAATTCTGCCGTTTCTCTGCAGAAGGTGTTGTTGAGATTGATTACAAAGATATCGCTACGTTGAAAAACTACGTAACAGAAAGCGGTAAAATTGTACCTAGCCGTATTACCGGCACCAGCGCTAAATACCAGCGCCAACTGTCTAGTGCTATCAAGCGTGCACGTTTTCTTGCACTGCTTCCGTACACTGACTCTCATAAGTAATCTGGCGAAGAATAAGGGGTAGCATCGATGGAAATCATTCTACTGGATAAAATCGCCAACTTAGGCGGTCTGGGTGACACTGTCACAGTTAAATCTGGTTTTGCACGTAACTTCCTTTTCCCACAAGGCAAAGCAGTTCCTGCAACCAAAGCAAACGTTGAAAAATTTGAAGCGCGTCGCGCAGAGCTGGAAGCGAAAATCGCTGAACAGCTGGCTGCTGCTCAGGCGCGTGCCGACAAAGTTGCTGAGCTGGGCGAAGTAACTATTGCTGCACCAGCTGGTGATGAAGGCAAACTGTTCGGTTCTGTTGGTACTCAGGACATCGCTGATGCGATTACTGCAGCTGGCGTAGAAGTAGCTAAAGCAGAAGTTAAACTGCCTACTGGTACACTGCGTGAAACTGGCGAGTACGACATCGACCTGCAATTACACTCTGACGTAATGGCAACTGCTAAAGTAGTTATCATCGCTCAGGCGTAAGCGCTAAGTGATTTACAAAAAACCGCGCTCCGGCGCGGTTTTTTTATGTCTAAAATAATACTTTCTAGCGACGCCCCAGTTTACGCGGGCCAAAGCGCCGCCGTGATATTACCTGCTGTTCATCTTCCTGTTGCATCTCGGTAATCTTCGCCTGTAACGCCTTTCTGCTTTGGTTATCTTCTGCGTTGGGCGCGCCGTCTTCCTTAACGTGGATCAGCGCTGCCTCTACCACAGGGTTAACCTGATTAGCCCGGGAGGTATCAAAGTCGGACTCTTTCGCCAGGGTATCGCCAAACACTTTGTCTGGCTCATCATTATTCATTTCCAGCTTTCTGAATTCTGCTTTGGTTTCTATCAGTGCCTTAACTGCCTGGGCCTGGGTCTCACTAAACTTAAACTGCTGGCTTTTGAGCTGCATTCTGCCACCGAAATAAAAGGCAATAATCACGCTTAGTAAGGTCCAGTAGCCGTCGGGGATCGAACTTAATGCCAGGGTTATCTCGGCAAGGTGGGTTGGCGAAAAATAAGCGATCACAAAAATGAACAGGATCAGTGACACTATCATGGGCCGGATAAGGCGGTTAAATGCATCGGCCAGTGAGTCAGCCCAGGTGCGGTTCTGACGCGCGTTAAACTCGGCCTGATAGGTTTTTAACAGCGCCATTTGTTCATCCGCAGAACGCTGGGCGTCTTTTTCCTTGTTAGACGTAAATACGCCGGCGACGGTCTCCACACCTTTGGATACGGAGTCGGTGATTGCCGAGATGGGGTTTTCGAATAGTTTGCTCATAATGGTTCTGCCTTATGCCACGCGGTAATCAGGTAAGAAACTTCTGGCTCTGGCCAGCCAGCCTTTCAGAAAGACATTCTGACTGGCGTCATTGGTGACAATATCGGCGTAAAACATCTGGCGCTCTTCAACCAGTGCGACGATCATCCAGTCGCCCAGTTCCTGTAAACACGCATAGGCCTGGGCTTTACTTTTAGGTCCCATAAGGCCATCTACCACTAACGGGCCATAACCTGCGTCATTACAGACTTCCTGTAAAAATTTGATGGCTCGCCGCGGCCCGTGATTTACTGCACTGTCGAACAGGAAAGGCTGAATAGGCGGCGGAAGTTTATCGATGCGTGGCACGCGGTAATAATTGAGCTCGTAGATGTCTCTGGCGGTTTCCACATCCAGGGCTTTTACCATATCAGCTGTAACGGCCACTTCCAGATAGCGGGAGAGGGTTTTTTGGGTAATGCCGAAATTAGTGGGGCCGCCACGGTCTGCCGGATGGTTCACATAGCCGCCTTCTTTAACCAGTATCTCGTCTATCATCGTTTCTACATCCATGTTGCCTCCGGCTTTTGTGTGTTGTGGTTAATAATTAAACACACAAACCGGGGTATTTGCCACCTTTGTGATGAATTAATGTACAGTACGTGAGGCGGTTAAGCCTGGAAGAGATGACGATAACGGCGAAGCACCAGAGGGGCACAGTTGTGGGTTGTATAGAGTTGTACCGGACAGGGGCGGCCCTTACCTTGCCGGCGGGTGTAAACCCAGACCTTGATGGCTTTATTGCGTGAACGCAGACAAACGCTTTCCCGTTGGTAGTAGGGGACGTCCTCCCAGTTGTCTGCCGCTTCCAGTTGTTCAGGTGTTAACCAGAGGAGTGAGCCGCGTACACTTTGGTGCGGGGAAGGCTGGATAAACCGATAGCCATCGTAGCCCATGCGCAAGCGCCAACCGCGTAACACCGCAGGTGAGGCGGTGAACTTGCGGCTAAATAAGCGGCGCTGATAGCGCGGCAGCAGCAATGTGCCGTAACAGAATACCGCTGCCGATTTGCGTAGCAGGGCCAGGGGATCAGCGCCCTGCTTTAGCCATGGCTTTTTCACACTTGCCCCGCCACTCATCATCGAGCACCTCAAGGCCAACGTAATCGCTGGCTCTGGCAAAATAGTCGGGGTTGTAAACGCTGCGCATCAGCTCGCCAACGCTAACAGTTTGCGCCGGCCTGCTCTCAAGAGAAACGCAATCGCCGGTATGGATAATGCCGGTTTGCAATACCCGGTAATACCAGCCGGTAATGCCATGATTGCCGGTAAAACGGTCGAGATTAGGCGAATTAAAACGCTGGTTAATTTTAGTACACGGCGCGCGCGGAGCACCCACTTGCACAACCACTTCACCAAAGGTGTAGACATCACCAATCATCACATTTTCATCGGTCATGCCCTCAACGGTGATATTTTCACCAATGGTGCCGGCTATGGCTTGCTCAGCAAGAGCCGGATAGTGTTGCTTTATTAACTCGTAACCTGCGAGACTGTATTGATGAAGCACTTTTTCCGGGCCGCCATGCAAGCGTTTATTGGCCTGGGTATCTTCGTCGGTTCTGTCCTGATGAACAGTAAGAAAATAGGCCGGCTGTTTACAGATGGCTGATAGCGCTTTTCTGGGCCCGAGCGGGGCGGGGTTTCCGGCATATAACGCGGCTACTTGCATAATCGTTCCTCTTTAACGGCTGGGGGTGAGTCTCCCGGCGCCAACCAGTATAGCGAAATTGATAGTAATACTTCAGCCAGCAACACCGTTTCGTGCAAAAAAATGCTGAAATTTACTTTTGCCATTTAAACCTTTCAGCACAACCGGACGACAAAGCTTTTGACAACACTAAAGATAAGTAAGCAGACACACTCAGTATGACGGTAGAACAGGGAAATGTAGTAAATGCCGAAGCAGCATTTACCCAACATCAACTGCAGCAGCAAATAGAAGCGGCGCAGCAGGGCGATATGGTTGCCTATCGGCAATTGTACGACCGCTTTGTAGGCAAGGTATATGCGTTGAGCTACCGCTTAACCGGCGATGCAGCGATGGCAGAAGATGCTACCCAGGAAGTGTTTGTTCAGGTATGGCAGAAGTTAGGTAACTTTTCTGGCAAGAGCCAGTTTGCCACCTGGCTACACAGCGTGACCGCCAACATCACCATTAGCTATCTGCGCAAACAAAAAGGTTGGTTAAAAAGAGTGTTTTCCATGGAGCCCGAAACGGAGCAGCAGTTAATGGCTGAACCAGCAACCGATCTTACGCAACTGGACAAATGTATTGTGAGGTTGCCGGAGCGGGCGCGGCTGGTGTTCGTGCTGCACGCGGTAGAAGGTTATCGGCATGAGGAAATTGGTCGCTTGCTCAATATGGCAACCGGTACCAGTAAGGCCCAGTATCACCGGGCCAGAACATTATTAGAGGAATGGTTGGGAGAAGGTAGTGAATAATCAACCTGACAATTTAAAGCAACAACTCGACAAGCTGCCCGAGGATATTAAGCCATCACGGGATTTATGGCAGGGCATCGAACTGGCCATTACTCATGATGCGCCTGCCCAGGCTGCGCGTTCGCGGTGGCCGTTGGCGGCAGCTGGCTTAGTTTTACCAGCAGTACTGGTATGGCTGTTTATGAGCGGTGGGCAGCAACCAGTGGGCTCTACCAATCCAACGGTGGTTGCCCAGATGAGTAAACAATTTGAAACTCAGAAAGCTTCACTTCTGGTGGCTTACCAGGACCAGAATGCCGTGGCTGATAACTGGCAGGGACAGCTGGCTGAGCTTGAGTCGGCGGCCGATGCGATTAAGGCCGCACTGGAAAACGACCCGAATAACATGGCGCTTTTGCGAATGCTGCAAAGCGTTTATCAACAACAGATTGACCTGATTGAGCGAGTGCACGCGCCCAAATGGCAACAAATTTAATAGGTGAATTATGCAAACTTTAACGACAACACAATACTTAAAAAACCTTTGCTGGGGCGCAGCAGTGGCAGGCGTACTGTTTTCTGCAAATGCTTTTGCGCAGGAAAAAATCGACCGGGTGCTGGATACTGACAGCAAGCCTTTTGTGGAAATGGAACACGTGTATGGCAAGGCTGACATTAAAACCTGGGATAAAAATCAGGTCAGAATCACTGGTACCCTGGGTGAACTCACCGAGGAGTTTACTTTCGAAAAACGCGGTAATTCCGTGGTAATTGATGTAGAGGTTAAAAATAATCACTATCGTTGGGAAGATAAAGACGAAGCGAAGGACAATCTGACCGTTTATGTACCGGTAGGCAGCCGCTTTGCCTACGAAACGGTTAATGCCAATGTGAAGATTGAAGGGCTACAGGGCGGTACCTCAATTGAAGTTGTTAACGGCGATATTGAGGGCCGTAATTTAGGCGGTAAGGTTAATGTTGAATCTGTTAATGGAGACATAGAGCTCAAAGGGATTACCGGCATGCTGACCGTTGAAGCAGTAAATGGCGATATTGGAGTGGAGCACGACAGCACAGAGTCTCTCGAGGTAGTGAGTGTTAATGGTAAGATTGACCTGAAGAGCAACAGCCGGGAAGTGACTGTGGAAACCGTGAACGGGGATTCATCCCTGGAACTGGCTGAAGTAGACGATCTGGAAATGACCTCGGTAAACGGTGATGCGCGGGTATCGATGAGTCTGGCGGATAATGCTGATGTAGAAGTTGATACCGTGGGCGGTAGCATTACATTGAACTTCAATGGTGATGTGTCAGCCCGCTTTGAACTGGAAGCCCACGCAGGTGGCAGCATTCGCAATCAAATCAACGATAGCAAGGTCAGCAAGGCCAAGTATGGCCCGGGCCAGTGGATAGACTTCACCGAAGGTAGTGGCAACAGCCGGGTAAGAGTCTCCACAGTAAACGGCCGCGTCACGGTTACTAAATGAATGAGCGACGCAGTCGCTCATTCATCCCGGAGATTTCGTAAGAAATCATCCGGGTTCTCTTTTTGCCGTCATACCGTATATGGACTCCTCTTGTCATGCAATACCTAATTTGCGATGCTGTCAGGTGTGAGATGCGTGCGTATATTCGGACTCTTATTAGGTAGCTAGCCTTGTCCATTGATGTGCTCGCTCCCCCATGCCTTTTACGGCTTAAAGGTTTTTCCAACCGCCGGGATGAACAGGCGCTTGGGGGACGGTCTGACCTGATTAACGTCGCATTACGGGTATTGCAGAACCTGGTTAAATGGTCACAGACTCAGGGGCTTGATAGGGCTGTTGGTAGTGCACC
The DNA here is from genome assembly GCA_002339125.1 of Alteromonadaceae bacterium UBA2620. GTDB lineage: Bacteria > Pseudomonadota > Gammaproteobacteria > Enterobacterales > Alteromonadaceae > Alteromonas. The sequence goes on from DDJQ01000061.1 coordinate 9,709, forward strand.
ATGGCCCAGGCTATCCTGACGGTTTTATTGGCTAATGCCACGGCGGCTCGGCGTAATCCTCGTCGCTCTATTAATTGTTTCATCCAGACTTCGCGGGTATTTTTCGGTGGACGTTTGGCGACGACTTTTATTTTTGCCAGCGCGCCCTGAATAAGATTGGCCCTGAGCTGCTTCTTGGCGATGCGTTGGCTAATCCCCAGCATGACGACTTTGCCACCGCTGCTGTGCTGTTTGGGCGTCAGGCCAATACAGGCTGCCGCCTCCCGGCCGTTCTTAAAGGCTTCACCTCGCGTTCCGAGTGCGAGGTACAGGTTTAAGGCATTGACCGGGCCCACGCCATCGAGCTTCTGTAATTCATTACATTGCTCATGTGTTTTTAGTTGAGCACGGAGCTGCTTTTCAGCCTCCCTGACTTGTTGCTTTAAACTTATCCAGAACTGATATTGTTGATGAAGCGGTCCCCGAAGCATCATGGGTAGCTCATTCTCGGCATCTTCCAGGATATCGGGGATACGCTCCCGGAAGGCTTTTTCTCCTTGTGGTATCACAAGGCCGAACTCAAACACGATGGCACGGATAAGGTTACTGGTGGCAATCGCGATATCCTGATAATGCTTACGCATTTTCTCGAGTGCTTGCAGTGCCAACTGGTCATTATTTTTTATGGCCACCGGTTTTACGTTAGGTTGTCGCACGGCAATACCAATCGCTACCGCATCATTTTTATCGGTTTTATGGCCCTCAACAAACTTTTTCACGAAGCGGGCTGAAATAAGTACGGGCTGATGGCCTAAAGCGCGCGCCTGCTTCGCCCAGTAATGGGCACTGCCACAGGCTTCCATGGCAACAACAGAAGGGGTTTGTTTGGCTAACCAGTTAAGCACCTGCTGACGGCGTAACTCCCGATTAGTTTTAACCTCGTTTTGCTTATCTAAAATACAAACCTGAATAACATTCTTTGCTAAATCCAGGGCAATTACGTTATCTTGATACATGTATGGACTCCGTTTTTTTTGTGCAAGAAATAACCTACCTCCCTCGGAGGGAGGAGTCCATACATCGGCCGCCGAGCCGGGAGCTTCTAAAAAGGCTGGCTCGTCTCAAACAGCTTTTTTCCTCAAGGATATAATAAACCCACAATATCACGTCAGGAGATCCCCGCTTAAAGCATGCGGGGATGACGATTTATAGTTATGTCATCCCGGCCGCTGAGCCGGGATCTGCTAAAAAGTCAGTAGTCTTATTGTGTGAGCAAAACTTTTCATGAGATACCGGGTAGCGACAAAAGCCGCTTACGGTATGCCGTATTAAAGTGAGCCCTAAGAGCAATCCCGGATTACCCCTTGCGGAGTTTCCGGGATAAAACCGGACTGTGTCCGGTTTTAGTCTGAATGGAGGGCGTCTATTGGGTTGAGCTTTGAGGCTTTTATGGCGGGGAACACGCCAAAGCCAACACCTACCAACAAACAAATAGATACTGATAGCACAATCGCCGTCAGCGACCAGCTTACCGCCCAGTCTGAGTAGAAACCAATAATCTCCGATAACACCAGGCCAAAGAAAATACCCAACAGGCCGCCGAGCACTGAAATCACAAAACTCTCGGCAATAAACTGCAATTTAATATCCTGCTGAGTGGCACCTACTGCACGCAGTAAACCAATTTCTTTAGTACGCTCCAGCACGTTGGCCAACATGATGTTCATAATACCGATGCCACCAACCAATAATGAGATACCGGCCACACACGCCATAACAATGTTGAAAATGCGTTGGGTGTTTTCTTGTTGTGCCAGCAATTCCACCGGAATGATCAGGCTGTAGTCGTCAATGCCGCCGTGGCGTTGAGCAAGCAACTGGGTAACGGCTTTTGCCGCCAGTACAGTAGAGTAATCTTCTTCTACTTCAAACTTCACCACATCCAGTTCGCTGGCGAGTGGTTCCATGTTGAGCTTTTTCTGGCTGGTGGATAACGGGATAAACACGCGGTTTCTGTCGCCGTTGATTTTAACGCCCTGAAAGGCTTCTTTATTAAATTCCGGCGCAGCAATAACCCCAACCACTTCAAACCACACATGGTTGATTTTAAGGAACTGGCCCAATGGGTTTTTGTCGGGGAACAGGGTGTTGGCTACATCGGCGCCGAGTACCGCAACCTGTGAAACATGTAACTCATCATCATCGCTGAGTAAACGGCCCTGGGAAGCGTTCATGCTGGCAAGGTCAAAGTAGCTACTGGTAACGCCCACGGCGGATGCATCGGCTTTGGCATAATCGCTGTAAAGGGCAAAGAGCTTAATTTGTTTTTCACCACTGTAGTGAGTAATGAAGGGCAGGGTCGCCATGGCGGCTTCCACATCGGCCAGGTTGAGCCCGAGCGACTCTTCGCGGATATCCTTCAACTCTTCGGCGGTGTAGCTTTTGGATTCTACAATCAGGTTTTGTAGCCCCATTGAGCCAATCATTTTCAGCGCTTCCTGCTCGGCACCTTTACCAATGTTGAGCATAGCGATTACTGCGCCAACACCAAAGATCATGCCCAGCAGGGTTAAGAAGGTGCGTAGTTTTTGTGCCAGCAGCTCATGTAAGGCGTCGCTCACCAGCAACCGGGTTTTGGTTATCGTAAGTTGGTTTAACATTAAATAAGCTCCCGGTACGACAGGGCAATACTATCGCCTTCACTGAGGCCGTTGGTAACTTCCACGAAGTGCAGATTTTTCTGGCCAATTTCAATTTGCTGGCGGCTGAAGCCGCTACCATCTTTACGGAACACGTAGTTGATTCCCTGCTCGTTGTAAATGGCCTGAATCGGCACCATCAGTTTGCTTTCGCCTTTGGATACCTCAATCCGGGCATTTAATTTGCGCCCCGGAGAGAGAATAGGCGAGTCCTGATCGTCAATATCAATCGTCACCTCAAAGTACTTGGTGGGATCGTTTCGGGAAATGGTTCTGGAGAAGCCGGAAACCTGTTTTAAGGTTCCGGTGAAGACCTTGTTAGGGTAAGCTTCCAGGGAAATGGTAACCGGCTGGCCGGGTGCCAGGCCGATGGCCTGTTTATCCAGCACGTAGCCCTTGGCCTGCATTTTCGACAGGTCCGGGAGTTTAGCGATAGGCCGCCCTGGAAACACGGTTTCGCCCACCGATGGCTTCTCGCCACGCCAGTTAGACTCGTATACCAGCAGGCCGTCGTATGGCGCATGAATCTCCAGCGTCTCAATGGCTGACTTAATCTGGTTGTACTTTTGCTCACTGCCTTTTTTGCGAATGCTTAATACGTCTATGGCGCTGGAGTTTTGCTCAACCACGCTTTCTTTTTTCCAGTCCAGGTAGTTGTCTTTGGCGCCAAGGTATTCTTTATTTTGCATGTTTTCGATGATTTCGATGCGCGAATATACTCGTAAATCATCGATGGTAAATTCGTCTGCAAAGACAAACTCTTTAACCACCAGGGCCTTATCCATTTCAACGTCGAGCTCTTCCTGAGTCAGGGTAGAGCGGTTCAGCTTCATGTCTTCTTCAAGGAGCATCATGGCGAGCATTTCTTTGCGCATGTCGAGGTTGAGCTGCTCAGCATCAAAGCGGGCAATTAACTGGCCTTTTTTAACGTTGGTGTACTCTTTTTCCAGCCACGCTATGGTCATCGGGCGGCGGCTCGACGCGCCAATGGCCGTTGCATTGGCGGCTTCCAGCTCACCCTTTACCGGTACCATGAGTTCGAAGGGCTGACGTTCAACCTGATAGGTAGGGGTTGTTTGTTCTGTTTCGCCGCAACCGCTTAACAGTATGGCTGCCGCAAGGCAGGTAAACCACTTAGGCGTCATGATAAGTTATCCTCCTGAACCTCGATATTTGCTTTCATGCCCGGGCGCATCCGTGCCGGGTCAATTTTTTCCAGTTCAATTTGTACATCAAATACAATACTCAGGTTGGTGGAGGACTTTTCTTTATAGGCTTCACCAAGGGAGACTATTTTGCCGGCGTAAGGGACTTCAGGGTAAGCGTCCAGCGTCACTTTCACTTTAGAACCGATGCTGAGCTTGGCGGTGTCTGCCTCATCAAACTGGGCTTTAACTGCCAGCTTATCCAGTGATGGAATGGTCAGAATCGTCCGGCCCATAAAGACGGAATCGCCTACCGCAACTTTTTCGCCATCCGGTGCGGCTTTGTACATTATCAGGCCTGGCTTGGGCGACTTAACCGTGAGCTTGGCAATGTCTCGCTGTGTTTGCCCTAACTTAGATTGCAACCGGTTAATTTTGCTTTGGGCCAGTTGCTCATTGAGTTCGCGGGTTTCGGCAAACTGTTTGGCCTGTTGAGTGGCCTGGTTCAGCTTAGCTTTGGCTATCTCAAACTCTTTTTGCTGCTTTTCTTTTTCTACCCGCTTAGTCGAAATATCAACAATTTCTGCGAGGCGCTTTTCTTTTTCATAATTCATCTGCGCTTCGGCTAGTGCCAGTTTTAACTCCTCGGCGCGGGCTTCGTTTTCCAGCAACTCTTTCTCAAAGTTCTTTTTCTCGGCATCCAACTCACTTTGTTGCTCGATCAGCTTGGTTTGCAATTGCTGTCCATCAAATTTGAGCAGCATATCGCCTTCTTTAACATTGGTGTTTTCCGGCACCAGAAACTGCACTTTCATTTGCCACATACCACGAATAGACGGCGGCGACACACTGGCACTATCCAAAGAAACAATTTCCCCGGATGCGGTAAGCGGGGCGCTAAGCGTTTTTTCGGAAGCCATCTCAATCGCCTGGTCGTTACTGCAAGCGCCGAGCATTAATGCGGCACACAGCAAAACAGAATATTTAACGTGCATGACTTAACTCCTGTGCCGCAGGGATAACCACCCGGACACTCATTCCCGGCAGTAATTTTTTGTCGGGTATATCGGTAAACGACAGCTCAATCTGGTAATAAGCGCTGTCGCCCCAGCCGGCTTTCTTCTCAGGCTGAGAGACTTCGCTGGTAACGGTGGCGGCATAGCTTTCGCCGGGGTAGGCATCGAGAGAGACCAGTGCCTGCTGGCCTACATCCACGCGATCAGCATCTATTTCGTGCACCCAGGCATCCACTTTAAAGCCATCGATATCCTGTACTTCCATTACTTTCATGGCCGCCTGTAAGGTGGTGCCGGCAGTAATTTTCTCGTTGGTCCAGGGATGGTACATATGGCTGACCACACCGTTTATAGTCGACTCTACTTTTAACCGGGTTAACTGATAGCGCTGGTAATTGATGTTTTCTTCCAGCTTGGTGATTTCAATTTTTTGCTTTTGCAGGGTGTTTTCCTGCTCTATTAGCTTTTGTTCCAATGCCTGTTGGGCTTTAAATTGTTCTACCAATGCACGCTCCAGAGCAAGCTTGTACTGGCCCTTGTCGTACTCGCTAACGTCTTTACTTTCAATTTCGGCCTCAATGCGGGCTTTTTCGACTTCCAGATCGGCAATTTTTAATGCACTACGCGCATCGGCCACAGCCTGATCCAGCTCAACCCGCTTACTTTCCATTTCCAGGGTCTGGGTGTTCAGTGAGTCCTCATTTTGCTCAAGCTGTGCATCCACACTGCCGGAGTCGAACAGTGCAATGGTATCGCCCGGTTCAACAATGCTGCCTTCATCAACCATCCACTGGATCTGAATATTCCAGCGGTCGGTGCGCGGCGCGGTCACAACCTGCACATTGGAAGAGGTGACCTTGCCGGTCACAATCAGCTGGCTGGAGGTGTTCTCTGCCCGGGCGCCCCAAGCCGCCATGTTGAGGCTGCACATCAATAAGTAAATAATTGATTGTCTCATGAGTTGGTTTTCTCGCTGATGATTTGGCCGTCTTTCATGGTTATCACTTTTTGTGCGTAGTCGGCGATGTTTTCTTCATGGGTTACCATGACGATGGTTTGCCCTTGCTGGTGCAACTCCGTGAGCAAGGCCATGATATCGTCGGAAGTTTTACTGTCGAGGTTACCGGTGGGTTCATCCGCCAGGATCATGGTGGGGCGGTTAATTAAGGCCCGGGCAATGGCAACTCGCTGTCGTTGTCCGCCAGACATTTCAAAAGGACGGTGGTGCATACGGTGGCCAAGGCCTACTTTTTCCAGCAGTGCCTGGGCACGTTGGGTCGCTTCTTCCTCTGATACATCGCTGTAGCGCAGAGGGAGCTTGACGTTACCAATGGCATCCAGTTTAGGTAGCAGGTGAAAAGTCTGAAAGATAAAACCGATATGCTCGTTGCGAATTTTCGATAAAGCTTCATCGGTTAACTGGTTTACGGCATTACCGTTTAACAAATATTCGCCGCTGTCGGGCGTATCGAGACAACCAAGAATATTCATCATGGTTGATTTGCCGGAACCTGAACTGCCCATAAAAGCTACAAATTCATTTTCCTGTATGGATAAAGACACATCGTTGAGTGCTACGATGGTTTCCTCACCATTGGTAAAACTCTTACGAATATCCTTGAGTGTAATCATCTGTCTTCGCTCATTTTTATTGTGTCGTAGATAAGATTCTCAGACATCGAATTGCTACTTTAGTGGTGTCTGCGTTGTCATACAACCCAATAAATACGCCACATGAGCTCTGGTAACAGTTCGTTACAAATAAGTATAAATTTGGAACTTTCACTTGCTTCGCTTATAGAATCTTGGTAAAAAGTCAACGCCTGAAAACAATGTAGTAATATTTCATTGTAAATATAAGTGTACATCTGTATTTTTTGCCCGGCTCTGCTTTAATTAATAACAAGGCTGAGGCCTTGTCGAAGCGGCATTGAAATGACTTTTCACCAAATAAGAGCGACCCTATGATTAAGGACACTATTAACAATATTCACGTTAGCGCAGAAAAGGTACTGGTAACGCCAGACGCGCTGGCGGCAGAACTTCCGGCCTCAGAGAGAGGTCTGGAAGTTATCCGACAATCCCGTCAGATTATTTCTGACATTATTCACCGCCGTGATCATCGCTTACTGGTAGTATGCGGACCGTGTTCTATTCACGATATTGAAGCGGCCAAAGATTATGCACTGCGCCTGAAAGAGCTGCACGAATGCTATAAAGACACCCTGTATATTGTCATGCGGGTGTATTTTGAAAAGCCCAGAACCACCACCGGCTGGAAAGGGTTAATTAACGACCCGCATATCAACGATACCTTTGATATTGAAACCGGTTTACGTAAAGCGCGTGAATTACTGATCTGGCTGGCCGAGCTTGAGCTGCCGGTTGCAACAGAGGCACTGGATCCTATCAGTCCACAGTACCTGGCGGAGCTGTTCAGCTGGAGCGCTATTGGTGCGCGTACCTCAGAGTCACAGACTCACCGCGAAATGGCCAGCGGCCTGTCAATGCCGGTAGGCTTTAAAAACGGCACTGACGGCAGCCTGGATATTGCGGTTAACGCTTTACGGTCAGCAGCGTCTTCACACCGCTTTATGGGGATCAACAAACAAGGGCAGGTGAGTATTATCGAAACTGCCGGTAATCCCGATGGCCATATTATTCTGCGTGGCGGTAAGCAACCAAACTATGATTCGGTTTGTGTTTCTGAATGCGAAGAATGGATGGATAAAGCCGGCCTCACTGCTGGTCTGGTAGTGGATTGTTCACACGCCAACTCCAACAAGGATTATCGTCGTCAACCGCTGGTGGCTAAGAATGTGGTCAATCAGATCCTTGAGGGTAACCAGTCGATCATCGGTATCATGCTGGAAAGTCACCTCAAAGAAGGTAACCAGAAGTCTGACGGTGTCGACTTTAAAGACCTCGAATATGGTGTGTCGATTACTGATGGCTGTATTGACTGGGAAACCACTGAAAGCCTGTTGGATCAAATGCGTGACAAACTGATTACTGTGCTACCATTGCGTCAAAACAAGCGTACGGAATTAGCCTAATCTATGTCACAGAACGACCACGAACAGTTTGCTCAGCAGTTGAGTGAATTACGTCATGGCATTGATGAGCTGGATACCCAGCTCATCGACATTCTTGCAAAACGCGCCGAACTAACCAGTAAAGTAGGTGAAGTTAAAGCCAAAACCGGCATGCCAATTTATGTGCCGGAACGGGAAGCGCAAATGCTTGAAAAACGCCAGGAGCAGGCTGCAGAGCGCGGTGTTTCCGGCTCGTTAATCGAAGATCTCATGCGCCGTATCATGCGCGAATCCTACCATACTCAGAACAATCGCTACCGGTGCATTAACCCGGGGATAAAGCGAGTTGTAGTTATCGGCGGGGCGGGCGCACTGGGCAAAGTGTTTGTCAGCCTGTTCGAGCGTAGTGGTTACAATGTAGAAATTCTTGAAAAAGACGACTGGAGCCGGGCAGACAGCCTGTTTGCTGAAGCCAGTCTGGTGCTAGTGTCAGTACCCATAAACCTTACAGTCGACGTGGTGGCTAAACTCAATAGCCTTCCCCAAGACTGTATTCTGGCCGACATCACCAGTATCAAGCATAAGCCGCTGGATGCCATGATGCAGGCTCATAAAGGGCCGGTAGTTGGATTACATCCAATGTTCGGGCCGGATGCACCGGGTATGATTAAGCAGGTTGTGGTGGTGTGTCACGGACGCGGAGCGTCGCATTACAGCTGGCTACTGGGGCAAATGCAAACCTGGGGTGCTACGCTGTTTGAGGTCACTGCGCAGGAACACGACAAAGCCATGGCATTTATTCAGGTTATGCGTCATTTTAACACCTTTGTTTACGGCGCCCATTTAGCTGGTGAAAATCCCAACCTTAATCTGCTCACACAGCTCAGTTCACCGATTTACCGGTTGGAATTGGCGATGGTTGGACGACTTTTTGCGCAATCCGGGCAACTTTATGCCGATATTATCTTTAATAATCCTGAGAACTTTTTACTATTAAAACGCTTCCATCAACGGTTTGGCGAAGCATTGTCCATTTTGGACAAAGGAGACAAAGCCGAATTTATCCGCCAGTTCAACGAAATTGGTGAGTGGTTTGGTGATTATGCAAAAACTTGCCTGATAGACAGTAAACGCCTTTTGCTAAAAGCTGATGATGACCAAATGCTGAGAACCTGAGAAGTGCTCTAACAAGCACCTCTCAGGTAAATTCTTACCCGGCCGTCAGCGCCTTTGAAGCGGCAACTTTAGTAGGGTTAATCTCTTCACTGGGGTAGCAACCCAGCACTTTCAGGTAGCGGGTGATGCGCTTAAGCTCAATCAATGCGCTCTGTACCGGCCCATCCTGAGTGTTACCTTCCACATCAATATAAAATAACTCTTCCCATGGGTTACCCGGGATCGGACGGGATTCCAGTTTGGTCATGTTGATGTTGTTTTCCTTGAGCACCATCAAGGCCTCAACCAGAGCACCCGGCTTTTGCACGGTTGACATAACAAATGTGGTTTTAGCCGGTACCTGTAAAGGCACTACTACCGGCTGTTTGGCCACCACGATGAAACGGCTGTGGTTTTCTTTCTGGTTAGCCAGGTTCGACTTGATGGCAAACAGGCCATACAGATTACCGCCAGCTTCACTGCCGATAGCCGCTACATCGTCACGATTCAGCTCACTAACCTTTAACATGGCCGAAGAAGTGGCATCCATGGTTTTTACTTCTACATTGCCCAGTTCGGCCAGGAAGTGGCTGCACTGAGTGAACACCTGAGGGTGTGCATAAAGGGTTTTGATATTGGCCAGCGTGGTCTCTTTTGCTACCAGCAGGGAATGCTTGATAGCGTGAGTCAGTTCGCCAATGATGCTTAATTCAGTATTCTGCAGTTGATCATAAACCTCGTTAATACTGCCGGAGGTAGTGTTTTCTACCGGTAGTACAGCATAGTCAGCTTCGTTGTTTTCTACTTTACCCACTACTTCGCGGAAGCTCTGGCAGCCTAGCTCTAGCAAGTCGCCAGGGCGACGGGAAAAGTACTTCTGGGTGGCCAGGTAGCTGTATGAGCCGCGATCACCTAAAAACGCTACGCGGTTAAGAGGTAGGGCGCTGCCCGGATTAGCCCGTTCGGCTAGCATCGCCTGCTGGTTGAGTACCGAGTCCTCAATGATCACATGAAAAATCTGCGTGATGTAGTGGGCATCCAGCCCTTTTTGCTGACCTTCTTTAATCAGCCGAATGAGCAGTTGCTCTTCGCGCGCCTGATCGCGCACCGGAATATGGTGTTTAATTTTGGTTTCAGCAACCTGGTTGGTCAGGCCGCGACGTTCAGATAACAAGCTGAGTAGCTCGGTATCCAGCGCAGTGATGCGCTCTCTAATTTGATCTAATTCAGGGGCAGACATAATTTCTCTCTTAACACTTCAGGCAAAAAAAAACCTCCCGTAGGGGAGGTTTGTTCGCACGCGCTACGTATCCTCCCTCAGATGAAGGTGATAAACACGAAGAAGCGAGCGATGATGTTCGGATTGAATAATTTCATACTAGTACTTTATTTCGCCACTGGCTGTCTGTCAACCCATTTTTACGCGTGAGGTAATATTATTCATGGGCAGTTCTTGACAGAGTTAGTCGCTTAACAAAGCGGCCAACATGGTTCTCACTTCCGCCGGCTCAAAGGGTTTGTCACACAAAGCATTCACGCCGGTTTGCTGAATGTTGGCCATATGAACACTGTTAGCGGCTTCGGAAGTCACCATAATAATAGGGATATGGGAAGTTTCCGGATTAAAACGAATAAACTCTGATAATTCACGGCCGTCCATCTCTGGCATGTTGTAATCGGTAACCACCAAATCAAAAGGCTCATCTTTAATCAGCGTAAGAGCCATGGCGCCATTTTCTGCCTCTTTAATTTTTTGCAGGCCCATGCCTTCCAGTACCCGGCGAATATGATTTCTGGCCAGCTTACTGTCATCTACCAGCAGGACGCGTACTTCATGGATGTCAAACAGGTCGAGTTCGAGTTCGTCGGTGTTGAGCAAATCCAGGCTGGCATTCAGTGCCCGGTGCAAATGGATGGTTTCAAAAGGTTTCGGCAGGATAGCGGCTACGCCGGCTTGCTTAAATTCTTCAAGCTTGCTGGTGCGCGACTCACTGGATACCAGCATAAACGGAATGTGTTTGTAGGAAGCATGTTCTTTGGTAAATTTAAGTAAATCCAGCGCCATGCCGTCTTCAAAATACATGGCGCTGACAATCAGGTCGGCACCGTGCAGCTCTACCAGTTTTCTGGCCTCAGCAATATTGGCTGCAGTGTCGATTTGCTTCACGTTTTCTTTGGTGAGCATGCCGGAAATAATCTTGCGCTGTGTATCGGAAGGCTCTACCAACACGATATTCAGGTCTGAGATTGATAACTTTTCCATTCAAATTCTCTTTGTTGTTTATTCTGGTTGTTATTCTGTTGGGCTATGAGGCTTGTACTAGCCTCCTGCCACTTTGGATTTGATACCCTGCTGTTCGAGTAATTGCTGAATTTTATCCCGGGCGTCAGTTTGCAGCTCAATGGTGCCAGCCTTAACCGCGCCGCCACAGCCACATTTTTTCTTCAGTACAGTACACAGCGCTTTTAATTCATCAGCATTTTGGTCGAGCCCGGTAATGATAGATACCCCTTTACCTTTGCGACCTTTGGTTTCGCGTTGAATTCGGGCGATACCATCTTTATTAACTGAGCGGATATCCGCATCTTGCCGGGACTGATCGACTTTACCGCCATCAGTGCTGTAAACGAGTCTCGAATTTTGCATACTTTACTGTAACTCTTTAAAACTGGACTACAATCAACTAAGCCGTAGTGGTTGTAACAACTTATTCTGCAGTGGATAAATTAACGCGTTGCTAGTATTAATAGTAGCAAACGCCAGTTGTGAGTGGGAGCACAAATGAGTATAAAGCTGAAGTTGTCAATGATTCGACCTTCAACATTAAAATTGGTGAGCGGTTCGACTTCTCGCTGGTCACTGAGTTTCGTAATACTTACGAGGATCTCGACCCCCGGGTAAACCAAATCGACATTGATTTAGCGGCCACACAGTATATGGACAGTTCGGCTCTGGGCATGCTGCTAAATATGCAAAAAATACTGGCAGAGCGCCATTTAACCTACCGAATCCTGAATACCCGGCCCCAAATTGCACGAATCCTGCAAATTTCGCGATTTAATAAAAGGTTTGATATTCAGTAACAACGGGTAGTGGCCTCTGCATGGTAAAAATCCTGATAGTTGATGATGAAGAGATCAACCGCATTATGCTGCGGGAAATACTCAGTGAATCAGGCTACCGTGATTTTATCGAAGCCGGCAATGGCCGGGAAGCAGTTGAAGTTGCCCGGCAGCATAGGCCGGATATTGTCTTGCTCGATGTTATCATGCCGGGGATGTCGGGCATTGAAGCAGCTCCGCAAATCAAAGCTTCGTCACCGGATTGTTATTTACCTATCTTGTTTATTACCAGTCTGGATGATGAACAAAGCCTGGTAAAATGCCTGGAAAGCGGCGGTGATGATTTTATTTCCAAACCCTTTGAGAAAATCATCCTGCATGCCAAGGTAAAAGCCCATGAGCGAACCCGGCGGCTGAGTCTGGAAATTCAGGATAAAAACCAGTCGCTCACCTATTTCCAACTGGAAGTGGAAAGAAATCACCATATTGTTGAGCATATATTTGATAATGCCATTGGTCGCAATCCGATAACCACGGATTACTTCGATTTTTATACTCAGCCCGAAGCGCAATTTAACGTCGACCTGTTTTGTGTGAGCAAAGCCCGTCGGGCGGCGTTTATTTGTTTATCGGTGATTTTACCGGCCATGGTCTGGCGTCGGCGATTGGCGCTATACCGGTGGCCCAGCTGTTTACGGCGATGACATTAAAAGGCCTGGCTGTGGGCGAGATGGCCTCCAGGCTTAATTGTTTGCTGGTTAACTTATTACCCGCGGATATGTTTTGCGTAGCCAGCATCCTCGAGATTCATGCTAATGGCAAAAATTTTACCCTGTGGAGTGGTGGCTTGCCCAGGCTGGCGGTGAAAACTCCAGAGCAGGAAATTCGGCTGTTGATTGATCCTCAGCATATGCCGCTGGGCATTCTCGAAGAGCACGAATTTGATAACCAGACACAGTATTTTGAAACCGAGTGGGGCGATACATTATTGCTCTACACTGATGGCCTGATGGAGAGTCATCATAAAGAGTTAGGGATGCTTGGCGAAGAAGGTGTGGAACAGTGGTTTACCCGCAGCAGCCAGGTAAATGCCCAGTTATTGGTTGATAAGGCAGAGCTCTATCGCGCCGGTGCGGCGGCAGAAGATGATATTACC
>DDJQ01000045.1 GCA_002339125.1 Alteromonadaceae bacterium UBA2620
ACTACGCGCCATGCCCGGCGCACGATAAAAAAAGCCACCTCAAAGAGGTGGCTCAACCGTCGTGAGTCAACGAGGTTATACGGAAATCAGAACTTCACACCGACAGCCAGCTGGATACGGCGTGGGTTGTAGTATTGACGTGGCGTACCAAAGTTTTCGTCGACAACATAGGGGTTATAGCTATAGCCAGTTTGCTTATCGAACACGTTAAAGATATCAGCACGGAAACGCGCAGTGTAACCTTCAACAAATTCCCAGTTTTGTGTATAGCTTAAATCCACCTGCCAGTGACTGGCGCCGCGACGACTACCTGCCGGTTCAGCAAAACGGCTGGTACCCGATGAATAACCGTAAGGGGTTCCATCCCACGCAGTCCAGGCTTCACCCGACTGGAACACAAAGTACGCACCAAACACGCCTTCCCAGTCAGCCGTATAAGTACTGATCACTTTTACTTTATGCGGCTTATCACCAATCATATTGCCGTAGCGGTTATCCCATACCATGCGGCCAGGACCGTCACCGTAAAATGATGAGCCGATAAAGGTATTGGCATCGTTAGTGGCAGTTGTGTTGTCCTGGTCGAAGTTACCGTAGTAGTGACTCCAAACGTAAGAAGCATTTACATACCACTTATCATTCTGGTACTCACCTTCTATACTCCATTCCCAGTACTTGGTCTGGCCGCCATCGACTTCAGCAATGACATAAGACGAACCGCCCACTTCATCGCGCATGGCGTCGAGGTTAGGAATATACAAACCTTTTTCGGCAATATTGGCTGGTACACCGCCGAAATCACCGTAGTCGCCGTACAGACGCGCACCGTTAGGCATATCTTCCCAGAAGTGACTGCCGTAGCGATAACGTAAGTGCGAGCGTACAAACAGCTCATTAGTCACCATTTTGGTGGTACCAATCGTAAACTCATCAATACGACGCGGACGCATATTGTCAGCGAAGAACTTGCCCGATGAACCGGCAGCGCCGCCGGCATCCACAAAGTCACCGTTCTCATCGAAACGAACTAACAAGGTACGGCGGGTATTACGATCCCAGGAAGCTGCCCGCGCCAGTGAGCTGGCATTCGGGTTGTAGCTGGCATAGTTAGCAAACACGGTAGCTGACTCTTCGTATTCCCAGGTCACCCCCAAACGCGGCTGGATCATGTCTTTCCAGTCGGTTTTGTACATCTCGTATTTCTCACCCGGCGCTAATTCGTAACCAGATACATTGCTACTGTTCTTACGCAGGCCCTGACCATAAAAGGTATCACGGCTGACTAGTAAGCCAATATTGTAGGTAAAGTCACCGTGTTCGATTTCATCATTGATTTCAAAATCAACCGACTCTGCATAGGAGGTGATTGATGATACTGAACTGCCGTCCTGTACCAGACTCATTTGTTCAATAGATGCTTCATAAAAGACGTTGGTTAAATCCGTATCACCACCGTCTGCGCCTAAGCCTCCAATGTAGCTGATTCGTCCCCAGCCATTAGACAGGCGTGACAGGTCTTCTTCCAGTTCAGACCAGCGTGCACCAAAGTGCAGGAAGTGAGTCATGTCACCGGTATAGATTTCAGTATCAAAACCTACCTGGAAAGATTCCCGGGCAAAATCCTGATTGTTATATGTTGGATATGCACCAACACCTGAACCACCGCTAAGTTCACCATCGTCACCAACGTAACCATACTGAGCAATCAGCGGCGCAGCTGAGGCATTAAAAGCATCAATAGCTGCAATTTCATCAGCGGTTGCACCATCCGGATAGTCACGTAAGCTTGGCACGCCGAAATAACCCATCTGGTCAAGATTGTTGATATCCAGAGAGTCCCCCAGTACGGGCATAAAACCTAACTCAACGTCTGGACGCGAGCTACCATCTTCAGAATATTTGGCATATTTAAAATTCAGACTGGACGTATCACCGAGCAGCCAGGAACCATCCACGGCGGTAATTTTAATCTTCGACTCAGAACCCAGCGAAACGCTGTCGGTTTCAAATTCACCGATAGATCCACCAACTTCCTGACGATCAGATACACGCTGACTAACATTTAATAAGATATCTTCGGTTGGTGCCCAGGTAAGCTTACCGAAATATTCATCACGGGTATTTTCGTAAGACTTGGTCGGCCCATATGCTGTGATTTTATTATCGCCAGTTACTTCAGGACGGAAATACGATCCATAGAAAAACAACTGATCTTTAAGGATGGGGCCACTAACAGAAGCAATAATCCAGCTACGGTCGACGTCACTGATTACGCCATCCACAGGTGTAGACGTAAAACCAGAGTTTTGCAGACGATACTCCAGGCTCGCGTGGAATTCATTGGTACCTGATTTAGATGCCGAGTTTACTGCAAAACCACCGGAGCGGTTAAAACCAATCGCTTTAGCACCACCGCGATCGACAGAAACATACGCAATATCGTGAGTGGCCGGTTCAGACGATAAGTTACCGAACATCGGTAATGACAAGTCCACACCATCTAAAGCATAGCTATTATCAACACCAGAACCACCGGCTGCGGGGCCGAGGATACCGTTTTCACTGTATTCCACACCTGGCAGAATTTTCAGCATGTCACGGTAAGACTGACCGATTGGCATATTGGCGATAACGTCTTCGCCAAACGAGTTAGTCAGCGATGAATCACCTTCAGTAATAATTGCCGTACCGTAAACTTCGATACGCTCTGTCTGGGCAGCCTCATAAGCCAGATTAACCACCGACGCCTGCTCCAGCAGTACTGTGGTATTGGTTTTACGTACCGAGCCGTCCGGGAAAGTAAAAGTAATATCGTAATTGCCCGGGATCAGGTAAGGCAGAGTAAATGTGCCGTCCGGACGGGTAGTTGCCGAACGCGGCTTAGGCATCACATCACTGGTAACAACGACCTGAACACCACTTACTGCTACATCACCGCCAGGCGCTGTAACCGTACCTTTAATACTCCCCGTAATCTGCTGAGCCTGAGCGGGTGCGCAGATACCTGCAGCCACTGCACCGGCAAACATTACGGCAGCAGTAGAGGTTGAACGATTTTTCCAGGATTGACGAATTGCCTGACGAATCTGACCAGACAGATACTGCCCGGCAACTTTCGCCTTCATTGACGTGAGTTCCTTGTGCATGAGTGTGACCCTTTTGCTGTTTTTAGTGCGGCTAAATTACCACTTATGGTCAACATTTAACCCACAGCACGACCACACGTCAAGAATATTTTTTTCTAATTATTCATATTTTTTGAAATATTTTATCTCAGATCAAGAATAATTTTCTGCTCAAAGCTCTTATTTATTCTGCTCTAATATAAAACTCCCTGTCCTGAATCCTGTTCAAGTCGAAAACTCATTTAAAAATAACCAATAATTCAAAATTTAAGCAAATCAATTCATGAGCTTAAAATTTGAACGGCCACTAAAAGCAAAAAAATTATTTATATCAATGTGGCGGTTAATCAGCGCATCATTATTCGTAAACGTGATTAATTATTACGCAGGAATAGGATATTGATAGGAATAAAATATTAATTATTCCTAATAAACCGACTAAAATTATTCCAGATTTAGCACGGCAGCCGGGTTGGCTGCCGCGTTTTGAACGCTTAAGCGTTAAGGTGCACCCAGGGCCCCGAAATTGCCAGAGTTTTGGTGGGCGAATAAAGGTTCACAAACAGCGTTTTGCCATCAGGTGAGAAACACGCACCTGCCAGTTCGGTTTGCAGGGCCAGTTGAGCAAAAGGATAAACCTCACCGGCTGGCGTTACCCCCCTTAAATGATTATCCACAATGGCGGTGTACTGATCTTCACAAATAATCAAATGGCCATTGGGCGTAACCGTAAGGTTATCACCGAAGTTAAGCAATTGGCTGTCAGCACTTTCAACAAATAACTGCAAAGCACCCGGTGCATCACTCTCTCCCGGGCTGCCCTCGTAAGCAGAAGGTTTGTAAGCCATGACCTGCCCCAGCTTTTTGTGCCCGCCGTTAGTGCAGCAGAAATACAACCGATCTTCGGCCCAGTGAATGCCTTCGCCTCGGGCAAACAAAGCGGCACCGGCCTGATACCCTTGCTTTCGCAAATCATCTTCGGCACTGTCGGGCGAAGCGATATCCACCCAGGTAGTATTCAGCCACTCACCCACGGGCATTTCCCGTTTGCTCCAGTTGCGTGAATCAAACTTCGGATAGCCTTTAACCGCCAGCGCCTGCAATTTACCACCAGCGGCCAGATTGCCATATTCGTTAGGAATTAAGCGATACAGTAAGCTATCGCCGCGGTCTTCGGTGAGATAGACGATACCGGTTTCAGGGTCAACACAGGCCGCTTCATGGTTAAACCGGCCTAACGCCTTAAGCGGCTTGGCCTCCACCAGTTCGTTTGCGGTGGCGGGGACTTCAAACACATAACCATGGTATTTATTGCCATCATCGGCGGGTGTATCCACGCTTTCTTCACACGTGAGCCAGCTTCCCCAGGGAGTAACACCGCCAGAGCAATTTCGTACCGTGCCTACCAGACTCAGGTATTCCTGCTCTTTGATACCGGTCTTCGTATTGTAAACAAGCGTGGTGGTACCGCCGGGCAAGGCTTCGTTGCGTTCATTGTTATCGTAAGCCAGGGCAGATTTGAACGGCGCAGGTTGGCCGGGCCCGAATTCAGCTAAATGCTTGGGCTGTAACTCATGGTTACGGATCAATGCAACCCGGTTTTCATCCAATGCTAAACAGCCCATCCCGTCGGCGCGATCGGGGACCTGCAAGCCATCATCCATCTTATCGCCGAAAGAGGATAAAACCTGATAAGAAAAGCCTTCAGGTAATGCCAGTATGCCGTTCGGATCTTCAATCAGCGGACCATAACCGGCACTGGTCTTCATAGTAATATTGGTTGCAGCCATGGGCTGGCGGAAAAGGCCACCTGACATACCGGCAGCTGCCAGAGTTCCTAAGGCGACGGTAAACTGTCGTCGTGTAATCATGATGTTCCTTTGTTTTGCACGGCCATTTTTATTTTTTATGCTACCTCGGTAACATGTATTTAGAATGACAAAATGGGTGTTGGTTCCTTCCAGACAACGGCATAAACGCCCAGTACGCTAATTTTGCCGATAAACTACGCGCTACACCGATGGCTACTTTTCTTCTTCCAGTAAGCGCATCAGGGTTTTACCCAGTCGAACGTTCAGTGCGCCGGCAGCCACGGCCTCGGCAGAGTTTTCCATTAACTTGGCAGCCAGTGAGCCACTGAGCTGATTGGTCATCTCATCGGTGGCCAAATCAAAAATGCTCTGCGCGGCCAGGTTCTGGGCAAGGATTTTCATCAGTTTCCAGTTTCCCGCGGTAGCCGGGCGCAGGCCGTACACTTTGGCCACGCGCTTAATGGTGCGCATACCGATCCATAAAATCATCAGCGACTGAATTAAATGATTCGGGCTGATAAACGCCATGCTGCCACTGGCCATGGATTCCTTTTTCACCACTTCACTGGCTTTTGCTTTCACCGGCTGTGCCACAAACTGGCGGTACATTTCTACAATCTCGGCACTGGAGTGGTCGGCCTTTAACAAGCCGGTAAAACGCTTGTAGCACTGTTCGGCATAACTGTGGCGGGTAAACTGGCTGGCATGCAGTTGTAATGCATCCAGCGTTGCCTGCCTGGCGTCGTTGCGCGCCAACTCCGATAATTTTGGCCGGCGATGAATAAACTGCGTCACCTTGCGATAGCCCCGCACCTCGCCGAGAGTCATAGTGGATATGCTCAACACAAAGACACCCAGCACTGCAGCCAGCACCGAAGTAGCTACCGGCGAGGAAGCAAAGTTACTTTCTATAATCGTAACCGCCTCAAATAAGCTGAATCCTGCCACACAACCGATACCGGAAAGCAGCGCCAGCCACTTAGCAGAAAAGCCCCTGGCGGGTTCGACAACGGGTAAAGGCTCAGCCTCCCGCTTGGCCGGCATGGCATGATCCGGCGGTTGCACATCAATTTCCGTTTGTGTGACTTTGGAGCGATACGTTTTTTCGGTGGTGCTCACGGTTAGTCCTCCAGTAGATACTGAAACAGCCTGTCCAGGCCATTGCCATTTAAAATACGCGCCAGATGATCCCTGGGCACACCTGCCGGTAACGCCGGGTAATGTTCATCAGCAGGCATGGCTTTCAGTGAGTCGGGTAACGGCTCGAAGGTTGCTTCCATATAGCGCCCTTCGCTATTTACGTAGCGCAGAGCCTGCTCATTTGAACCGGCATCGGTGGCCTGAATAGCCGACACCAGAAAGTGTTCAAACTGGATTTCGTCTTTATCCAGCTGGGCCGTTGCACCCCGGGTTACATCTTTCAGCAGCGCCAGCAGGTTGTCTTTCTGCGCCGCCGGAATGAGATCGCTTTTGGTGGCGACAAAGGCCACTTTAGCAATTTTTTGCTGGCGCAACAGATGGCGTTGCACCCAGCCCGGATCGCCATACACAAAGGTTTGCGCCAGATTACTTAACGTTTCCCGCAGCTGATACAGGTGGCTCTTACTGTGGTTTAAGCCTTCGAACAGATCCACCAATATGATCTGCTTGTCTGTCTCGCGAAACGTACTTTGTTTTAATGCCGCCAGCCAGTTCTTCTGAAACACCTCAAAATGATGGGTAAAACGCTGGGTCCAGGGGCTGGATAAATCGCTGCTGATCCGCGACGGCAACGGCGTAAAGCCGTATTCCTGCCAGTCGAAGCCAGAGCCGGGAATAAGAAAACTGCCCGGTTGAAGCATGGAGATGCCCTGAGCTTTGGCAGCCAGCAGGTATTCACGGTACTTACTGACCAGCACATTAATCGCATCGGGGGTTGGCGGCTGTTCAAAATCGAAACTGCTTACCGCTTCATGCCAGTCTTTAGCAAACTGATTCTGCGGCTCATTCATTTGCTGCGCCCAGGCGGAGTCCGACCATTGGGTAAAGGATTTGTCCAGCATGGGTAAATCGGTGAGCCACTCGCCGGGATAATCAATAAACTCAAATACGATATCGGTAAACGGCAGCAGGTACTTTTTAACGCCGTGGGTCTGGCGCAGCCGCACAGTTAACTGAAACCCAGCCACCGATTCGGTAGCCGGCGGCCATTCGCCTTGTTCCAGCGCCGCCATGTGCTCTTCTACCGGGAATTCAGGCAGGTCGCCCAGCGGCTCCACCCACATGTTCTCCACCAGATCCATGGGCAGGTAACGCAGCAATGGCAGGCACTGATACTGCTGTTCACTACGGTATTTTAAGATGGTCATCAGGCTGGTAAACAGCATGGATTTACCACTACGGCTTAAACCGGTAATGGTAAAACGGTGGCGGGACTGCATAAACCATTCGGCAAATTGTGCCGAGCCGGCATCAGACGCCCGTCTGACCGGTTTAAGCACGCTGTCCAGCAAGTTTCGCATGGTATTCCTCCCGCCCCTGTATACTGCTAATCCCTGAGTGTATTACTTAACTTGGGTGGCTTTGCAATCAATATCAAGCTTTTGCCACACTTTGTTACAGTTATAGCCCAAAGGGGTTATTGATGGAGTGAGCCGGTTGGGTAAACCAGCGTGGGCCGTCTTCTGCCATATAAAAATGGTCTTCCAGACGGATCCCGAACTCGCCCGGCACCACTATCATTGGCTCATTGCTAAAGCACATGCCCGGGGCTAATGGCTGCGGATTGTCTTTAACCAGATAAGGCCATTCGTGGATATCCATGCCAATGCCATGGCCGGTGCGGTGAGGTAATCCCGGCAAATCGTAATCAGGTCCAAGGCCAGCGCTTTCCAGACTAACCCGGGCCGCGGCATCAACGTCACCACAGGGCGAGCCATTGGCCGCCGCAGCAAAAGCCGCCAGTTGCGCATCTTTTTCGGCCTGCCACAAACGGGCCTGTTTTTCGCTGGCCCCACCAAAGGAATAGGTGCGGGTAATGTCTGACAGGTAGCCATGTAACTTACAACCGGTATCGATAAGCACCAGGTCGCCGGGTTTTAATATTTGTGGATCTTTTACGCCATGGGGAAAAGAGGTTGCTTTGCCAAACAGCACAATACAAAAATATGAGCCGCTGGCACCCACTTTTTTATGCGCTTCATGAATAAACTGCTCTACCTCAGTGGTGGTGATCCCTTCATGTAAGATACTGGCGGTTGCCTGATGGACTGCGAGCGTCATGTCCATGGCACGCTGAATAAGCGCCAGCTCGCTGGCCGACTTATGCATTCGGCAATGGGCTGTTACGCCACTGGCGTTAATGATCTCAATATCCGGCATGGCTTTGTTAAAACCATCAACGATAAAAAACGCTGTGGCTTCATCCACACCCAAAATATCGCCGCCGCTCAAACCGGCTTGTTTTAATACTTCAGCGACCAGCTTATAGGGGCTTTCATGCTCCTGCCACCCCACAATCTCACCGGCAATCACCTGACGCTCCGACAGCGATTCAATCTCAAACAAAGGAGCAATATAAACTACCTCACCACTGGCGGGCAGAATAGCGCCTACCAGGCGTTCGCTGGGATACCAGTCCATGCCGGTAAAATAACTCAGGTTAGTGCCGGCATTAAGATAGATAGCCGCAATCTGATGCTCACGCATATAGTGTTGCGCCTGGTCGATACGGCTGGTGTATTCGGCTTTATCTACCGGGCGGGTGTCTTTTGTCATGTCGGTCAGTGTCGCCAGTGCCGACGCTTTGCTTGCCCCGCCTATACCTTTTTGCATGCCTTACTCCTGTGAAAAATTCCGGCTTTCAGATAGCGCTCACTATAACTTATGCGCCTGGCTGGCGACAGGCAGCCGCCCGGGATTTGGTCTACCCAGACCGGCAACCTGACGGTTTCCTCTCGCTCAGGACATTTCACTGAGGCAGTATGAGTAAGGTACGATAGAATGAATAATATCCGCATATAACAAAAACAGGAGACTCTGGTGCTCACAGCTCAATCCCCCAACCCAGTAAAAATAGTAGCTTTATCTGTAATGATGGCGTGTTCAGCCATCGGTGTAACGGCTTGCTCTTCCACTTCTTCGCCGTCAGCTAGCACCAGTGTGGTTCAGAATACCGCCGACAGCCGCTTTGAAGCGCTGTATGAGGCAGAGTGGGCGTGGCGCCAGAGTAAAGACGCCACGGATGAGAACAGCAATACCACCAGCGCGCCGTCGAGCCTGCCGGATGTTAGCATTTCTACTCAACAAAAACGCCTTGCCCGGTGGCAGGAGACCCTGGCACAGCTCGACGCTATCGACGTAGCAGCCTTATCAGAAACCAATCAAATCAACTACGCGGTGTATCGCCTGCAAATTGAAAACCTGATTGCCGACCAGCAGTTTAAAACCTACGAAAAGCCCTTACTGGGTGATACCGCGTTCTGGAGCAACCTGGCTTATATCACTCGTGAAACTTTTCATAGCGAGCAGGATTTCGAGAACTACATACAGTGGCTGCAAGACATGCCGCGCTACTTCGATCAGCAAATCGCCAATATGAAGCTTGGCCTGGCGCGTAAGTTCACGTTACCGAAGATTTCGTTACAGGGCCGCGATGCCTCAGTGATATCGGTGATCGAGGCAAAAGGCGCGGAGAACATGTATTTCAAGCCGTTTAAGAAAATGCCTTCCCGTTTAAGTGAGGAAAAACAAGCGCAACTGCAGGCCAAAGCCAAAGCCGCTATCGACGACTATGTTATTCCGGCTCATCAGACATTGCTGACCTTCTTACAGGAAGACTACATTCCTAATGCCCAGCCTTCGATTGCTGGTTATGACCTGCCCGATGGCAAAGCCTATTATCAGGCGCAAATTAAGAAGTACACGACGCTGGATCTGAGTGCCGAGGAAATCCATCAGATTGGTTTGGATGAAGTCACCAAGATCCGCCAGCGCATGCACGAAGTAATGGCTGAGGTTGGCTTTGACGGCGACTTGCAGGCCTTTTTAACCTTCCTGCGCACCGACGAACAGTTTTATGTTGATACACCACAGGCACTGCTAGACCGCGCTGCATGGACGGCCAAGGAATTTGATGGCGTAGCGGACCAGTGGTTTGGTCATCTGCCACGTAAGCGCTTTGCCATTATTAAAGTACCAGACGATATTGCGCCGTTTTATACCGCTGGCCGTGGCGGTCCGGGCACCTATTGGGTAAATACCTATGATCTGCCCTCTCGCCCGCTGTATTCCCTGCCAGCACTCACTCTGCATGAATCGGCACCGGGCCACGCATTTCAGATGCCTCTGTCACTGGAAAACGACGCCATCCCTGAGTTCCGCCGTAAGAGCTATATTTCAGCCTTCGGTGAAGGCTGGGCGCTGTACAGCGAATTATTAGGTGAAGAAATGGGCCTTTACCATACGCCTTATGAGGTGTTTGGCATGCTCAGTTACCAGATGTGGCGAGCAGCTCGCCTGGTGGTTGATACCGGTATCCACGCCAAGGGCTGGACCCGGAAAGAGGCGCAGGACTTTATGAAAGAGAACACCGCGCTGTCGATTCATGAAATCACCACCGAAGTAGACCGTTACATTGCCTGGCCCGGGCAGGCGCTGTCTTACTATCTTGGTCAGATGGCCATTGTTGAACACCGCGCGCGAGCAGAAGAAGCCCTTGGTGAGCAGTTCGATATCCGTAACTTCCACGATATGATCCTGCAAATGGGATCTGTCCCACTTGCGGTACTGGAAGAGCGGGTCGATAAGTTTATTGCCGAAGGCGGCCCATCGCCTTACCCGGCGGGTTAACATTAGGTAAGAAAGGGCATAAATACTTATGCCCTGTTTAGATCAGCAAACTTCTGTTTATTTATAACGCCTCGGTTGCCAGCTTAAGCGCTAAAGACATTGCCTGGTCAGCGTCTGTTTGTACATCCGGTATAACGCCGCTGTTTTTCCAGCTGTCGCCGGTTTGTGGATGTTGCAGCTCAGCGTAAGCCATCACCATGCTTAAATGCTCACTCAGTTGCTCTACGGTTGTCATATAACCCAGGCCAAGGGTTGGCATGCCCACTATCGTTGCCCGGTCGGCTTGCTGCAATGTGAAGGCGACAAACTCCCAGGACCCGGCAATAAAAGGCGACGTAACAATAAACACAGGCTTATCAGTGCTAACAGGGCTCGCCACTAGCTGCGCCAACAAAGGCGTACTTTGCTGGTGCGCAAGAGTGACCATCGATAGCGGCGGCCCCACCGGCATAAAATGACTCAGAAAATGTTGCGAGAGCGGCAATGAGCTCATGCCGGCACTTCTGAGATCGATCACTATGGCCTGACTGTCTGATAAAAACGCCATGGCTTTATCCATTTCTGCCCGCCACTGGGTATCAAATAAATCGCCATCGACGGCCAGGTAGCAAATATCACCATCCAGCATTTGCGTTTGCAGTGCGCCGGGCAGCTCATCGATAGCCATTAGTGTACCGTTTAGCCCGGACTGCCAGTGCAGCTCGAAGTTGGAATCCTGACTTACTGAGTAAAGCATAGACTCCAGTTTGATTTTCAGGCGGCCAAAAGAAAACGAACCGTTCAGTTCACCGCGCTGCAGTGCATTAGTTAGCAATTCAACTGTGTCCTGGCGAACGTCTTCACGAATATAATCCTTCTCAACCACCCTGATTAGTTGAGTTACCGCACCCTGCACCTCCTGTTCGGAGAGTAATGGTTCGTCCGCCCCAAATGCGGGTGCCAATGCCGGGATTAACCCACCAAGGTGAAAAATGAATACCAAAAGTAAAATGCATTTAGCGAACGTCATCGGCTCATCCCTTAGAAATTGACTGTTTTATAATTGGACTTTAATGCCCGCTTTCAATGCGTCATGACCAAAAACAGCTATCTGATTATAAACTACAGCTAAGCTGCCAATCGTTAAAGTGCTACAATAGCGCCGTCTTTTTTAATCATTAGCGATGTAAGTTATGCGTTTTTCCGACCTGGGGCTGCAAACCCAATTGTTAGCCATCCTTGACGAGCTTGGCTATCAAGCGCCTACGCCCATTCAACAGGCTGCCATTCCCGAGGTATTAGCGGGGCGCGACGTGCTGGCCGGGGCCCAAACCGGAACCGGCAAAACTGCTGCATTTGCATTACCGTTAATTCAACGATATCTGGCTGACGAAGGCACCTCAAAAGCCATTCACGTATTAGTGCTTACCCCAACCCGCGAGCTTGCTCAGCAGGTGCATCAGAGCTTTGTTGCCTACAGTCAGGGTACCGGATTGCGCTCTGTTGTGGCCTACGGGGGAGCAAGCATTAACCCGCAGATTGACGCATTAAATAAGGGCTGCGATGTACTGGTAGCCACGCCCGGACGTTTACTGGAACTGGCAACAAAAGGACTTATTGACCTGGGCACTTTGCAAACCCTGGTACTCGATGAAGCAGACCGCATGCTGGATATGGGCTTTATTATTGATATTAAGCGTATCCTCAGGCACTTGCCAGAAGCGCATCAGACGCTGTTTTTTAGTGCCACCTTTAACGATGACGTATTTGCCCTCAAAAACACCCTGTTAATCGACCCGGCGCTCATTGAAGTAACTGAAAGGAACACCGCCGCCGCGAAAGTTGAACAACGCATCTACGAAGTGGACAGTCACAAAAAAGCGGCGCTGGTAGCTTATCTTATTGGCGCTAACAACTGGCAACAGGTACTTATTTTTACCCGCACCAAGCAAGCGGTGGATGCCCTGGCCAAGGAACTCGGCAAAGACGGCATCACTGCCTCAGCCGTTCATGGTGACAAAGCGCAAGGCGCCCGCGAGCGAGCGCTGGAGGCTTTTAAAACCGGCCAGGTACGCGCACTGGTTGCCACCGATGTGGCCGCCCGGGGCCTCGATATTCAGCAGTTACAGTATGTCATCAACTATGAGCTTCCCTACAACGCCGAGGACTATATCCACCGCATTGGTCGCACTGGCCGGGCCGGTTTAGCCGGGCTGGCAGTATCGCTGGTTTCTCATAAAGAGAAATACCTGCTTGAAGACGTTGAAAAGCTCACTGGCGAACATTTTATCCCTCAGTGGGTGGAAGGTTTTGAGCCCAACCCAGCAGCACAGGAAAGCGCGGGTAACACCCGGCGCAAACCGTCAAAAAAGTCTCTGCGCGCGAATGCTCTTGGCCAAACCGGCAATAAAGGAAAGGCCGGCAAGCGGCGGCGCCGCTAAGGCTTTTGAATATATAAAATGCCAAATCCGCAGGTTTGGCGGCCGTGTTTTTTGCCCGGTGGCGGGGTACCATAGCGCGTCTTTAGTTGCGGAGCTCTCATGGCCCATTCATCACAACTGCTCACCGGCCCCATTCACAAAGCGCTGTTGTCACTCGCTATTCCCATTGTGATAAGCCAGCTCTTACAGTCTGCCTATCAGCTGACCGATGCGTTTTGGGTGGGCCGACTAGGCCCGGCAGAAGTAGCCGCCGTGTCGATCAGTATGCCGGTAACTTTTCTGGTGATCGCCATTGGTGCCGGGCTTGCCATGGCCGGTGCCACACTGGCCGCTCAGTATATTGGCGCCGGGCGAAGAGAGGAGGTCGACAAAGTCTCAGCCCAAACCTTATTGATGGTACTGGTAATGTCTACAATACTGGGTACCTGCGGATATTGGTTGTCGCCCCATTTTCTGACCCTGCTTAAAGTCGAACCCGAGGTTTACAGCAACGCCCTGAGCTTTATGCATGTCTCTTTCATCGGCGTGATCTTTGTATTTACCTTCAACATGTTTCAGGCATTAATGCGCGGTATTGGCGAGGTGCGGATTCCACTCCTGATTGTGCTTGGCACCGTACTACTTAACCTGGTGCTCGACCCGCTGTTTATCTTCGGTTATGGCATCATGCCAGGCCTGGGCGTAACCGGCGCGGCCCTGGCCACCCTGGTTACCCAGGCCATTGCGGCATTAATCGGTATCGGCATTTTACTTAAAGGCCGCCATGGTATTCATGTGCGACTGCGCTATTTTATTCCGGATTACAGCTATATCCGCCGGGCGTTTTTCTTAGGTATTCCCGGCTCAGTGGATCTCTCCGCACGCGCCCTGGGGCAAATTATAATGTCGTTCCTGGTAGCCAGCTTCGGCACGGTGACTATTGCCTCTTACGGTGTGGGCAATAATATTTTGATGTTTGTTACCATTCCGGCGTTAGGGCTGGGCATGGCAATATCGACCCTGGTGGGGCAGAATCTCGGCGCCGGGCAGATCGAGCGTGCCTCACAGGCCGCCACCACCGGCGCAATCTGGGGCTTTGTTTCGCTTAGCCTGGTTGGCGGACTGAGCTTTTTGCTGGCGCCGCAAATCATTGCGTTTTTCGTGCCCGAACAACCTGAAGTTATCGCCACCGGCGCCCAATTTGTTGAAGTAATGGCACTGACCTGGGGCGGTATGGCCGTGCAGGTATGCATTACCGGTGCTTTTCGGGCATCCGGCAATATGATGAACGCCATGGTGCTGTCGCTATTATCGCAGTGGGTGTTTTTATTCCCTATTGCATTTGTCTTATCAAAACACACAGAGCTCGGTAAAGCCGGTATCTGGTGGGCCTTTGCGGCTACCAACATCCTGATTGGTATTGTGAGTGTCTGCTGGCTGGCCAGGGGTAGCTGGAAGCACACCAAACTCACTCAGCAAAAGCAGGAAGTGCTGCACGTTACCGAAGAAGCCCTGCGTGAATCAGACGATCATTACTATCCATAACTCAGAGAAACCACTATGAAAATCCACCGTATTAATACCACCCAACGTTGGTCAGACATCACCGTTTTTAACGGCATTGCCAACTTTGTTGAAGTACCGGAAACTGATGAAGTACTGGAAATTGAAGGTCAGGTCAGCGCTATTTTTGCCCAGGCAGAGGCTTCTCTTGCTTTAATCGGCAGCGATAAGTCGCGCATTCTGAGTGTGACGATTTACCTTACCGATTTTAGCCTGGTCGACCGTCTGAATGCCGTGTGGGATGCCTGGTTTGATGAGGGCACAGCGCCAAGCCGCGCGTGCGTAAAAGTGGAGCTGGCCGACCCGGACTGGCTGCTGGAAATGGCCTTTACCGTGGCCGCGGGCGAAGCCTATTTATAAGCGCTCAGGGAGCGGTCTCTGCCGCTCCTCCAAGCACAATTAGCTTTCTTTGACCTGATTACGCAACACAAATTTCTGAATTTTACCGGTGGACGTTTTCGGCAGTTCACCAAATACGATTTTCTTCGGCACTTTAAAGCGCGCCATATTGTTACGGCAGAATTCAATTACCTCGTCGGCGCTTACCTGCATACCGTCTTTAAGCTTAATAAACGCGGCGGGCACTTCTCCCCACTTTTCATCCGGCTGGGCCACCACTGCAGCTTCAATAATGGCCGGATGGCGATAAAGCACGTCTTCTACCTCGATACTCGAGATATTTTCCCCACCGGAGATAATGATATCTTTGGAGCGGTCCTTAATTTCGGCATAACCGTCGGGATGCCACACCGCGAGGTCGCCCGAGTGGAACCAGCCGCCTGCAAAGGAATCCTCGGTGGTTGAGGGATTCTTTAAATAGCCTTTCATTACCACGTTACCACGCATAAAGATTTCGCCCACGGTTTTACCATCCTGAGGCACCGGCTCAAGGGTAGTGGGGTTAGCCACCATAATGTCTTCCTGCATAGGCACCTTAACGCCCTGCCGCGCTTTCTTTCTGGCCTTTTCTTCAATCGGTAGCTCGTCCCACTCGTCGTGCCAGGCGCACACCACGCAAGGGCCGTATGTCTCAGTTAAACCGTACACATGGGTAACTGTAAAGCCCATTTCTTCCATGCCCTGAATAACTGCTGCCGGTGGCGCCGCGCCCGCCGTCATAACACTCACCTGATGTTCTATACCCTGCTTTAATTCATCCGGTGCATTGTTGAGCATGTTAAGTACAATGGGTGCACCGCAGAAATAGTTTACCCCGTCTTCTTTGATGGCCTGATAAATCGCATCAGGGCGAACGTGACGTAAGCACACACTCACGCCGGCATTGGCGGCAATGGTCCAGGGAAAGCACCAGCCATTACAGTGGAACATGGGTAACGTCCACAAATAACGGGGATGCGGCGCCATATTCCACGACACAATGTTGCTTACCGCATTAAGGTAAGCGCCGCGATGGTGATACACAACGCCCTTGGGATCGCCGGTAGTGCCCGACGTATAATTAAGCGTAATGGCGTCCCATTCATTCTCAGGCAGCGACCACTCATAGCCTGACGCATCACCGCTGGCAATAAACGCCTCGTAGTCCATTTCGCCAATCAGTTCGCCGCCTTCGTAATAGGGGTCATCGATATCAATCACTAACGGCTTTTTGCTGAGCATCTTGATCGCTTTGCCAACCACTTCGGAAAATTCGCGGTCGACCACAACCACCTTAGCCTCACCATGCTGCAGAATGAACGCGATGGCTTCGGCATCAAGGCGAATATTAACGGCGTTTAATACTGCGCCGGTCATCGGCACACCAAAGTGAGCTTCAAATAGTTCTGGTAAGTTGGGCGAGATAAACGCCACGGTGTCGCCCTTGCCGATGCCCCGCTGTGTAAGCGCGCTGGCAAGCTGCTGGGTGCGCTGGTAAGTTTCTGCCCAGGTGCGGCGGGTTTGCTGATGGATAACCGCCAGATGATTGGGGTACACCGCTGCAGTCCGCTTGATAAAAGACAGCGGGCTTAAGGCCGCAAAGTTAGCCGGGTTCTGGTCGAGTCCTAACGCGTAGGGGTTATGATGATGTGTAGGGTTCATGGGTATCCTTTTCGCATTCAAACAAGTGTTTAATTTATTCTTCCATACTAGAGGTTGTTGATCTTTGTAT
>DDJQ01000071.1 GCA_002339125.1 Alteromonadaceae bacterium UBA2620
ATCGTCTTTTTCGGGCAAGGTTTGACAGGATCTCATTGCCCTGAAACATGAAATGCTGGAAAAATTATCTGATGATCTGCAGCAGATTGCTGAAGAGAAAGGTATTCAGGCTGTCACACCTGTTGATGATGTAGCCCATGAGATAACTTACCCGGTTGACGACTATCCGGTAAAAATCAAGTCAATCAATCTGGATAAAACGCCAGACTTTAGCGGTATGCTAACGGGCATTAAAGGGCAATATTGGTTGTTAGACGGCGATCGGGTAATCAACATACGCAAATATGCCGGTTACGACGTCAATCTGGATATTCAGGACTGACTTTAAATACAAAGAAACCTGGGCCTGTTACCCTTTGCTGCAAAAAACACAACGGACAACAGATCCAGGACTACATATACGCTTTTTAAAAGTCACATCAACTTAGTAAAATCAGTGGTCACCACTACTTGCTGCACAATATTTGTTTCTTGCTGGAAAACGTCTTTAGATGCAAACCATTGCTTACGAAAACTCCCCCTGTTTTTAATTGCGTCTCAATGATTCATTAATTGTTAACTATTTACCCAACATGAAAGCTACATGAAAGGAAATGTTGATATTTTTAACTAATCCTTAACATGTGGAAACTTCCAATGGTCTCGATCACGTATATATCCAAGGCGTCACGCTAGAGGTTTTTGATGCTTTAACGCCGCAGGGCAGCGATTGAACTCCAGCGGCTTATTTGGCGTTTGCACGTTAACCGCTTTACTGATTTACAGCAAATAGTTTTCAGCCCGGATTATTTGAAGGGCATGTACTTGAGAGCAAATTTTATGCACTACCGACGTTTTAATGTTAAACATGCCGTCCTCGGCGTAAGCTCACTGATAATTACATCCCTGTTATCTCTGTCTGTTTTAGCGGATGAAGAGGCTTATCCAACGCAGCCAATCACGATGGTGGTAGGCTTTGGTGTGGGTGGCGGTACGGATCAAATGGCCAGGGCTGTGTCTACCTATTTCGCAGAAGAAGTGGGACAGCCTGTTCAGGTTGTCAACAAAAAAGGCGCAGGCACGTTACTAGCAGCTAACTATGTCCTGAGTAAACCATCTGACGGTTATACGATTTTTGCCTCGGGATTTAATCCCTATCTAACCAATACTATTTTAGAAGGCAATGCAGATTATACGCTGGATGATTTTGCCTACCTGAATTTTCAATGGTTCGACGAAGACCTGATTGCCGTTTACAAAGACAGTAAATATCAAAGTTTGCCTGAGTTGCTCGAAGATATTAAAGCCCATCCTAAAACGGTAAGAGGTTCGGTTGTTCGTGGCTCAGGTGGACACTTGATGGCCAATCTACTGCTCGAACTCTATGGCATACCTTTGGACTCCCTTAATTTAGTCACTTATAACAGTGGTGGTAAAGCGCGCGCCGCCGTGGCCGGTGGTGTTGTCGATTTTATTGTTATAAGTGCTAAGGGCTCTGAAAGCATTCGGGAATATATCCGCCCACTGGCTATTGTCAGTGAGGAAGATGAACTCGATTGGAATGCACCTGCGATCAATAGAGCACTTGCTCCTTTAGGCATTGAAGCGCCAGTACTGCAAGGCACCATTAGAGGCTTTGCCACATCAGCCAAACTCAAACAAGAACATCCGGAGCGTTTTAAGTTTCTTGCCGAGGCGATGAAACGCGCATTAGCAAACCCGGATTTAAAAGCCATGCTCAAACGCTCAAGTATTTCCGGTAGATGGACCGGACCTGAAAAGTCAGAAGAAATCATGAGACGAAATTTTGCAGCCTCCAAAAAATATTCTTATTTATTAAAGTTGTGAGAGCCTTTGTATGAGTTCAGAAAATAGTAAACTCACTCGACATCAAAAAGCCGATGTATTGGTATTACTTTCCCTTGCGGGCTTGGTCGTTTGGTATTTGTTTGATGCCTATCAAGCATCAGACCATTTCGCCAACTTAATACTCATCTTGCCTGTATCCATTGTGGTATTGGCGCTGTGTGTGGTTGAATTTATCAGCCAACTACGTGGAAAGCATGAGCCACCACCCGATCTCGATCCAATCGCCAGTATGATGCCGGTAATATTGTTGTTTATCACCTTTGTTGTGACGCTGGAATGGTTAGGCTTTGATGTAGGTACCTGCCTCTTTGTCGCGGCTTTCTTGTGGTTGCACGGCGAGCGTCGCATTGTATGGATTGTAGGATACAGCATCACGTTTGCTTTGCTAATGTCTTTGTTCTTTTCGAAGATGTTGCCGTACCCCATGCCTATGTTGATTTTACCAACCGCCTATTAACAGGGAGAATACGTAATGAATATGAATGATGTAATTGGCGGTTTTAGTTTACTGTTTGCTGACCCTTCAGTGTGGTTGATCGTCATACCGGGAATACTAATTGGTTTGATCTTTGGTGCGATACCCGGATTACAGATATCCATGGCGATGGCTATATTTTTGCCCCTTACCCTGTACATGGATTTTATGCAGGCAATGTTGTTCCTCACCGCTATCTTTACCGGCGGCGGCTTTGGCGGCAGTATCCCGGCTATTTTGATGAATATTCCAGGGACCTCTTCGTCGGTTGCAACGACCTTTGATGGGTACCCAATGTCACAACGCGGCGAACATAATACCGCACTGGGTATAGGGCTCGGCTCTTCTTGTATTGGCGTCATTGTGGGTTATTCCATTTTGTTCTTCCTCATTGGGCCAATTTCGGAAATGGTATTGAAGTTAGGTCCCGCAGAAATGGCAGCAGTGATCCTATGGGGTATTACCCTTATTGCCAGCTTAAGTGGCGATAACCTCAACAAGGGCGTTATTTCTGGATTAGTCGGCTTGCTGATTGGTACCGTAGGTTACGGCGAAACTGGCGTTGCCAGAGGAACAATGGGTAGCGTTTATTTACTCGACGGTATTCCCGCAATTCCCGCAATGATGGGCATGTTTGCCGCTTCTGAACTGTTTAAACTGGTAAATAGTCAGTACCTGGTGGAAGATCAATCACTGCGTAAAGTCAGCGTTAAAAAGATTCTAGCAGGTTTCTGGAATGCATTTCGCTACCCGGTATCACTTATCCGCGGCAGTTTAATCGGCGTATTCGTTGGTTCGGTACCGGGCGTTGGTTCTTCAGTAGCCAGTCTTCTGTCCTATATTCAGGCCAAACGTAAAGCTAAAAATCCCGAAACCTTTGGTAAAGGAAACCCTTCTGGTATTGTGGCAGCAGAAGCCGCCAATAGTACTTCAGAAGCAGGATCCATGGCTACCCTGTTAGCCTTGGGGATTCCCGGCGGCGGTGCAACAGCCGTTATGTTAGCCGCTTTTGCTATGCACAATATTACCGGTGGTCCACAGTTCATTCGAGAACAAACCGATGTGGTGTATGCCATTATTTTTGCCAATTTCAGTCAGGCATTTTTGCTGATTGGGTTAGGCCTGATATTCATTCCAATATTAGCGAATATCATTAAAGTTCCTATGAACTACTTGGTGCCATCGGTACTTGCGGTGGCTGTGTTCGGCGCTTTCGGGCTGACTGGTGATTTAACCGGCCCTATTACCGTAATGGTCTTTTCCCTGATAGGCTTGTTATTTAAACGCTTTGATTATTCTGTGCCGGCTGCGGTGATTGGTTTGCTGCTGGGTGGCATGGCGGAAGATGCGTTAATTTTTACCTATCAAATAAGCGGCGGTATGTGGAGCTATTTGTTAGAGCGCCCTGTAACAATCTTTATTCTGGTCATGTTAGTCATATCTCTGTTTGGCGGAAAATTAGTTTCCATGCTGACCAAAAAGGTTAAACAATAATGGAACTACTAAGCGAAGTTAATTTATGGCTTTGCTTAGTCATTATTGTCAGTGCGTTTATAACCGGCATACTCCACGGTGCTACCGGAATGCTAGGTGGCATCGTCATGACAGCCCTGCTCTCACAAATTATAGGCATTAAACAGGCCGTTCCGGTAATGACTTGTGCTTTGTTATTTAGTCATACCAGTCGGCTTGTCATTTATTGGAAAAACGTTGACTGGCCAATCACTGCCCGCGTGCTGATATTCGGCAGTCCGAGCCTCATATTTGGCGCTTACCTTTTCAGTATTTTAGATCCAAGAATTATCGCCTTTGTGTTTGCCTGCTTCCTTATATTCTCTATCCCTATGAAATATTATGCCCGTCAACACAACATTAAAACGGGCCCTAAACTATTATCATTCGCCAGCGCAATCTGGGGCATGCTAGCCGGTAATGTGGTTGGTCCTGGCTTCTTTTTAGCGCCATTTCTGCTCGGCACCGGAATAAACCGGTTGGCATTTGTTGGCACTATGGCTGCGATAACACTGGTTATGAATAGCATGAAGCTAGCAGTTTTTGGTTCTACAGACATACTTAATATAGAATTGCTGATCATAGGCGCAGTGGTTGGCCTTTGCACTGTTCCGGGGAATTGGTTAGGTAAACGGATTTTGCAAAAATTGTCTGACGATCTGCACCGTTACATCGTTGACAGTTTTACCGTATTAGTTATTTTTAACTTTCTGTATCTTGCCTTTGGTTGAAGTGCTGTTGCAGCGTTAAAACGAGGGGTATCGATAAGTGATAGCTAAACATAGCTTCTGTCGTGACAATACTTGATACAACCTCTCAGCTCTCTATTCAAAAGCAATTTAGCCGCTTAATTTCATAGCAAAGGCTTAACTGTCTTGTTAAGCAAGCCTACTTTCCGCCAGCAACGTCAATAAATGAACCGGTAACATAGGATGCCTCCTCCGACAGTAACCATGCAATTGTATTGGCAACTTCCTGCGCTGAACCACCCCGCCCCATGGGTATTTGCGAACTTAAACGTTTAACTCTATCGGGTTCACCGCCATCGCTATGTATATCGGTTTCAATAAAACCGGGGCGAACTGCATTTACTCTGATGTTTTTAGATGCAAGCTCTACTGATAAGCCCTTAGTAAGGGTATCCAACGCACCTTTAGAGGCGGCATAATCTAGGTACTCAAAAGGCGAACCTGTTCGTGCTGCGGCGGAAGAAACATTGACAATTGCGCATTGCGAGTCTCCCCGCTTGACGAATTCCTGTGAACAAAGAAAAGCGCTCATAACATTCGTATTGAGGATTTCACTAAAGCGTTCGGCGGTAATTTGCGTGAAATCTGTTTTAGTAAAGAGAATACCAACGTTATTGACTAAATGCGTCACTTCACCAAGTTCTGTTTGTATATAAGAAAACAGTCTGCGAACTTCTTGTTGCTTTGATACATCTGCTTTAAAACTAATCGCAGTACCACCAAGTTCGTTAATCGAATCACAAACGCTGGCAGCCGCTTTACTGTTTCTGATGTAATTGATACAGACCTTATATCCTTTACTTGCGAGCTTTATGGCGGTCGCAGCGCCTATCCCTCGGCTTGCTCCGGTAATTAATGCTATTTTATTCAAAAAACACTCCTTGTAGTGAACGACGACCCGTTTAGGATGATTGAACACGGACGATACCATGGCTTGAAATGGCGGTATCCTATAGATAAAAGCCGCGTCTTTGAGCTAGCTTATAGATTCTATACTATAGATAATGCGCGTTTTAAGGATGCCGCCACTCTTACTTAATTTATTATTTGTATTACTTTTTTTGTTAATAGTAATCAACGTCAATTATGCTCTTTTATGATCAGATTTATCCTCTTAGCTCAACACGGGATCAGGCCTGATACTTGAAAAACTCTCAGAACAGGATCTTACTGGCTACCTGGCAGGTATTTTTACAGCCCAGGGTCTGGAATTAAAAAAGGCCCTGCATACAGTGCAGAGCCTTTAAAAATGTTCAGCTAAGTTCTGAATCTCCTTAAACAGCAACTCAGAATAGCCATGTACCAGGCGAATTAGAACGAATGTTTAACTCTTACATACGCTATTCTGCCACGAGGGTCATGTACCAGACTGTCAAACGCTCGACGACCATCGGCACTATTGCGATCAACTGCTGGTGGATCCTGGTCGGTTAAGTTATTTATACCAACGGACAAATTGGTTAAACCATCTCCAAACAGTTGGTCAAAGTCGTAAGAGTACTGCACATCGATAACGGTTTGCGAATCGATAGAAGCGTAGTCATTACCCGGAGTTCTGTCGTCATACCCCCCAATATGGCGGACATAGAAACTAGCACTTTGAATCCCATCTTTCCAATCCAAACCAATGTTGAAGCGAGTATCTGGTACCGAACCTAATTGGCCAAATGAAGAGTTACGATTATTTGCACCGTCAAAAACAGGACTACCATCACCACTATCGATATCGTAAGTTCTGATGTAAGTTAAATTTCCGTTAAGCGTTATATCACCGCCTAATACTTCGTAAAACGTGTATTCACTTGTTAAGTCAAAACCGTTGGCTACAACACCGCCCAGGTTAGCAAAGTTATTGACCACTGAGATTAGTTGACCGCTGCCGTCGCGAGTAACACGTTCATCAGGTGTATATCGACCTGCCGTACACTCATTGGCTAAAATTGACGCAGCTGATTCACCTGGACCAATCAAATCTTCGTAATCATAGCTCCAGTAATCCAGTGAGCCGGTAAAGCCCCCTTCAGTGGTCAAGATAATACCAAGATTGTAGTTGGTTGCTGTTTGAGGTTTTAAGTTTCCACCCAGTGTAGTGGTTGTAACATTAAAGGTATCGTTTACATTCGGATCACAGGCTGATCCAGGGCCGTTTCTATAGACATCTGCAGTAATTGAATCGGCAAGTGCACCACCACCACCAGAACCTACCACGTTTCTAACGGATGGAGCCTGGAACGAGGTACCGTATGAACCACGCAGCTGCACCATGTCAGAAGCTAACCAGCGAAAGCCAATTTTTGGGTCAACTGTGTCGCCGCCTTCATTGTCACCGTAATCTTCGTATCTAAGCGCTGCCTGAATTTCGAGGTCATCATTAACAGGGAAAATCAATTCGCCGTAAATTGCATAGACATCTTGCGACGCGCCGTTTACAGAGAATACCTCGTCTTCGTAACCGCTTTGCTTGAATACCTGAGCGCTATCAGCAATTTCTGTATATTCCATAGCGCGGTACTGGGTACCAAATGCCGCATAAACGGGCATTCCATCAAATTCGAACAACTCACCACTGAGGATTGCTTCGGCTGCGGTTTGATTGCTTTCCCTTACAAACTGTCGATATGAGGCAAACTGGCCTAAATCTGTTTCAGTATAGGGCCCAAAAACACTGTTACCTGCTGTCGTTGTACCATCTTTAACTGATACTGCATCCGGGTCAGCCCAGCCAATCGAAAACGGATTCCATCGGCCGCTGCCAATCGCTTCACGGAATTTCAATGGATTATAGTTGCGAGGCAGCACGTCTGTCATTACAGAATGCGCATACATATAGGAACCATTCAGGCTCCAGTTATCATTGAGTGTGGAGTCAAAGCCTAATACGATGCGACTGTTTTCAAAGTTTTTCTCAATATCTTCAGCTAAGTCACCGTCGAAAGCAGTTAACGGCCTACCACGGAAAATGACATCTACCGCACGGGAAGGATCAGCAGCGACAGCAGCTTCATCCCACTTAATACCGCCAGCACCGTTTGAAACGAAGTAGTTAAACGGATGATCAGCGGGTACATAGAAGCCATCATCATCAGTTCGAATATCCAGCGGTGCGCCACCGATAATATCTCTTACTTCGTTGCTGGAGAAACTAGCTTCAGCAAAAATTTGCGTATCATCGGTTAACGCATAATCAAACTGGGTAAACACTTGCAAGCGACTTTCTTCACCAATCAAGGCCCGTTGATCAAGGAATATATAGCGGCAATTGTTACCATCAATGAAAGTAGATTGAACACCATTTAATGGGCTGGGTGAGCCACAATACGGATCAACCACATCTCCGGAACCACGCAAATAGCGTGTAGGATCATCTGGGTTTGGAACGGCCAGCGCATATCGACCCGCACCAATTGAAGAATCATACTGGTTAAAGGCAGCATCGAAGGAACGTCCTCCGGAGCGTTCTGCCAGCCAATCGTATTCGCCGCGAGCTCCACCTTCCTGGCCATAATAGTTGAGGAAAATCGAAAAACGTCCGCCATCAAAATCGTGACCAAATGCAGCATTCAGGTTATGCGCCGGGTTGACATCATTCGCGCGATATTCACCACCTACTTCTAACCCTTCAAAGTTTTTTCTGGTAATAATATTGACTACACCGCCAACAGCATCAGAACCATAAGTGGCTGACGCACCGTCTTTTAGCACCTCAATACTTTGGATCATATTGGTTGGATATTGGTTAATATCAGTAAAGAAGAATCCCTGGCCAGTCGAAATCGGAGACAAACCGGCTCTTCTTCCGTTAATGAGGGTTAATGTGCCACCAACACCCAATCCACGTAAACTGAATTGTGACGTTCCCTGGGCTTCTCGACCACCCGCTAAATTGGAACCCGCCATAGAAGGTAATGTTTTTATAATGTCTTGCATCTGACCGACACCGGCAGACTCTAAGTCCTCTAAACCAATGGTTTCGATTGGTGAGGGGGTTTCCATGTCTCTGTCTCTACGAATATTAGAGCCGGTTACAACAATTTGCTCATACTTTTTAGCATCGTCTTTTGTTTGAGCTTGTGATACGCCAACTGGGTTCATACTGCAAGCTACCAGAACAGCCAGAGCAACCCGGGATTTCGACAGCTTTGTGTTTTTATGTGCAATAGCCATGTGAATGCCTCATTTCACTACATTAATAAATCTTACTTATAATCCAAAGGAGAGTATCAAGGTGAGATGCTCCCGCTGAAAATGAATAGTATGCGCTAATGCTTTCAACAAGCTTTCAGTTGTATAAAATATGTTAACAACTTTAACGCACTGTATATTTGAAGAAATATTTAATACAGAAGAGGCCAATATAATTAATGGTAGTATAACTGTACTTTAACATACGTTGGTTATCGTATGCGCTTTACCTTTACACGCTTATTGAGATAGTCTGCTCTTAAATTGTAAGCACCAAATGTGCCCTCAGAGATGGTCACCTTAACAGGGTATTGCGGTGGTACAGGCAAGTACCGAGCTTCGTTTTGCTGCCATTTTTGGCCATTTTCAAATTCAAACACCCAGCGTTCACTGTGTCCTTTATAGGCTTTAATCAGATTAAAAACCTGCTCTTTTTCGCCCGGGTTATCGTTATCTTTTAGGTACTTCTCGCCCAGCTCTGGTGCGGGTTTGGCTTTTACTTTGTAATCTTGTTTGGGTTTATTTACCGTTCGCTCTATTTCATTAGCCTTCGGCGCCGTTGGCTGCAACACTGCAATCGCTTTATCGAGGCAGCGCAATCTCTCAACATCGGTGGTTATTGTCCGGCAAGCTAACAGCTGATCTTCCAAGGTGTCGCTGTATGCGCCACAGTGAGGAGCTACTAATAACATGGTAGAGATGAAAACTTTAGCATTAACGGTCATATTGTCTCTCGAATGAATTATTGAAATATCTTAATGTCGCCTAAAACGCTGCGATATAGCAGTTAAGTTTTTCCGCTATGGTCAACTGTCTTAGATTTATTGTTAATAACAATATAAAAAATTTACTTTCAAATAACTTTCAACTAAAGACTCGGTGATAATGCTTATCTATATTCGTATCTCGTATTTGTTGTATATCCATTGTTTGAGCCACACCCGGGT
The DNA here is from genome assembly GCA_002339125.1 of Alteromonadaceae bacterium UBA2620. Classification (GTDB taxonomy): domain Bacteria; phylum Pseudomonadota; class Gammaproteobacteria; order Enterobacterales; family Alteromonadaceae; genus Alteromonas. The sequence goes on from DDJQ01000071.1 coordinate 9,714, forward strand.
CTCCATGGGCAGTGCGATCAAGTCTTCGATACGTTTTTGCGCTTCAACGGGACCAAACACCGTATTTTCGCCTATCTGACTGTTTAAATTCTCGAGCAAAAATGGATCTTTCATCATCAAATCAATAGCGTTTTGATACGCATTGATAATGTTTTTAGGGGTATCTTTTGGTATCACCAGAAATTTAAGCGTACCTTTAGAAGCTCTGTAAAGTGATAACCATGCTTGCCAGGCTTTACTTGAAGGCGCAGAACCATATAGCTCTATATACACTTCTTCCAGGTTCGGTAAATCAGGATAGAGTGGATCTCTAACGTAGTTCATATCACTGTCAAAAGCACCCAGGCTGAAAAGCGGCGTTGCTTTATGCTCGCTTACAAGTGGTGCGACAAACTTTTTAAACGCTGGCGTGGTTTGAAAATCAACATTTACGTCGCCACTTTCAAACATTTTTCGCGCAGCCCCTCTGCCTCCAAGTCCAAAAATAGAAGTAATATCAATCTTTAAAATATCCAGAGCTAACAATACGAACAAATCTTCAGATGTCGGCCCAATACTGGCCATTATCAGATGTTCTTTATTATTCTTTAGGTCTTTGATATCCGTTATGCCCAAATTTTCTGATGCGTAAACCACAATACCTGCATTGTATGACATCAAGGCTTGCCAATCCGATAGGTCATAACGCACTCTTTCATCTTCCAGAAGATAGGCAATATTCATAGAAGCAGCGATGACGAATAGCGACCGACCATCCAATGGTTTAAGACGCGCATAGTCGTTTGCTGCACGATGCCCCCTGCTCCCGGAGATATTCTTGAAAGAAATAGTTGGTTTACCCGGTAGAAATTGACCAAGGTTAGGCAGGACAGCTCGCGCCCACACATCCGTGCCGCCAGCAGGAAGAAACGGCACCGTTATCTCCAGTTCTTCAAAAACGTCACTATTTTGTATAGTTGCGCTGTCTGTATCAAAGGTTTCTGCGCTTGCGCCTGTTGATGTAAAGAGAAAGAAAATGCCAACGAATAAACACAACCAAAACAATGTTTTTCGCTTCAGATTAATGTCAAAAAGTATTAACATTTATTGTTAACCAGATAAAGACGGCGCATGGCGAAAGCCTATAATCTTTTGCTAATAGTTGCAAATACCGCGGGGCTAACACTGGAAGGAACAGACTGGGTAAAGTACTCTTAGCGACCGGTAGATCTTGTCTATGTTTTTAATGGAGTTTGTATGCGCGCACTAGTTATAGAAGATAACAGTGACATAGCCGAATGTATTGTTGAATCATTGAAAGATCTGGAAATAACCAGTGACTGGTTTCAGAAAGGTAGTTTTTTTAAAACAGCCGTCTCTAACGGTGAATTTGACATTATCGTATTGGATATAAATTTACCAGATACGAACGGCTTAACATTACTTAAAGAATTAAGAAAGATGGGCGATAAAACGCCAGTGCTCATTATTTCTGCCCGTGTTTCAGTATCAGACCGGGTCGCAGGATTAGATTTAGGTGCGGACGACTACCTGGTCAAACCTTTTGCCTTAGACGAATTTGAAGCACGGGTAAGAGCACTGCTTCGCAGAGAATCAAAAAATAAGAGTGAAGTGGTTGAGTTTGGTGATTTACACTACAATCAAATTACCAGGGAATTTTCATTGCGTGGCGCAGAATTCGATTTATCACCTCGCGAAAGGGCTGTACTAGAGACGCTGATGCAAAAAAAAGGCGATGTAATAAGTAAAGAGAGTATTGCCAACCATATTTTTAGTTTTGATGATTTAGCAGACGCCTCTGCAATAGAAATTTATATTCACCGCCTACGCAAAAAATTAACCGCGTCAAACGTTAGTATTGCCACTAAGCGAGGTCTCGGCTATGTACTGCAAAAGTTAGATGAAGTTCAGTAAGCTCTTTAACACCTTACAAGGCAGACTTCTCAGCTGGCTTATCTTACCATTGTTGGTTTTATCCATTGCTCATCTACTAAGTATTTATGTTAGTACCAAAAAAACATCCACGGAATTATTTGACAGGGTATTGGTTAACCTTGCACTGAGTATTTCTCAATATGCAATATCGTCGGAAGGCGACTTTCTTACCGTGGATCTGCTTAAGGTCATTAAGCAAACCACCAATGATAAACTCTATTACAAAGTGCTAGGACCCGATGGTCGATTCTTAGTAGGCTATACCGATTTACCCGACCCGCCTAACGGCGTAAAAAAAATCCATAACCATATTGAGTTTTATGATGCGACTTATTTAGATCAACCTCTGCGGATCGTCGCGGTATCTACACTGTCGGAACATTCACGCGTAAGCGGTTGGAGTAAAACGCTGGTGGGACAAACCATACACGACAGAAACGAATTTGTTGCCGCCGAAGTCTACGCAAGCTTAATTAAAGCCATTTTTTTAATTTTGCTTATTGCTACACTCGCCATAATTGCCGTAAATATTGCATTAAGACCGCTAAAAAAATTGTTAACCGATCTAAATAGCCGCAGCATTCATGATCTAGCGCCCGTTGATACAAACAGCATGCCTGAGGAATTATCTACGTTAGCCGGCGGCATAAACGCGCTGTTTAAACGACTTGGCGAACAAATTGGCTTATCAAAACGATTTATAGAGAATGCTTCACACCAATTATTAACACCCATTGCTGCGCTAACCTTGCAGTGCGATTTAGCCATTCGGCATACCAAAACAGAAAGCACTCGTCGCTATTTAGAAAGAATACTCTCCAACGCACATCGCATCACCAACCTTGCTAATAAATTGTTGCAACTGAGCTATTCAGAAGCCTATGCATTTGAGAAGAAAAACAATGAAAAATTGGATTTGGCAACCGTTGCTCAGCAGTGCGCAGATTCATTTACCGATGTTTCCAAACAAACTACGATTGAACTTGAGCTTGACTCTGCCTGTGTGCTTGGAAATAGAACATTATTTATCGAATTGTTAAACAATCTGATCGATAACGCTCTCAAGTACAGTGCGTCAAAATCTAATGTCTTAATTGAAACCTATACCGACGATCAACTAGCAATACTGCAGGTTACCGATAGCGGCCCTGGGATCCCGGCGGAGCTTCGACAGCTCGTTACCGAAAGGTTTTTCAGAGCGAGTGAAAATACTACAGGTTCCGGACTAGGCTTAGCCATTGTGAAAGAAGTGGTACTTGTTCATCATGGCGAAATGCAAATCTTAACCGGCAAAGATGGCTCAGGTACCCGTATTCGCTGCACATTTCCACAGGCTTGATATTTTATTGTCTGTATCTGCATAGCGTGTACAAAAATACATAAAAAAGATGCATGCAGACAGAATGGGGTGTTGCAACGCTTTATTCGCGCACGAGTTTAAGAACTCACGGCTGGTTTGGTGTCTGTTTTTTTCTACGCTGATTGGCGTTGTTCTTCATTTTATGAGTGTTATTTGTGCTGCTGCACTTTTTTATGGTATATCAGTGTCACTATGATACTGAGAAAAATAGTCGCCATACGAAGGATATTGGCGAGCTGTCCACCGATAGCCGTATTATCAACCTGCCAGATAACCCAACAAGCGTTCATTAAGACGTGTAACATTGCCACCAGCCATAAATTTCGCATCCAGGCTACAAATAACCAAGCAAACCAGAGGCCACCGATAGCGGTAAAAAGACTGGCCATCAGCGCCTGTGTGGCGGTAGCTCCTTGAAACCAGTGACCAGTGCCAAACAGCAGTGCATTAATACAGGCGGCCGGTAAAAATCTCCAATTGGCGACGCTGATTAACATACCCACCAGAAAACCGCGAAACATTAATTCTTCAAAAAATCCCGGTAAGAGCGCTTTTTTCACCAGTAACATAGGCTGCAATCCAGCTATTTCAGATGTCAGCGCAAAACCTAATAGCATGGGGGATACAAATAAACATGCCCAAAGAATACCTTCTAACGGAGATGATTGCAGGCCGATAATAGCTAACAAACGGTGTTTATAAAAAGGCCAGAATGCTGCTATCGTTATCACCCAGATAAGATAAGGCAGACAAAAGCGTACCCATAAAGGCCAGGTTGTTGTGCTAAACCAACTGCTGAGATGAGTGCCGAAGTAGAATGCGATTAAAATAATTAGCGATAATAAAACATTCCTTGCGTTCATTATAAGTTCTCCTTTCCTGTTAGGTGTAACCTACTGTGAATCCAGATTAGAAGAGGCAAACAAAACTGGCATGTGCCAAAAGTCACTACTAGTCGAGTATTAATAAAATCTTGTAAAATCTTGGACACCCACTTTCAGTCACAGGGTACAGCTGTAAAAATCTTGGACACCCACTTTTAGTCACAGGGTACAGCTGAAAGTGGGTGTTTTTTGAGGCAATCTAAGACTCAACATGAATCCGGTTGAGTCCTTATGCCTTTACCCAGAAATCGAATAGTAAGCTTGTCTGACACGACTTATTATCATTGTATATCCCGATGTGTTCGCCGCGCGTTTCTGTGTGGTGAGGATAATTATTCGGGTAAAAGCTATGAACACCGTCGGGTGTGGGTAGAAACCGCGTTGTTAAGATTAGGGCAAATATTTGCTATCGATATTTGCGCCTATGCGGTCATGAGTAATCATACTCATGTGGTATTACATGTCGACAAAGAGAGTGCGCTGAATTGGTCTTTGGATGAGGTTATTGTTCGCTGGCATAAACTATTCAAGGGCACCTTACTGACTCAACGCTATGCGAATGTTGAGGAACGAAGCGCTCTTAGCGAAGCAGAGCGCCTTACCATTGAGCAAACCGCATAGGTATACCGAAGTCGCCTTTACGATATCAGTTGGTTCATGCGTATTCTTAATGAAGGTATCGCTCGGCAAGCCAATGAAGAAGATGACTGTACCGGGCGGTTTTGGGAAGGCCGTTTTAAATCTCAGGCCTTACTCAATGAGGCCGCGTTAGCGGCTTGTATGGCCTATGTCGATTTAAACCCCATTCGCGCAAAAATAGCAAAGAAACCGGAATCATCTTCCTTCACCAGCGTTAAGTTACGATGTGATGCGTTACTCAAGAAAACATCACAACCGCCTGGTTTGATGCCTTTAATCATCGACACTGAATCACCTCAACTATCTGTATTGCCGTTCCATCTTAATGATTATCTCTCCCTTGTGGCGTTGACGGGCAAATACCATCGAAAAGGACAACGAGGGTGTATATCCCTTCGAGCCTCACCCATTCTGGCCCGTTTGCAAATAACGGAAGTCAATTGGCTGACAATAACTCAGCGTATCGGCAACAAGAGCAGATTGTACTTACAACATACCGCTTAACTAAAAACGCCAGACCAAAGCTAGTGACTGCCTCATTCAGACAGGAATATTACAATTTTTACCCTTCACTAAAAGCTGCTTCAATTTCCTAGTTTGCTATAACGAGTAGTTGTGGTTTGTAAAAGCCCACAAATATGTCAAATTTTGTAATTGAGTGCGGCTTTTAATTTATTTGCACAAGGTGGGTGTCCAACATTTGTTATTTGTTCACAAAGAGGTGGTGAAATTTAAATTATAGTGCTTACTAGTAGAATAGACACCGACTTTCAGCACAGGGTTCAGCTGAAAGGCAGTGTTTTTTGAGGCAATCTAAGACGCAATATTGAATTCAGTTGAGTCCTTATGCCATTACCCATATATCGAATTGTAAGCTTGTCTTAAACTTCTTTACCTTCCATCTGGCTCGCCAGGTCATCCAGTTCGCCCAGTGTCGCATCAAAACCTTCCTTTTTGATGCGATAACTAACCTTTACATGATGATTGGTTTGTCCGTACTTCGCAACCAACTGTTCAGCATCAAAGTGTTTTACCGTATTTAAAAAACGATAGGCTTGTGGTTGCGAAGGAAATTTATATTCAACACTGAGCTATCCCCACGAATAGTA
>DDJQ01000130.1 GCA_002339125.1 Alteromonadaceae bacterium UBA2620
TTGGCATCTAAATTTAAATCGTAAATTTCAGGCACGGTTAGCATACCATCGTTGGCAGCGTCGGCAGCCAGAAACAACCGCGACTGCAACGGCGCATCAGGATTAAACACACCATGCGAGGCCAGGTGGATAATCTGAAAATTCGCCGACTGTTGTTTTAATAAACTTTCAGACGCTTGTGTGCGGCTGTAAATCTGACTTTGTGGCCAGAGTTTACTGATCTGCTGTGCTTCACGCTGAGCGCCGGGCAAATCCAATTCCGGCGCGTTTAAATCCGGGTTAGCCAGAGCCAGCAACTGCTCGCCGGCCACCTTCTCATCGACAAATTGCAATACCGAGGCAGCAGGCAGCAAGCGCAAGTTAAATTGCTCACCAAGCAGGCGACCATCAGGGGCGGTAAGAATAGTAAACGGCAGATAGTGAAGCGCGCCGTGGGGCACAACGGTGAGCGTTCCGGCCGCGTTGAGTTTATTGGCGACCGGCGCAATTAAATGGCTGTAAAGCTGCGCCGCCTCTTTTTGCCAGGCATCGCCGTCACCCCGGTTAATAGCATCCCGCAGGGCTGTAATGGACTCTTCAAGTGCCGGTAACGGCTGAGAATGCACGGCGATAGATGAGGCCGTTACCACAAAAGTAAATAACTCAGGCTGCCGCCCTTGACTGAAAAAATACAGCAGCAGGGTTTCCTGCTTGCCTAAGCGGTTTTGTATCGAGGACAGCGAAGGCGGTGATACGGTGAGCAATGAAGCCAGCTGTGGCGTAGTTTGTTCTATGGCTTTTAATTGCACGGCAATACCGCGCGTGGCTTCGTTGGTGATACCACCATCGTTAACCAGCGCCTGTTGTTCGATAGATTGTAATGACGTAAGAGCTTGTTCGGTGGCGGGCGGTAGCTGGCTGCCAAAACGCTGTTTGGTGGCGAGTAAATCCACCAGGGCACGGGCCTTGGCACGTTCCACATAATTGTAGGCCTCGCTCAAGCGCTGTTCCTTTACCAGTAACGACACCATATCACCGTATACGGCCTGCTTGTCGTTAACGAAACCAATGCGCCCGGCTTCGGTATCCATGCTCTTGCGCTGTCGTTCAATAACCTCAATGGCTTGCCGGTAATAATCGATAGCCTGACTGTTGTTGCCCTGTAAGTCGGCAATGCGGCCCAGGCCATAAAGTGCCTGCCAGTACACGGTGCCAAAGCCTTTTACCTTAGGCTCGTTAATAATGGCCTGATACCCTTCCTGTGCCGCGGCGAGGCGACCGGTTTCAAGCTCTGCCTGATGGCGCATAAAGCGCGGCTCAAACTCGGCAGTAAAATTCAGTGCGGTTTTATAATCGGTGTCGCCGTAGACATCTACCATGGCGGCATACATTATCGGGCCAATCACATCGAGGGCGGTCGTCAGGCCGTCGAGAAATTCATACATGGCGTTTTTCTCGATAATGGAAGCCTGATAGGCCCTCTCATAATCGCCAAGGGTCAGATAGATGCGGCCCAGCCATAGCGCTTTGGCCTGGGGCAGTCGCCACTGCGCGGCGTTAGTTGATGACGCGTCTATGGCAGCGATCTCACTGGCATAACGGCTGGCGAGTTCAGACTCGTTGTTGCGGGCAGCCATTAACCCCAGTGTGCCAAGTGCCAGTACCTGATGTTTCAGGCGGTAGATATTGCTGTAGCCACTTTCATCGTAGCCGGCAATTTGCGGGTATCTGTCGGCATAGTCGGTGCTGGTAGCCGCCAGCGGATAGGCGTAGGTGGTGGTCAGGTTGTAAAGTGAGTTGGCCAGTCTTTCGGTGTTCTTGATATCGCCTCTGGCCATCGCCGCTTCGAGCTTCAGCTCGGTGAGCATGCCCTCACCAAATGCACCGGGGGCAATAAACTGCGTATCAAACCAGCCCTGTACCATATACAACAGGGTGTCATCGGCGTCTTCAAAGCGTTTATCGAGCTCGTTAAAGCATCCGTCAATGGGAGTAAATACCCGGCTTTTCACAAAGCTCTGGCAATAGGCCCACAGCTCATTGGTGGGCAGTGATAGCAGTTCCGGCGTTTGCTGCCCTTCATCGGCCAGGGTTTTATAATCCCCGCTTAAGGTTGAGCGGGTTACATTGGAGGTACACCCGGTAACAAATACTGCGATAACAAGGAATAAAATACGACGCACGGCAATCACCTTCTTCAGCCTGTCTGTCAAATTTAGTCATAAACCTGGCGACAGTAAACCCACCTCGAGCAGACTGCGTATAGAAAGCGTGGTGTATTTACTGGTCAGCCGCGGTCAGAACACGGCTGACAATAGTTGATGTATTTACTCAGGTATTAGATAATAGCGCAATTAATTGCCGAGTGATGTCGGCCCAGGATTGAGGTGAATATGTCAGTAGAAATGGCGTTACCCATTGATTTTTCAGACGCGGCGGCATTGAAAGTCCGCGAATTGGTGGAAGAAGAAGAAAATCCGAACCTGAAGCTGCGGGTCTATGTTACCGGCGGCGGTTGTTCGGGATTTCAGTACGGTTTTACTTTCGACGAGAAAGTGAACGAAGGCGATATGGCCATTGAAAAGAACGAGGTCACCCTGGTGGTTGACCCTATGAGTCTACAGTACCTGGTGGGCGGCACGGTTGATTACGTGGATGGCCTGGAGGGTTCACGGTTTCTGGTGAATAACCCGAATGCTACAACTACCTGCGGCTGCGGAGCCAGCTTCAGCGTTTAATGATTATTTAAAGCAGCCTCAGGGCTGCTTTTTACTTTCTGGCTTCTTTTAATTTTAGTGTACAGGGAATAACTCTATGAAACTTTATGGCTCTACCACGTCGCCCTATGTTCGTCGCATCCGCTTATTTTTATCCGGTAAAGACTATGAGTTTATCAACATGGATATTTTTGCCGGGCCGGGCCGCGAACTGCTGAGAGCCAAGAATCCGGCCCTGAAAGTACCAATGCTGGAAGATGGTGAGTTAATCATTTATGACTCCAGAGTAGTGTTTCGGTATCTGAGCGAAAAGTTTGCGCAGGCCCCTTTAAGCTGGCCGGAAGAAAATCGTCTGACTCTGATTGATGCGGCCAACGATACATTTGTGCAGTTGATGATGCTTAAGCGCTCCGACATTGCCAACCAGCCGGATAAGCTGTTTTTCAAACTCAATAACGAACGCATCGACACCTTGCTGACCACGCTTAGCGCTGAAGTGGAGGCCGGGCATTTCGCACAATGGGATTATCCGGCAATCTGCCTGTTCTGTTTATTAGACTGGGTGGCCTTCAGAGAATTAGCCAGCTTCGATGCCTATCCTGCGCTGCAGGCCTTTTGGCAACAGCAGCACACACAGGCCGATATCGCCTCAACCGATCCGCGGGTTTAATATCCCCTCTCGAAGTCAAAAAGGTAGATGAGCGGGGCGTTTTCAAGAAACCGGATAAGGTTACCCTTAAATATCACCGCCACGTCCTGCTCTCTGGAAATGGCCGCCGTATGCTGGGTGACGTAAGCATTGGGCAATGTCCAGTAGGGGTGATCGTCGGCTAAAGGTTCATCCACAAAAACGTCGAGCACCGCTGCGTGCAGTTGCCGTGTGGAAAGTGCCTGGATCAGGGCATTATCATCAACCACTACACCTCTTCCGGCGTTTATCAGAATACTGTGTGGTGCCATGGCTGCTAAAAATTCCGCATCGATGAAATGACGGGTTGCGGGTGTGTCTGGCAGCAGGCTCAGCACAAAGTCACAGGCAGCGGCAAATTCCAGTTTGTTATCGGGCGTAAACACCTGCGTGTAGTCGGCTGTGGCGCTGCCACGGCGATTAAGCCCCACCACTTTCATATCAAATACCGTTGCCACATCAACCAGACTCGCGGCAATATCACCGGCCCCGGCGATGCCCAGCGTTTTTCCGGCCAGCGCGTCAAATCCCGGCGGTTGCCATTTATTCGCCGGCGCCTGCCCCGCCAGGGCAAAGCCCTCAATATTGCGCGTAAAATATAACAAATAGGAAAACACGTACTCGCGCATTTGCTGATCGAATATCCCCTTTACTCCGGTTAGCTGATAATCCCGTTTGCCTGCGCGTAATAACGGCGCATTTCCGGCAAAGGTGGATTGTAGCCAGCATAATTGCGGGCATTGGTTAACGACCTGTGCCAGCAAATCGGGATCGCCCAGCGCTAGCTGGACGTGCTGGCAATCAAACTGTTCAGGGTTATCGGTGGCAACCGACAAGCGGACGTTGTCTGGTAACAAAGGCGCAAGAAGCTCTGAGTAAACCTGGTAGTCGCGGCTTAAGATGCTGAATTGCCAGATGGCAGATGACGTGGAAGTGGACATAAGTAAAGAAAAGTTTCCTATTTGTGATTTTTATGTGAATTATATTCCTTAATTTTGTGTTAAATCCGAATTATATTCAGCTTAAAGCAAAAAGGAACTCATATGAAATCAAACCAATCGTTATCCGTGGAGACCTGTCGTCCACTGTCGCCCCGCCGTCATACCAGCGACGCTAACTCGGTAGAGCAACTGGTAGAAGAGCAACTGGCGCATTTTAACATTCGCCCTGATACCGCTTACGGTCAGGCGCTGGCTGATACGGCACGACACCTGTATGGTGCGCAGCAGGGTGTCCAGCAACTCTGGCAGGTTACACGAGATACCCTGGAAAGGTTAGATCAAA
>DDJQ01000126.1 GCA_002339125.1 Alteromonadaceae bacterium UBA2620
GGATTTTTCTTTCTGCGCAAGGAGGACTTTCGTCACACTCAGTTTTAAAAACTTTCCCTTGCTTGCTCCAGCGCTCTTTCAGAACCTGCCGAAGCGGGATGCGTATAATACGCTTTTGGTTTTCTGCGTCAACACTTTTTTTGAAAATTTATTTTCAAAGCATTGTCGCTGTATACCGCTTCACATAAGGCTTTCGCGCTATGCCGGGTTGGCCTGTTAGGGCGTTCCCCGTTGAAGAGCCGCGCATTCTACGCATCTGGTTTTTAACGTCAACTATTATTTCGCAATAAAACTAAAAAACGCGACCGTTTGGTCGCGTTTTAATCAATCAGTATGTTTTCCGTACTAATTCGACGTTTTTTCGTCTTTTTGTTCTTTTAAATCGTCTGTGCTCTGTTCTTTAGCTGGCGTTTCTTCGGTTTCTTCCGCACTCACCTTGGAAACAAAATCTGCGTCTTCAACCTGATCGCCAACCACATCACTCAGGGTTACCTTATCAACCGTTCTGAATGTATTGATTGGCCCCGCCAATGCGTAAAGCGCAAATACAATAAATAAGACTAATGCAGGCTCGGTGGCAACGATAATAAAGATAAGCAAAATTACCAGCAGTGCAACAAACGGTACCTTACCGTTCCAGTTTACTTCTTTAAAGCTGTTATATTTAAAGTTACTGACCATTAACAAGCCAGATAAGCCAGTAACTAACGCTACGACAAGTCCGATATCATCGCCGTTAATATCGTACTCTACGCCCAACCACACAAATCCGCACACAACAGCTGCTGCTGCCGGACTGGCCAGCCCTTGGAAAAAACGCTTGTCGGCAATGCCAACCTGGGTATTAAAACGAGCAAGCCTTAAAGCGGCACCTGCTACATATATAAAGGCAGCAAACCACCCCAGCTTTCCGAGATCGCTCAGGCCCCAGTTGTAAGCCACCAGCGCCGGTGCCATGCCAAATGACACCATATCGGCCATCGAATCATATTCTGCGCCAAAATCACTCTGTGTATTAGTGATGCGAGCAACCCTTCCATCCAGTCCGTCAAATATCATGGCCACGAATACTGCCACCGCAGCAGCCTCAAAGCGCCCGTTCATAGAAGACACCACAGCAAAGAAGCCTGAGAACAGACCGGCAGTGGTTAGAAGATTCGGCAACAAATAGATACCTTTATGTTTACTTTCTGACATGATTTTCTCTATAGCTACAAACGGCGCTCATTATTTCATAATCTCAATGGACATGCTTAACGATTTTAAGTTTCAAAGCATTTCTACCTTTAATATGTCTCAATACCTACGTGGTATAACTACTTATCAGATCATATACATATTCCACTGACCATTACTTATAGAATGAAAACCAAAGGATTATGAAACTGCCATGTTGAAGCACTTTCCTCATCCTTAGAGGTGTCGAGTTTATTTACACCAAACGTTAAACATCCTGACACCCACCAATAAACTATTGTAACTTAGGGATTTTAAAGCTGGCCTGTTTTTTGCTTTAACAGAAAGGCAAGAACAAGCGGTAACAATGAGGAAATGAGGTATGCTTAGGTTTTGTTTTACTGTAGTAGGCGCTTTATTAACGGCCCAGTCTGCATTTGCATCTACAACTGTATCGACATTTGACTTTACAGACTCGGATAACTTTTCTAATAGGACGAGTGGTTACGGGAATGTCTATGAAATGTCGCAAGGATCGCTGGATTTGGACATTAAAGCTTTTGCCGATACAGGTCGTCACGGAAAAGTCGAAGATGCAAAGGTTAGCTCAAATGGTCATGGCTTATTAGTTTACAATCGCGACGAAGGTAGTAATCAGCACTATGTCGATAACTATCAAGACAGAGATATGTTGTTGTTCGATTTTAATAAGTCGGTTGCGTTAACTAAATTAAATATCGGCTATTCTTATAATGATAGTGATATGGTTGTTATCGGATTTGATTCTTTACCAACTTATAACAGCAATTCAACCTGGAATTCCATTGCCAGTTCGATTACAGCCGGGACTCATAAGGTATTTGAGATTCTTAATAATGGTGCCACGACCGGATGGCAGAGCTTTAACAGTGCAGGATTCGAGTCAAAATACTGGCTTGTAGGTGCGTATAATAAATACTTCACTTCAGACAGTACTTATGAGGGCGCCTATGACAAAGTTAAAATTGCCGGCATCATGACAAACCATGAAGACCAAAGTACTCCGCCGGATCCTGTTAATGCGCCGGCATCACTCGGTTTGATGGCAGCATCTCTGGTATTTATGTGGAATCGCCGCAGGGTACATAAGTAACCAAGCACTTATTATCAAAAAACCCCGCTTAGCGGGGTTTTTTTAAATCTGTAAACCCTTCATAATCAAGTCAAATAGCAAAGACAGATGCAATATGAATAACTTACTAAAAAGCACTTTTGCCTGTGCATTACTTTTGATATCAAGCTTTTCACTGGCACAAGAGAAATATGAGGCCGCATTAAGTGCATTCAACCAAGAACAAGTTGGTGAAGCCTATATATTGCTGAAAAACACGCTTAGAGATAACCCTGATCACCTACCCTCCAAGTTGTTGATGGGCAGGATCCTTCTTATTGACGGATTTATTGTCGATGCCATCGATGAATTTGAGGAAACTCTACAGCTAGGCGCTGATAAAAATTTAGCGCTGCCGTATTTAAGCACCGCTTATTTAATGCAGGGGGAATATGATTTAGTCATTAACCTTGCTGATACCCGTTCTATCTCTTCAGAAACCCAATTAGCCCTAAGATTAAATGCCGCTAGTGCTTATATTCGTCAAAACAAACCCACAGAAGCAGAATCTCAATATCAACAGATATTAAAGCTGTCACCCACTAATTTAGTGGCCGTGAGTGCCTACACTGACATGTTGATATCAGTTGGAAAGCTAACAAGCGCCGAAGAGTTGTTAAACGATTATCGCTCAAAAATGCCGTCTTCAGCCGCGCTTTCACACACTTTTGGAAAGTTGCAACATGCTAAGGGTCAAAAAAAATTAGCATTAGAAACATTTCAGAAAGTAGATGCTCTGCAACCGTCTAACCCATTATACATGCGTTCATTAGCCTCTGCACTGGCCGAATTAGGAAGATACGACGAGGCTCGCCAGGTTATTACTAAAATTGAACAACAAACGCCGGCTGATATTCAAATACGCTTATTGAAAGCACGTATTCTTGCACTGACTAAACAGCAGTTTGAAGCCGATAAAATCCTTCAGCAATTAACACAAGAACTTAGCCTGCTCGATGAAAAACAGCGAAATGAACGTATACAGCTAAGTGTTATTACAGGTATTGTTGCCTATATCAATCAAAACTACGAACTCGCCAGTACAGAGTTGGCCCGTTACGTTTCAGAGCGAACTCCGTCACCTGAAATCGTTGGCATGCTGGCCGACTCACTTTTGCGTTTTGGCTATTACAAAGACGCCACAACCGCGCTGGAAAAACACATTGATGTTGTCGTTGAAAACCCTGATGTGGCCGTATTAACCTGTGAGCTATACATATCTATTCGTCGAAACTTTAAATGTGAGCGAATGCTACCTGAGCTTGAGAAAACCTATCCTGATAATACGAAAGTTAAACTCATCCATGCCAAATTGTTGATGAGTAAGTATCAATATCAGGCAGCCAGTGACTATCTTGACGCTAATTTAAAAAATAATAAGGAAGAGCCTGTTGTAGAATTAAAAGCGATTTTATTTGGTCAAATTGGTGACTTTAATAACGCTTTTATTCAGGCATCCTACCTAACTGAGAAATGGCCAGATAACCTGGCCTATCAAATTATCAGAGCCGATATTGCCATTCGCCTTGGCCGAACTGAAGAGGCCACAGTAATAATTAACAAAGCGCTCAAAATAGAGCCTGATCATTTAGGCGCGAAAGTTGTCAAAGCGCGAATCGCGTTCCAACAAGACAAACGTGCAGAAGCCATTGAGCTCCTGGAGTCTGTAGTCAAAGTAAAACGCGATAACCTTTCAGCATTGCTACTGTTAGGTCAAATTTATACGCTAGAAAAACAGTTTGAACTGGCTATTGATCGACTATTGATCGCCAAAGCACTCAATGCCTCCAGTCCTGAACCTCGTGAATTACTGGTTTCAATTTATCGCCAAACAGGCGATTTGAAAAATGCCCTCTCAGAAATAAACCAATTACTCAACCTTGATAGGTTAAATTCCGAATACATGTTGAAAAAGGCTGACATTTTGATAGAGCAGCGAAACTATCCAGACGCCGCATCACAACTCAATGTGGTTTATGCAACCTGGTCAGATAAACCATTTGATTTACTGCGCCTAAGTAAAATTCAGCGTTCAGCACTGGATTTGGAAGGAGCCGAGAGATCGATAAAACGCGCCATCGAATTGAACCCCAAATGGGAGCAAGCGCATGCTGAATTTACTCGTTTTCTTATCGAGCAATCCAAGCTGGAGTCAGCTAAAGAAAAACTAGCTACTTACTCCGACATGTTTGGCGAAAATGCTAATTACCTGATGTTGCATGGTGACATGGCTCTTGCACAAAACGAAATTGAAAAGGCCTTTATCTATTACCTGAAATCACATCAGTCAATGACCAATTTTCATCTGCCTCTGTTGAAACTCTACGTTATCGCCCAGCAAAATCAGCAGTATAGAAGTAAGTTTATTAATTACATTAGAAAATTCATGTCACAAGGCAGTCAATCGGTATTGGTTAAACAGATCCTTGCCGATGCATTGATGTTAGACAAACAATATGATGAAGCAGAGCGTATTTACACGGTCCTACTCGATGAAGAGAAGCTGTCTCAACGCGCTTTCATACTAAATAACATGGCAAATATCTATATAAACAAAGACATAGAGAAAGCCCTGGCTTACAGTCAGAAAGCACTGGAGATTTCCGGTAACTCAGCGCCCTTACTGGATACCTACGGCTGGTTGCTGGTTACGGCGAATCAAGTAGAGAAAGGTCTGGATACCCTGCGAAGGGCCTATGCAGTCAACTCTGAAGACCCGACAATTCAGTATCATATTGCTGCAACGCTGGAAAAGCTGGGTAAGAAAAAGGAAGCCAAACAAGAATTACTCCGCAACAATACATTGGACAAAGTATTTCCTGATAAAGCGGAAGCAGAAGAGTTATTTAATCGTCTGAAATGAAAAACATACAGCCAGAATTATTAAGCGCACAGTAATAGGGGAAAGGCTGCCATACGGCAGCCTTTTTACTTTTGTTTTTGTATCAGATAATAACCAATCGCTCGCCATCCACATCAATACGGATAGTGGATTCAGGCAGAATAGCCCCCGATAGCAACTGTTGCGCCAACGGGTTTTCCACTTGCGTCTGGATAGCACGCTTGAGCGGACGAGCTCCGAATACCGGATCAAACCCAGCATCAGCCAGTTTATCCATGGCTCCTGCAGACAGTTCGAGTTTATAACCTTTATCAGCCAAACGAGCACGTAGTGACGCCAGCTGGATTTTAGCAATCGATTTAATTTGCTCTTTACCCAGCGGATGGAACACCACTATATCGTCTACCCGGTTAATAAATTCCGGACGGAAATGCTGACCGACCACATTCATCACCATAGATTTCATTTCTTCGTACTGATTTTCCTGATGCTTATCCTGGATAATATCCGATCCCAGGTTAGACGTCATGATCACTACGGTATTCTTAAAATCTACAGTGCGGCCCTGGCCGTCGGTTAAGCGACCGTCATCCAGCACCTGCAACAGAATATTAAACACATCCGGATGGGCTTTCTCTACCTCATCTAACAGGATCACTGAATAAGGCTTACGGCGAACCGCTTCGGTTAAATAACCGCCCTCTTCGTATCCTACGTACCCCGGCGGCGCACCTACCAGGCGTGCCACGCTGTGTTTTTCCATAAATTCCGACATATCTATGCGGATCATGGCCTCTTCGGTATCAAACATAAACCCAGCCAGTGATTTACACAGCTCTGTTTTACCTACCCCGGTTGGGCCTAAGAACAGGAACGAACCAATCGGACGATTCGGATCGGCAAGCCCGGCACGTGAACGGCGAATAGCATTAGATACCGCATTTACCGCTTCATGCTGACCGACCACCCGCTTATGCAGCACATCTTCCATGCGCAGCAGCTTGTCGCGTTCACCTTCGAGCATCTTAGATACCGGAATGCCGGTCCAACGTGAAAGCACATCGGCAATTTCGGCATCCGTTACCCGGTTTTTCATTAACAGAGTTTCTTTGTTCTCGTTTTCCGCCGCTTTTTCCAGCTTCATCTCAAGCTCAGGAATACGGCCGTACTGCAGCTCAGACATCCGGTTTAAGTCGGATGCGCGACGGGCAATCTCTAAATCCAGCTTGGCTTGTTCAAGCTCAGACTTAATTGACTGGGTGCCCTGCATGGCTTCTTTTTCTTCTTTCCAGATTTTCTCCAGATCGGCGAATTTAATTTCTGCCTGTTCGCGCTCCAGCTCGATCATTTCAAGTCGCTTATGACTGGCATCATCGGTTTCTTTCGCCAGCGCCTGCTCTTCCAGCTTGAGCTGGATGATACGACGCTCCAGTCGATCCATTTCTTCTGGTTTGGAATCAATCTGTAAACGAATACTCGAGGCAGCCTCATCGATCAGGTCAATAGCCTTGTCGGGTAACTGCCGGTCGCTGATGTAACGGTGCGACAAGGTTGCCGCCGCCACAATGGCCGGATCGGTAATATCTACCGAATGGTGCAGTTCGTAACGTTCTTTTAAACCCCGCAGTATTGCGATAGTGTCTTCTACGCTTGGTTCATTCACGAGTACTTTCTGGAAACGGCGCTCCAGCGCAGCATCTTTCTCGATATACTGGCGATATTCATCCAGGGTAGTCGCGCCCACGCAATGCAGCTCACCACGGGCAAGTGCCGGTTTGAGCATATTGCCAGCGTCCATGGCACCGTCTGATTTACCGGCCCCGACCATGGTATGTAATTCATCAATAAACAGAATTACCCGACCTTCTTCTTTGGCAAGTTCATTGAGTACTGCTTTTAGGCGCTCTTCAAACTCGCCGCGATATTTAGCCCCTGCTACCAGCGCCCCCATATCCAACGACAATACCCGCTTGTCTTTTAAGCCTTCAGGCACTTCGCCATTAATAATGCGTTGGGCGAGTCCTTCAACAATAGCGGTTTTACCCACACCAGGTTCACCGATTAATACCGGGTTGTTTTTAGTGCGGCGCTGCAGAACCTGAACGGTACGGCGAATTTCATCGTCACGACCGATCACAGGATCCAACTTACCCTGCTCTGCACGTTCGGTGAGATCGGTGGTGTACTTCTCTAAAGCCTGACGTACGTCTTCAGCGTTAGGATCGGTAACTTTCTGCCCGCCGCGCATATCATCAATGGCTTTTTCAATGGCTTCTTTGGTAACACCCAGTTCGCG
Organism: Alteromonadaceae bacterium UBA2620; assembly: GCA_002339125.1. GTDB lineage: Bacteria > Pseudomonadota > Gammaproteobacteria > Enterobacterales > Alteromonadaceae > Alteromonas. The sequence continues at coordinate 7,465 of DDJQ01000126.1, forward strand.
GAATATATCGCCTAAACGGCCTTTATCCTGAATACCCGCCAACACGAATATTTCAGATGTGATGTAGTCATCTTTGCGCTGCTGGGCGATTTTGTCACACAGGTTGAGTAATACAACGCTGTCTTTGCCTAACTGTACTTCACCGCCAATACCTTCTACCCGCGGCAGTCTTTCAATCGCCTGGGAAAGTGCGGAGCGTAGCGCATTTACATTTACGCCAGCCTGATCCAGCATTGAACGAACGGTGCCGCCCTGCTGATTTAACAATGCTGTCATCAAATGCACGGGCTCGATAAACTGATGATCTCTGCCCAAAGCAAGAGACTGCGCATCAGAGATCGCAATCTGGAACTTGCTGGTAAATCTATCTAAACGCATGGAAACCTCTTTTAACCGTGCTAATAACCTTGCTCTCTTTATGGGTATGAATAAATCCGGATTCAAGTGACCTGTATAAAAATTATGCGCAAATAAATACATAATTTGCGTCAGGTCAGGTATCTGGCTGATGTTTAGTATGGCTGATTTTGGGCGGGTTTAAAGGCAGAATAAGAAGCCGCCTGCGAATGCAGACGGCCAGCAGAAACAAATAGTTAGTCTTTACCCAGGGTAGAAAAGAAACTATCGCTGTTCCAGGCAGGACGTTCAGGCGCGTTGGCCAAATCCCGGGCAATGGCGTAATTGATTTCAACAAATTGCGCGGCCCACTCGTAATCAATCGGTAAATTTAAATCATCCGAAGGCATGTGATAATGCTTAGCCAGGAAGGTTTGTGGCGATACGGCAAGGGCATCTTTTACTTCAGTCGCAAGACTCGGCACTAAGAAAACAGCCGGTACCCCCTGTTTAACAAAACTATACTGGTCGCTGCGAACAAATATGGCCTGCTCAGGCATCGGATCTTCAATCAGCTTCATTTCATTTTTCAGCAAGGTACTGCTAACCGTATCTTCCAGTGAGCTATGGGTAGCGCCAAAGGCAATAATCTCGTTAGTACGGTAAGTCAGGATAGGCATATCCAGATTCACATTGGCAACAATGTTATCAATGGGCACAGTAGGATAAGTAGCGTAGTATTCTGAGCCTAACAAGCCCTTCTCTTCACCGGTCACAAAAGCAAAGATTACCGAACGTTTGGGCTTTTCTTTGGCATGATGAAATTCGTGAGCGATTTCAAGCAGGGTGGATACTCCACTGGCATTATCCATCGCACCATTGTTAATGTTGTCTTTTAACACCGAGTTTTTACTCACACCAATGTGGTCTGAGTGCGCGCTTAAAATAATAAATTCATTTTTAAGCTCGGGATCAGAGCCCTCAATTACGCCAACAACATTGGGGCTAGTGGTTTCACTGTGTACCGATTTCTTTTCCAGGGTGGCGGTCAGCCCCATTGGCCGTGGTGTCAGCGACTCATTATTTTCGATTTTCTCAAAAATCTCTTCCAGGTCGATGCCGGCCATCTCAAACAGGGTTTTACCTGCTTCCAGACTAAGGGTCGCGCCGCCTTTTAGTTCCGGGTAACCGTTGTTAACCTCACCTTCTTTAGTTAACCAGCGAGTGGACGGTGTTTTTGCATATAACTTGCGCTTCTCGAAGGGTGACACTTTCTCAGAGGTCGGCGTACTTACCACTATGGTGCCGATAGCACCGCTTTTTACCAGACTGTCGGCAATCAAACGGCGAAAGTGCGAACCTTCCTCACTGGGGAAATCATGGGGTCTGTCAGACAAAATCACCGCTATCTTGCCTTTTAAGTCGATATTTTCATAATCGCTATAATTCAGGTACGGCGCATCAATACCAAACCCGGCAAAAACCAGCTCGCCGGACACACTGGATGTTTCGTTGTTGATGTCGGCGCTCATGAGCATATTTTGCATAAACTCAAATTCAATGGAATCATCGCCGTCTGAAACCACCATTTTGGGCGATGACATATCAAGGGTCGCCTGTTTAAATGGCACTACCTGATAATAACTGCCTTCTTCACCGGCGGGTGCAACGCCCATCTTTTGCAACTCACTGGCAATATACAGCGACGCAAAGTCGTGCCCGATACTACCGGTATCGCGACCGGCCAGCAGATCGTCGGCCAGCAACATCATATGGCCTTTAAAGCGTTCAGGTGAAGCCGCATTTACGGCACTGGCGCATAGCAATGATGCGGTTACGCCAACCAAACATGAGATAATTTTTTTCAACTGTCGTCTCCTTAACTTTTTTATTGTTTATGTACTTTTACATGCTTCATAGTAGGAGATAGGCAAAAAGGTGTACAGCAAATACCGCTATACGCCACGAAGTCCTATTACACTAACCATTCTGCCAGTTTGCTGCTGTTGTTGATGGGTCGCCTGACGGTGCGAAAAGAATCGCTCATCGGCATAGGTACAAAGCGCGGACGGCGTGATGTGCAGTAAGCCGAGTGAGGCTAACTGACTGCGTGCTATCATAGGCAGGTCAAGCAGATATTTATCGGCATTATCAGAGCAGATAATAGCTCCCGGATGCTGACTGAAATGACTGGCTACCTGCTCAGACACTTCATAGCAAGGCTGTGAAATGGCCGGTCCTATCCAGGCTAGCAACGTATTGGCCGGCGATTGCATCGCGGCAATCGTGTGCTCAATCACCTTCAGGTGCAACCCTTTCCAGCCCGCATGAATGGCGGCTACTTCTGAGCCATTCTGATTACAAAGAAGTACCGGCACACAATCGGCGGTCATCACTGCACAAAAATGTCCGGCGGAACGACTCACCGCTGCATCAGCTTCTGTTTGTGTCGTGGGTAATTTCACTACCCGATGGCCGTGCACCTGATTTAACCAGTGCAATTTTTCATGATGAGGGAGCAATCTGCGGTTGCGGCTGACTTGCTCAGTACAGTCGCCCACATGATCGCCAACATTCAGGCTGGCGTAATTGCCATCACTACAGCCGCCATGGCGGGTGGTGGTGTAAGCCACCACATTTGCCGGCGCCTGCCAGTTTGGCAAAATCAGCGGAATATCAGAGCTCATCCAGTCCAAATTGCTTCGTATCTTCGCGGGTACTTTCAATCAGGCTGACCATATCCTCTGGTAGCGGTGCCTGCCAGGTCATCCACTCATCCGTTTGGGGATGGTACAAAGATAACTGAGCGGCGTGCAGCGCCTGACGTTTGAAATTTCTCAGCGTATCGGCAAACTCTTCGCTGGCCCCTTTGGGTAAACGCCAGCGGCCACCGTACACCGGATCGCCGACCAGGGGATGTTTGATATAAGCCATATGAACGCGGATCTGGTGCGTCCGGCCAGTTTCCAGTTTCAAACGCAGATGAGTATGAGCGCGAAATTTTTCGATAACCCGATAGTGTGTTACCGCGGGTTTACCGAACTCGCGGACTGCCATATGCGTGCGCTTGGTGGCATGACGGCCAATTGGTGCATCCACAATGCCCCCGGCAATCATGGTGCCAAAGGCCAGGGCTTCGTACTCACGGCTCATCACTCTTGACTGTAATTGTTCCACCAGGTGAGTTTGTGCGGATAAGGTTTTGGCTACTACCATTAAGCCGGTAGTGTCTTTATCGAGGCGATGGACGATCCCGGCTCTGGGAACTTTATCAATGCCCGGCACATGGGCCAGCAGCGCATTAAGCAGTGTACCGTCCTGATTGCCAGCACCAGGATGCACCACCAGGTCGGCCGGTTTATTGATGACCAGGATGCTGTCATCCTCGTAAACGATATCCAGCGCGATTTTTTGCGGCGCATTGGCAACCTGCTGGGTAATTTCGGCTTCAATCTCGATTGACTCATCGCCGGTCATTTTTTGACGCGGAACTTTGCACACTTCGCCATTTACCGTTACATTACCCGCCAAAATCCATTCTTTTAACTTTGAACGGGAATAATCAGGGAACAAATCTGCAATTACCTGATCTAACCTCAAACCAAAGTGTTGGAATTCGGTTTGCGCTGCCAATGAAATCTGTGAACTTTGTTGTACCATAACCGCCTAAAGAGAGAACACAAAAGGCAGATTATAACAGGTTTGGCAGCTGTGGCTGTTTTCTTTTGGAGTTTATATGGTGTTTGCGTTTAAGAGTACGTTAAAATACCCAACAGAAAACTGTTTTACCTTGCAGTAAAATTAATTGTGTACCAGGAACCAGTAGTACTATGAAAATAAACCGTTGCATTGCCCCCCTGCTAATTAGCGTTTTGTTAGCCGTGACAGGCTGTTCATCCTCAAGCAAAGAAGATCAGGTGATGAATGCAAACCTGGGTGCGCAGGCACTTTACGACAAAGCGCGTCAGAGCATGGCGAATGGCAACTTTGCCGCTGCAGCCGACTCACTGAGTGCGCTGGACTCCCGCTTTCCATTCGGTCCGCTATCTCACCAGGTGCAGCTGGATTTGGTTTACAGCTATTATAAATCCGGCAAAATTGACCAGACACTGGCCACTATCGACCGTTTTATTCGCTTAAACCCTAACCATGCTGATGTGGATTATGCGTTTTATATGCGCGGCCTGACTAACATGGAAGCCGACAACAATTTGTTTCAGGAGTTAGTTGGTATTGATACCACTGACCGCGATCCGAGCAAATCCAAGCAGGCTTTTGAGGATTTCAGACGTTTAATTCAGCAATACCCAGATAGTAAATATGCTGCCGACGCCCGCCAGCGTATGGTGTTTATTAAAAACCGTCTGGCCAGCTACGAAATCTCTATCGCTCGCTTCTATATGCGCCGTGAAGCTTTCATTGCAGCTGCTAACCGTGGCCGTTATGTACTGGAGTATTACCCTGATTCAGACCAGGTGCAGCAGGCACTGGAAATTATGGTGTCTTGCTATGACCAGTTAGAACTGACTGAGTTACGTGATAACGCCATGAAAACGCTGAAGCTGAACTTTCCGGACAGCGAATTTATCAGCTAATTATCGTTATTATTAGCAATCAAAAAAAGCAGCTTTTAAGCTGCTTTTTTTGTGTGTATGAAACCAATTTTTACCAGATTTGCCGGCAGATCAGGTTTTAACGAACTCGACAAACTCAGTCAGCGGCAGCGGCTTACTGTACAGGTATCCCTGGGCTAACTCACAGTTCTCCTTCTCCAGAAAGGCGTGCTGCTCAGAGCTCTCAACGCCTTCGGCGACCACCTGGCAATTCATGTCCCGGGCGATAGAAATGATACTGCGGGTAAGGTTAATGCTCGAGCCATCCTCAGGAACATTCGCGATAAAGCTGCGATCTATCTTTAAAGTATCGATTGGTAGTCGATTTAAGTAGGATAATGAGGAATAACCGGTGCCAAAATCGTCCAGCGCCAGGGTAAACCCCGCCTCCTTCAAGCTCACCAGGGTGTTTATATCCACGTCAATCAGGGCTGTTTCGGTTAATTCAATTTCAAAACGTTCGGCTGCTAAGTCAAACTCAGTTAATACTCTGCGCAGGGATTTAAGCAGATTTTCATCGGCTAACTCGCCCGCAGAGATATTCACGGCCAAACGGAATGATTCAGGCACAAACGGACTTATGCGGGTAAAGGCATCACAGGCTTTTATCAGTATGCAATGGGTTAAACGGCTCATAAGCCCGGCCTGTTCGGCCAGCGGAATAAAGACATCCGGCGCGATACGTTCATTATCAGCGGTTGTCCAGCGCGCCAGCACTTCCGCCCCCTCGACCTCGCCGCTAACCAGATTAACCTTGGGTTGTAAATGCACGTCGAGCTGTCGGTTATCAATCGCTTCTCTGAGCATGCTCTCTAGCGTCAGTGATGAGCGTCTTGTTTCGGTCATGGATTCCTGATAAGCCTTTACAGTGCCTTTACCGATCCCTTTAGCCCAGTACAAGGCAGTATCGGCTTGTTGGTAGAGCTCGGTAAGGGTGCCGGCAAAGGTCGGAAACAGACTAATGCCAATACAGCAATCCACATAAATCGGTACAGAGGAGTCAATATCGCTCGGATAGCTTACCTGCAGCCGCATGGCATTAGCCAGTTGGAGGGCTTCCCCAACATTACTGATATCTTCACAGTAAACCGAGAATTCATCACCGCCGATGCGAAACAGCCTGGCGCCGACTGGCAGTACCAGGGAAAGTCGGCGGCCAACCTGCATCAGCAACTTATCACCTTTAAAGTGACCAAGACTGTCATTCACCTGCTTGAAGTTATCCAGATCAATCAGTAACAACGCAGCCTGGCGGAAGTCTGGAGGCTCAGTTTGTGTTGACTCTGCCAGCAGCCGCTGCAGCGCACGCCGATTAGGCAAACCAGTCAGTACATCATGGTGAGCCATGTGCCGCAACTCCTCACGAACATCAACAAGTTCGGAGATATCCGTTAGCGAAGCCGTGTAATTACTCGCTTGTTGATGACGGTCCACTACGGTTACCAGGGTAAGTAAACCAAAATGCTGCTTGTTACCAATATCCCAGGTCACCTCAGCCGACCAGGATTTATTTTCCAGAAGTTGTGTCCGGACCTCGGGAAGACTGACCGGCGTTGAGAACAAACCAAACAACGGTTTATGAATTAACCCGCCGGCACGCGAGGCAGCAAAAAAGTGTTCCAGTGCCGGGTTTGTCGACACCACCTGAAATTCACTGTCGAGCACCGCCATCCCCTCGCGACTGTGCTCAACGACAGTCCGGGCCTGTAACAGTTGCTGTTCATTTTGCTCAAGCTTCCGCACGATAGTGGCCGAGCTGGATAACAGCATTCGCCAGTCAAGCAAGGGATCGTTCAGGGCTTTTTCCATGCGGCTTTTGTTAGATAACATAAACAAAAACAGATAGCTGCCGAAGGTAGCGGCAATGATGGCTTTACCGCTTAAATTACCAATAATCAGGCCAAACACCTCACTGGATACCCCCATTGCCAACACCGGAAACAGCACACCATCCATTAGAATGACACAGACAAAGCCCAGACTAAAAGCCAGGCTGAACAGGAAGTGATTGGTCAGAATTCTTTTGAAGCGGTCGAAAACAAAAACCAGAAAATACAGTTCAGCAATAATGAGCAATGCGCCAAGCACAATTAATGGTAGCGATAATTCAAATAACCCTGCGGGGACGTTGAGTGGATTGAGCACTCCAGGCGCGTTGAGGGTTTCGGCTACGCTGGCGAATAGCAACACTTTAAAAATGGAGACCATTACCACCAGGCGCATGATGTTTTGCAAAGGCTATGTTCTGCTAAATTG
>DDJQ01000027.1 GCA_002339125.1 Alteromonadaceae bacterium UBA2620
GTTCAAAGATCAACAGCCTCTAGACTTTTGTTTAAGCTAAGCACAGTAGCCGATGGTCTTATACGTGACGCTATGAAATACCTTATTCGTATTTAGAAGTCAGTGTGAACGAAGATAAGACTAACGGGTTGGTGAAGCAAAGGTGCACTCTACCCCGCCGAAGCTGGGGCAACAGCGATCTGAAACTGGATTATTATCCGGTTAGTTAAGCAGCGGGACGATTTTCCATGTCGGGTCAGAAGTATCGGATTCCCTATGTCTGATCCGCGTCTTCACCTTCAAGCTGCTGTTCTTTCAGCTCAAGTTCTTTAACTTCCGCTTTAATTTGCGTGCGAAGCTTGTCGTGCTGCTCTCTGGTGAGCGGATAGATTTTGTTGATATAGCATCTAAACGGCAATGAGTCAGGCGTGTAGATAAAGTCAGTACCTTCACTGAGAGAGTTGCCAAAACGGCGGTGCAGCAAAATACCCGGGGCAAAGGCAATTTCATTGCAGCGAGGCACCAGTTTCACCAGGTAGTGACGCATGGGAGAACTGCGAAGGATCAGATATTCATCACTGAGTTCGGCGTAGCTGTCGAGCCTGAAGGCGCTGACAGTATGGTCGCGCTCAAGGGATTCATCCGCCACAAACTGCTCCACCAGCGTTACCATCTCGCTGTTAGTTAAACGCGGTGTTGCACACCCGGCTAACATCAGTACTGCTGTCGCTAATAGCCAATATCGCTTCATAATATACCTTTTTAAAAACATTAACGTTGCCGGTTCGACAACCTGCCAGCCCAATAATTCCTTGTTTATCAGTTGCCACTGAATAGCCTAGCACGCCTTGCTTAACCCAAACTGAACAATCCGTTTTAAGTATATGAGTATTACTTAGAAACCAACAGCTTATGCTGCTATTATTAACTACATTGCGGCTAACACCCGCGCGCCACAAATAAAAAGACCGGATAAAGAGACAGCCATTGGACACCAGAGAGTTTATTCAGATACGCCGGTTTATTCTTAAGCTGGGTAAAATGCTGCACAAATACGGCACACCGGCTTTCCGCCTCGAAGCCTATTTAACCGAAGTGGCACGTTATCTGGGTGTACATGCCTCCTTTATCTCTACGCCGACGTCTTTATCAGTGGTTATCTGGAGTGATCGTCACGAAGAGGAATACAGCCATAATGCCAGGCTTGAGCCCGGTGAGCTGGATTTGAATTCGTTGTCACTTACCGACGAGCTGGCTAACTTGCTGTTGTCCGGTCAGGTAACGCTTGAGGAGGCTGACAAGCGGTTAACCGAAATTGATGCCATGCCCAGCCCCTACGGTAAACTCATAACCGGCTGTTCTTTTGGTTTATCCACCGGCGCTTTTGGCATGCTGATGGGTGCCAGCTGGTCGGAGATTTTTTGGTCAGGCCTGTTTGGTTTTGTGGTGTATTTCTGGGTGCTGTGGTCGGAACGCTCTAAACGTGTAGCTCTGATGCTTGAGCCGGTGATTGCCTATGTGGTGGCCTTTCTGGCCTGCGTGGCGAGTCGCTTTTTTGATCCGGGTATTAATATTCCTATTATTATCCTGTCATCGGTGATTATTTTTGTGCCGGGACTGGCGCTGACCATGGGGCTTGCCGAGCTCTCCTCGCGCAATATGGTATCCGGGACAGCGCGTATTATGGACGCCATGATGCAGCTGTTTAAACTGTATTTTGGAGCCTTTTTAGGGGTGGCGACCGGTTTTAGTTTATTTGGCGAAAATACCTATGCACCGGCCGAATCCCTGCCCTACTGGTCAACCTGGCTGGCCGTGGTATTGCTTGGCTTTGGCCTGGTGGCTATCTTTCGCACCCGGGCAAAACATATTCCCTGGGCTCTGGCCGCCGCGCTAATTGGCTATAGCGCTACAGCGCTAAGCTCGGATTTCCTGCCGCAGAATGTCGGTAGCTTTGTGGGAGCATTTACACTGGGAATTTTTGCCAATGCCTTTACCCGCATTGCCAATCAGCCAGCCACTATTGTGGCCATGCACGGCCTGATTGTGCTGGTACCGGGCTCTAAAACCTATATCGGGCTGAATTCTTTTGTATCGGGTCAGGATTTCGTGAATGCCGATCACATCGGTCAGGACGTGTTTCTGATTTTTATGTCGCTGGTAGCCGGACTTATTTTTGCCAACGTGGTGTTTCCCACCAAAAAGGCGCTCTGAGGCTAACCGATAATACCCAGCTCAACAGCGCGTAGCACTGCACGGGTGCGGTCGCGGGCATCAAGCTTGGCAAGTATCGTCGAGACCTGATTTTTTACCGTGCCTTCCGATTTAAATAACGCCCCGGCGATTTCCTTATTGCTGCACCCGGATGCCATTAAACGCAGGATTTCCTTTTCCTTGGCCGACAGCGGTTCAACCGGTGCGGGGCCGTCGGGCGTGGTATTTAAGCCCTGCAGACTGTTGATCAGGGTATTGGTGATAGCCGGCTGGATCAGCGACTCGCCATTATGCACTGCCTCAATACCGTCGACCAGGGTTTCCAGCGACACGTCTTTTAGCAGGTAGCCTTTGGCACCGGCACTGAGCGCCCCCATTAAACTCTCGTGGTCGTCAAAGGTAGTGAGCATGATAGTGGGCAGTAAGGTGCCTTCCTGCTTTAAATGATTGAGGAGTTCTATGCCGGTCATGCGTGGCATGCGAATATCCAGCAGCATCACATCCACCTTGCCGGCGTTGGCTTGCAGCCACTCGCGGGCCTCAACACCATCGTTGGCCTGCCCCACCACTTCCACTTTATCGGATAGCGAGAGCAGGCTACACAGCCCTTGCCGCAATAACTGTTGGTCGTCTACAACTAATACGCGAATCATCCCGGCTCCGGTATCATCAACAGGGTATGAAAGCCCCGTGGGCTGGCGTTGAACTCTGTGCTGCCGTTGAGTTCGGCAACACGCTCTTTAATACCGGTTAAACCATTACCGGGCTGAAACTCACCGGCGGTGCCGTTGTCGGTAATTTCGGTAACCAATTGACTGGCCTTACGGCTTATCTCAATGCGTAGCTCACTGGCTTTACCGTGACGGATGCTGTTGGTTAAGCTTTCCTGCACACATCGTAGAATCGTGGTGGCCTGCAACAAACTTAGTTCACTTAAATCACCCTCACAATCAATAGTCACCGATATCTTATCCTGCAAAGGGGCGATCAGTTCGTTCAGCGCCCGCTGTAAATCCAGCGAGCCGAACTCGCGCATGTCCGACACAGCTTCCCGCACATCAGACAGTAGCAGCCTGGCAATACTTAAGCACTGGTCAATGGGCGGTCGCTGCTCGGGGGCAACAGTCCGTGAGGCTACCTGCAGATGTAACGATAGTGCAGTGAGGTGATGGCCAACCAGATCGTGAATGTCACGGGCGATACGGGTACGCTCATCCTTACGACTGGCCTGCTGCATCAGATCCTGCAGAGCCCTTAGCTCGCGGTTTGCCTGCTCGGCCTGCTCCCGGGCTACCTCAGCCTGCTTACGGCTTTCCATCATCATTAGTGAGAATAAATTGAAGGTCCAGAACAGGATGGCGGTTAACCACAGTCCATTGGTTTGCTCCCACATCAGGGCAAACACCAGCCAGGGTACTGCCGACCATAAAGGTGATAACCACAGCGTGCGCCGGTAAGGAATAAAGTACGGTAATTGCCCGGACCAGATAACCAGTAAAATGGCATTGAACTCAAACGGACTGGTCACGAATGTTCCCAGTACCAACAGATACTCAAGAGCCAGCAGAATAACTCTGACTGAAGTATCGTGGCGGTAGGGCTCATCGCGGGTGACAAACAGGAATGTCAGCGCAAACAGCACAAATATCGCCAGCGTCGCAAACAGGTTCACCGGCCCGAGGCGACTGGAACCACTCATCAGCCAGGCATTTGCTACTGCCACTACGGCAATGGTGATAATTGCCACCAGTAGTTCGGAGTCAATTTTAGGAAAGTATTTTTTCATAACTGCCAGTATTGGCGAATCGCCGGACAATTGGAATAGGCCAAAAGTCATCTTTTATCTCGTGACTTTTGCCACTACGGCCAACCAGACTGTAACGGTAGTCTGCTTAACACAAGGTTAAGGAGATTTCGTTATGCACTATGTTCAACAAGGCTTACTGTACTTACATATATTTACCGGGGGTTTAGGGCTCCTGTTATTCTGGATCCCCATTTTTGGTCGCAAGGGCGGCTTTAACCATCGCCGGTTTGGTGTGTTCTTTCGTCGCACTATGCTGACCTCGGTGATAAGCGGGGTCATACTGGCGCTGTTCTGGATTGTCGTGCCCACCATGGGTCATCCTGAGCTGCTGGAGAACCCCAGGGCGGTCCCTTATTTTCAGCGTTTTGGGGCCTTTTTAGTGCACCTGGGCCTGGTGATGTATACCTCGGTAATGGGAGGGCAATGGGCTCTTGAAGCTAAGAATAACCGCGACTCGCTGCGCACTCCGGCTCGTGTTGCGCCAGCTGTTTTACTGGTTTTCACCAGCATTGGTTCAGGCTACATGGGGATTAGGTACGAACAAGTATTAATGATGGTGTTTGCGCCGCTCGGCCTGATGATTGCCTGGGGTCAGTTACGTTTTATTTTTGCTAAAGAAGTCGAGCCAAAAGCCTGGCTGGTAGAACATCTGTCCGGTTACATAGGTACCGGCATTGGCGCTTACACTGCCTTCTTTGCCTTTGGCGGGCGCACCTTGTTCAGTGATATTGGTGCCTGGCAGTATGCTTTTTGGATTTTGCCCGGTGTTATTGGCAATATCGCCGTGGTTTTACTGGCCCGTAAATACCGCGCCCATGATGCCGCTAAATCCAGATCTGCCCGGACGGTGCCGATGCCTGTAAAAAAGTCCTGTTAGTCCTATGGTTAAAGTCTGCACGGCTGGCTTACCCGCCGTGCAGACCCAGCTTAACCTTATTTTAAAGCCGGCAGGATATGTTTACCGCTGGAGTCAGTACTCACACATAATGAGCAAATGCTGGCATTCGGCACCGCCGGTGTCGACAGCATATCAGGGCGTTCATAGTCAGTTTTGCATTCCACACAAGTCATCAATGCACCGGTAGGGTTACCGTGCTCATCAAACATGGGAATGCTGATCCCGTCGTGACCGCGGCGCTGATAATATTTGCCCTGGGTAATGATTGCCATCAGGGGTGTCATAACTATAGCAACTACCAGAGCAACCAGTGGTGAATAGGGCTGTAACCAAGGTCCCAGCGCTCCAAAGAAGGTCGCAATCGACAGCCCGGCTGATAATGTTAACGAGACAAATCCTACCGGGTTGAACGCGTAGATCATGCCGCGACGAAATTCCGGCACTTTGGGTGACAGTTTCAGCACATATTTGTTAATGGCGATATCGGTAGCAACGGTAACAATCCAGGCAATACCACAGTTGGCGTAAAAGCCCAGAATATTGTTAAGGAAATCAAACATGTTCATTTCCATCAGCAGCAACGCAATGGATAAATTGAACAATACAAACACCATACGACCAGGATAATGCTTGGTCACCCGCGTGAATGAGTTAGTCCAGGCCAGTGAACCACTGTAAGCGTTAGTCACGTTGATTTTAATTTGCGAAATCACTACCAGGATCACCGCCAGGGTCATGGCCAGCCAGCCCGGCATCATTTGCTCATAAACGCCAAGAAACTGATGTACCGGCTCACTTGCCAGCTTAATGTCTTCTGGTAGCAAGGTAGCAATCAGATATACCGCAATAAAAAGTCCGGTAATTTGCTTAAGGGCGCCTAATACCACCCAGCCAGGACCCGCACAGATCACAGATGCCCACCAGGCCTTTTTATTTTCTTCGGTCCGGGGTGGCATAAAGCGCAGATAGTCAATTTGTTCGGCGATTTGAACAATCAGTGACAAACACACACCCGCAGCCAGCATAACACTGCTTAAGGCTACGCCTTCAATGCCGCTTTCTCCGCCGTAATTTAAAAAGGCGTCGATACTTTCAGGTTGCGTGGCAACCAGATAGATCATCGGCAGTACCATAAGGATCAGCCATAAAGGAGTTGTCCAAACCTGCAGAGTGGCGAGCGCTTTCATGCCGTATATGACCAACGGGATCACCATCAGCGTAGAGATAGCATAGCCGAGCCAGAGTGGCACCCCTAACCCAATCTCGAGGCCCTGAGCCATAATGGACCCTTCCAGGGCAAAAAAGATAAATGTAAAACTGGCAAAGATAATATTGGTGATCACCGAACCATAGTAGCCAAAGCCACTGCCACGGGTTACCAAATCTAAATCAAGATTATACCGTGCGGCATAATAGGCCAAAGGAAAGCCGGTACAAAAAATGATGATCGCGGCAAATAAAATGCCCAGCACGGCATTACTGGTACCATAGGCAATACCGATGTTAGCACCAATGGCAAAGTCAGCCAGGTAAGCGATACCGCCCAGTGCCGAGGTGGCAACCACCGTTGGCGTCCAGCGCCGGTAATGGCGCGGTGCAAAGCGCAGGGTGTAGTCTTCCAGTGTTTCTGAGGCCGCGGCGGGCTGATTCGACGACTCCGCGGCATCAATATTGCCTTGATGGTGTTTTATAGTTTCCATAATGTCTGTCTCCATTATGATTTAACATTTTTTAAGCAGCAGGCATCCCGCCACTTAACTTAACGTTTAATCAGCTAGTAAAATAAAAATGGTTAAAAATGGTGTGCCTGTTCTGCCAGCGTTAGCTGGTAACGCTATCGGGCAGGGGCTATTCCTCAGGGAGGGTGTCCGTTGGCAATAAGTACATCAATTTTTTCGATGGCTTTTTGAAACTGGCACTGCGTTGCCAGTTGTTGTAGCTCCCTGGCGATATCCGCAGAGAGTTTATAGTTATTATTAATATCGTTTAGCTTGCTAACAAACCCCGACAGATAGCCAATTTCTGCCAGCGATTTAAGGGCTTTAAATTGGGTCACACCAGCGGCTGGTTTAGTCGTTGTCGGCTCTTGTTCAAAGGCCTTCGTCTCACTCGCCTTATACTGCCACCTTAAGCTCAACCATTCTCCCACTTTACTGAGTAATTGATTGATCATAAACGGCTTAACCAGATAGTCATTGTGATTACGACGAGCACTGGCGACTTTGTCGAGATCCCGCACATTGGCAGATACGATAATAATCGGTTGCTGATACCCGGCCTGACGAATATCTCTGGCTGCCTGCCAGCCATTAACACCGGGCATATTGAGATCCAGCAGTAACAAATCTATCTGATACTTGGCTAATAAACGCATACCGTCATCGGCCGAGCTTGCGGTGAGTACAGTAAAGTCCAGCGGTGACAGGATGTCGTTCATTAACTGGCGCTGACTAAATTCGTCATCTACCACCAGAATGGTTCGGCGTGTTCCTTCGTAACCCACTATTTGCTTATGTTCGAGGCTCACTGCGGTGTCTTTCTTGCTCAGGCGTGGCAGTAACAACCGCAGATGAAACTGACTCCCGTTACCGGGTTCACTTTGCAACGTAATTTCACCGCCCATCAGTTCCGCCAGCGCCCGGGAAATCGTCAGCCCGAGTCCCGTTCCGCTAATGGCCGAGCTGTTGGCATCCACCCGTTCAAAAGGCTGAAATACTTTTTCCTGATCTGCCGGGGTAATACCGGGACCGGTGTCGGTTATTACAAAATGCGCGACTTCATTGCGATAGTTTACACGCAGCGAAACCCCACCCTGCTCGGTAAATTTAATGGCGTTGGAAATAAGGTTAATCAGAATCTGACGTAACCGCTGCTTGTCACCGGATACCCTGTTGGGTAAATAGCGGGGCACCTCATAATTAAACGTTAACCCTTTTGCTTGCGCCTGCTGCGCAAACATATGTAATAACTGTTCGAGCAGTTCATGCAACGCAATCTCCTCGCGATTAACCGATAACCGACCGGCTTCAATTTTGGAAACTTCCAGAATACCCTCAATGAGATCGTTAAGATGCTCACCGTTGCGTTTCATCGTCAGTAACGGGCCTTTAATGTGCGTTGGCAATTGCGAGTCATTGGAAAGCAACTGGGCATAACCTAGCAGCACATTCAGAGGGGTTCTGAGTTCATGACTAAGCCCGGCGAGGTAGCGGCTTTTCGCATTATTGGCCGATTCAGCCTGGTCCTTTGCCTGTAAGTACGCCTCAGTGGTTTTTTCGTGTGCATTCACCTCGTCGTACAACGCATCACTTTGCTGGCGCAGTTCTCCTAACGCCTGGCGGTTACTTTGTTTTGCCAGGGTCAGTAACCAGCTCACCACCCCAATAATGATCAGCAAAAAGAAGAAGACCTTGACTAAGGTGGTAGACACCACATCCTCTAGCTGAGGCGAACCGGCGCTGATTTGCCAGTAAATCAGCGCCAGCAGAACCACCGAAATGCTACTCAGCACCAAAGTTAATAAAATAGTTTGCGCCAGTGGACGGCTTAATAGCACCGCAGCGTTGTGTGTGGCATAACGGTTCAGAAACTGAGTCATTTGTGCAGACAGGGTGGCCTTGTCGCGGCATTTATCTCCGCAATGCACATCCAGGCTGCAACACAATGAGCAAATGGGCCGGGCATACACCGGACAATGACTCATGTCTTCGTAGTCAAAGGTGTTTTCACAAATACAACATTGATGGGCCTGTTGAGGTAATACCTGAACGCCATTGCTAACCAGATAGTAACGGCCTCGTGTGGCCCAGCCAATCAGAGGGACGCTAACAAAGGGGATGGCAAAAGCCAGATACGACGCCAGTGCCGCCAATACGGTTCCCAACACACCGGCATAAGCAACAAACCCCACCACTGATGCCAGCAACATCGACAATACTCCCACCGGGTTCACATCGAATAGCTTTGAGCGTTTAAATTCGATCATCGGCGGGCTGATACCCAGTGGTTTATTGATCAGCAAATCAGCACTCACTGCCCCCAGCCATGACAGCACCAGCACCGAGTATACTTTTAATATATTCTCAATCGTCTGATAAATCCCGAGCTCCATGAGCAATAGTGCAATTAGTACATTAAACACCATCCACACTACCCGGCCCGGGTGATTGTGCGTGATCCGGCAGAAAAAATTAGACCACGCAAGCGAGCCGGCATAGGCATTGGCCACATTAATTTTTAGCTGTGAAAGCACCACAAAAATAGTCGCGACAACAATGCCCAGCGTGGAATTACTGAACACATAGGCAAATGCATCCTGGTACATGTGTGCAGGGTCGCTTGCAACCGCCGGAAGCACCCCTTGCTTTAACAACAAAAATGCCAGATAAGAGCCTAAAAAGAGTTTACCGGCGCCAAATACAATCCAGCCCGGTCCGGCCATGAGTAAGGCAGTCCACCATTTCGCAGGGCTGCCATTCTCTGCTTTTGGCGGTAAAAAGCGCAGAATATCCGCCTGCTCACCAATTTGTGCCACCAGCGACATTAATACCGCCGAAGCGCCACCAAATAATAAAATATTGAAACTGCCTGCTGCACTGCCGGCCCCCCCTTCAAACTGCAACCATTCCTGCAAACTGGACTGAGGATGAGTAAACACATAAAACAGCGGAATAAGTTGCAATACCAGCCACACCGGCTGACTCCAGACCTGGAAACGGCTGATATAGGCAATGCCATGGGTTACCAGTGGCAATACAATTAAGGCACTGATGGCGTAACCAATATACAACGGAATGCCGAGTAATAATTCCAGCGCCATGCTCATAATGGCCGCTTCAAGGGCAAAGAAGATAAACGTAAAAGACGCATAAATCAGCGACGCAATGGTAGAGCCGACATAACCAAAACCAGCCCCCCGGCTGAGCAGGTCGATATCGACACCATATCGGGCCGCGTAATAACTGATTGGCAGACCGCTAATAAATATCACAGCCACCAGTGCCGCAATCGCCCAGGCCGCATTCACAAAACCATAGTTCAGAGTGATCGCACCACCAATGGCTTCCAGCACCATAAATGACACAATGCCCAGCGCCGTACCGGCAATCCTGGCATAGGGCCATTTTCGCGCCCGCCGCGCAGTAAAACGCAGAGCAAAATCTTCCATCATCTCATTCGCAACAAACTTGTTGTACGAACGGCGATTTGATGAAATGTTGTGCGAAGCTGGCATGGCGTAACACCTTCCCCTAAGAGCTGCTACCTGCTTGAAACAGGCTATCTGATTAAGTGATACCTAGAATAACGGGGTTAGCGCTAAACAGCTATGGGCATTGTACGATCCGTGACTACGTAATTTACCCCATGTTATAATCACTTCTTGTGACGGTAAGATGGATCAGCCGTGGCAGCATCTTGATTTTGGAGTTGTCATGCGGCTCACCGCATCATGCAAGGAGCAGTTAACTATGCAATTGTTTATGGCGACCACTCGCCAACAGGTTGTCTGAATGACAGCTTTTGAGCCTCTGGCTGCAATAGATTGCAACCACCAGCAATGGCTGGCGCGCTTGCACATGTCGTTTGCGACCAGGCAAGGCCGCACTTTGTTGCACCGTACGGAGCGGCAGGGGCCATTATCAGTACAGCGCGCTTTTTATCCGGAAACTAACGGTACCGCGCATTTATATTTATTGCATCCGCCAGCAGGTATTGTCTCTGGTGATGAGCTGCGCATTAGCGCCAGCCTGTCAGCAGACAACCAGGTATTGCTGACAACCCCCGGAGCTAATCGGTTTTACCGCGCTCGGGGAGCATCTTCACCGGCCAGCCGACAAAGCCAGTATACGCACTTTAGCGCTGCACAGAACGCCTGTCTGGAATACCTGCCACACGAAACCCTGGTGTATGCTCAGGCGAATGCATTTAGCCACACCGACATATATTTGCACGACGATGCCAGCTATATCGGCTGGGAAATCGCCTGTTTGGGACTGCCGCATATTCATCAGCCTTTTAATGGCGGACAGTTTACCCAAACACTCAGCGTGTATTACAACCAGCGTATTCGCTTTCATGATCGCCTGGCAATCACCGCCAACGACGACCTGTGCACGGCCCGCATCGGGCTGGCCGGGCACCACGTCACCGGCACGATGGTGATGGTTAACGGTCAGTCGGTTAGCAGCCAGCAGTATGCTGACACCCTGTGTACCCGGGTGCTCGATATCACGGTAAAGGAGCAGCAACACGGACTGCTTGCCGTCACTCAGGTTCAGGGCGTTGTGATAGTGCGTTACCTGGGTGATAACAGCGAGCAATGCCGAGAGTGTTTTCACCGTATTTGGGCTGCCCTACGGCCCGAAGTTAGTCAGCGCGAGGCGGTTTCGCCCCGCATCTGGTTTACCTAATCAAATTTCGCCGACAGGACATACCATGGAATTATTACCTAGAGAAAAAGATAAATTACTGTTGTTTACGGCGGGATTAGTCGCCGAACGCCGACTTAACAGAGGGCTGAAGCTAAATTATCCCGAGGCGGTCGCGTTTATTTCAATGGCTATTCTCGAAGGCGCCAGAGACGGTCAGACGGTGGCAGAATTAATGGATTATGGCCGCACCGTACTCAGTAGCGAGCAGGTAATGGAAGGCGTCGCCGCCATGATCCATGATGTTCAGGTAGAAGCCACTTTCCCGGACGGCACCAAGCTAGTCACCGTTCACGACCCAATCGTTTAAGGAGCGCCTATGATCCCGGGTGAAATTATTACCGATAACGGTGATATTGAGTTAAATGCCGGCCTGCCGGTCACTGAAATTACCGTTATTAACAGTGGTGACCGGCCTGTTCAGGTCGGCTCTCATTACCATTTTTACGAGGTCAATCCGGCCCTGCAGTTTAACCGCGAGCAATGTAAGGGGTTACGTCTGGATATCACCGCCGGAACTGCCGTGCGTTTTGAGCCAGGCCAGCAACGCACCGTTGCATTGGTGCCTTTTGGCGGCAATCGAACTATTTATGGATTCAGAGCAGCTATTATGGGCTCACTGGAGGAAGAAGATGGCCAGAATTGATCGTCACGCCTATGCACATATGTTTGGCCCAACCACCGGAGACAGGGTGCGACTGGCCGATACCGAGCTGTTTATCGAAGTAGAAAAAGACTACACCCGTTATGGCGACGAAGTAAAATTTGGCGGCGGCAAAGTTATTCGTGATGGCATGGGCCAGGGCCAGTTTAGTTGTGCCGAAACCCCGGATCTGGTAATCACCAATGCCCTGATTCTCGACCATTGGGGGATTGTTAAAGCCGATGTCGCCATAAAGCACGGCCGCATTGAAGCGATTGGAAAAGCCGGCAACCCGGATGTGCAGAATGGCATCACCATTAAAATTGGCCCCGGCACCGAAATTATTGCTGGCGAAGGACAAATCCTTACCGCCGGTGGAATTGATGCCCACATTCACTTTATTTGCCCGCAACAAATCGAAGAAGCCCTGATGTCCGGTGTCACCACTATGATTGGTGGCGGCACCGGACCGGCCACAGGTACCAATGCAACCACCTGTACGCCGGGCCCGTGGAATATCGAGAAAATGCTGCAGGCTACTCAGGATATGCCAATGAATTTTGGCTTTCTGGGCAAAGGTAATGCCAGCCTGCCCATCGCCATTGAAGAACAGATAAAAGCCGGGGTATGTGGCTTAAAGCTGCATGAAGACTGGGGTACTACACCGGCCTCCATAGACAACTGTCTCAGTGTTGCAGAACGTTACGATGTACAAATTGCTATCCACACCGATACCTTAAACGAGGCGGGCTTTCTGGAAGATACCCTGGGCGCATTTAAAGGTCGTACCATTCATACCTATCACACCGAAGGCGCTGGCGGGGGCCACTCGCCAGACATCATTCGCGCCTGTGGTGAAGCGAATGTGTTACCGTCGTCCACCAATCCCACCCGGCCGTACACGGTAAATACCATCGATGAGCATCTCGATATGCTGATGGTTTGTCACCATCTGGATCCGGCCATCCCAGAAGATGTGGCGTTTGCTGACTCACGGATCCGTAAAGAAAGTATTGCCGCCGAGGATATTCTGCAGGATCTGGGTGCAATCAGTATGATAGCCTCCGATAGCCAGGCGATGGGCCGCGTGGGCGAAATGATTTGTCGCACCTGGCAAACCGCCCATAAGATGAAAGTACAGCGAGGCCCGTTGGCAGAAGACAGCGAGCTTAACGATAACTACCGGGCACGTCGCTATGTGGCTAAATACACCATCAATCCGGCTATTAGTCATGGCATCGCCGATCACGTTGGCTCCATCGAAATTGGCAAAATGGCCGATCTGGTATTATGGAAACCGGCGTTTTTTGGCATTAAACCCAGCCTGATCCTCAAATCCGGCTTTATTGCTGCGGCGCCAATGGGCGATGTGAATGGCTCCATTCCTACGCCACAGCCGGTGCATTACCGGACGATGTTTGGCAGTTATGGCGCGGCGGCCGCGCAGTTATCTACTACGTTTGTGTCGCAGGCCGCCATCGACAATGATATTGCCCAAAAATACGGTATTCGCCGACATCTTGCCGCCTGTAAAAACACCCGTACAATCACCAAGCAGGATATGTTACTCAACAACTGGCAACCACATATTGAGGTTGATGCCCAAACCTATGAAGTCAGAGCCAACGGTGAGTTGCTGACCTGTGAACCCATGAAAGTACTGCCACTGGCACAACGTTACAGCTTGTTTTAAGGAACGATTATGCTAACCATTACGCAACGTCTGGGACATTTTCACGGTCGCGCCGATGACACGGTCACCCTGGACTTCGATACCCGCCAAAAGGCGCGAATTAAAATCACCACCGACAACGGCTGCCCGGCCGGTATTTTTATTGAACGGGGTAAACCATTGTTGGTAGGTGAATGTCTCAAAAGTGACTGCGGTAAGGTCATTCAGGTAACTGGCGCTCTGGAACCCGTGGTCACAGCATCAACGGATGACTGGCACATGTTTGCCAAAGTGTGTTACCACTTGGGTAATCGGCACACCCGGCTGCAGGTAGGTGAACGTTGGCTTAGGTTTAAACCGGATCATGTTCTTGCCGAACTGGTAAGTATGTACCAACTTACAACCGACGATACGCCGGCAGTATTCGAACCCGAAAATGGCGCCTACCAGCACGGTGGTCACGCCCATCACCACCATGACTGATACCGCCGCGCTGCAAAGCGCCCGCTTGTTACAACTGTGTAGTGCGAATCTGCCGGTGGGCGGCTTCTCGTTTTCCCAGGGCCTGGAACAAGCGGTAGAACGCGGCTGGATTGACTCGGCAGAGGCACTGCATGACTGGCTGAGGGTGTTTTTGCAAACCAGTGTGAGCCACACCGATTTACCATTACTTGGGGCCCAGTACGATGCCGTTAGCAGCGGTTGCAGTAAAACCTTTGAAGAACAGGATGCCTGGGTAGCCGCAACCCGGGAAAGTGCCGAGATATTACTTGCCGAACAGGCGATGGGAAAAGCACTCAAACGCCTGCTGAACAACCTGAGCGACAAACCGACAGGGGTTGCAGCGCAGTGGCTTGGCAACGTGCACGCAGACTGCTTTATCAGTCAGTTTGCGCTGGCTGCTCACCTGTTTGGTTTACCCCGCAACACAACATTAAGCGGCTATGTCTGGACGTTACTCGACGCTCAGGTCGCTGCAGGCACCAAGCTTATTCCGCTGGGTCAGACCGATGGCCAGAACCTGCTATTTCGCCTTGCCGGACAAATACAAACATGCCTGACAACAAGCGCCAGCATCGCTCTTAACGAATCTGGACAGTCACAATTAAATGAAATAGGACAGTCACTGCCTTCCATGGCGATGGCAAGTGCCTGGCACCAACAACAGTATTCACGATTATTTCGATCTTAAGGACTTTATTTATGCAAAAACAAACTCTTAGAGTTGGCGTTGGTGGGCCGGTTGGTTCTGGTAAAACCGCATTACTCCGAACACTGTGCCTGGCCATGCGTGACAAATACAACATGGCGGTGGTCACCAACGATATCTACACTCATGAAGACGCACAGTTTCTTACCCGCCACGGCGCGCTTGAGGAAGATCGCATTATCGGCGTTGAAACCGGTGGATGTCCGCATACAGCGATCCGTGAAGATGCATCAATGAACCTCGCTGCCATCGACGAACTTCAATCCCGGCACGCCGATCTCGATTTTGTGCTGGTAGAAAGTGGCGGTGACAATCTCAGTGCCACCTTTAGTCCGGAGCTCTCCGACTTAACTCTTTACGTGATTGACGTATCGGCTGGAGATAAAATACCGCGGAAAGGCGGGCCAGGGATCACCAAATCCGATCTGCTGATCATTAATAAAATCGACATTGCAGACATGGTAGGCGCTTCTTTGGAAGTGATGGATAACGACACGCGCAGAATGCGTGGTGATAAACCTTTTGTATTTACTAACCTTAAAGCTGGTCAGGGCCTGAATGAAATTATAAAGTTCATTGAGGTGGAAGGCATGCTCGTAAAATCATAAAACAGGAACCTGTATGAAATACTTAATGACATTCTTAACCTTAATTTTTTCCTCACTGGCGTTAGCCCATGACGACCACTTTTTATCCGACAATGCCCATGCATTTTATCATGTAGTGTTTTACGGTCTGCTCATTGCTTTGGTCGCCTGTCTGGCCTGGTGGGGCTTCAGGCAGTTGCGCCATAAGTCTACTAAATAACCCATGGTGTAACACAGCGGATTCAGGTTGATGAAGAATGAGAGGGAGCCCTGCTCCCTCTTTAACTACCTGCAACACAAGCGCTTATATACTTAGAACTGTAATTGCAAACTTGCCGTTATGCTGTCTGCACTGCTTTGCTGTGAAACATCCAGGTTAGCGTAACCTATTCCGACCTGGGCATTGTAGCTATCAATGATATAGTTTACGCCCACATCGGTGCGCGCTGTTGTGATATCCGTATCGGCGGCAAAGTTCTGATACCGGGCATAAGGCTGAAATTGCCCCCAACCGACCTGCTGAGCAAAGATATACCCCAGCCCAACCGAGTAAGCACGCCCCTGCTCACTCAAAAAAACATCGCCGGTATCGTAATCAAAGTATGCAGCTTCAAGCGATACCGCCCCGCCGCTGATTCTTTTTTCTATCAATAAATCAATGGTTAACTGACTATAATCGCCCACTGCGGCTGGCGAAGCCGCGCCATCGCTTTTTTGCCGATAGGCGATCCCAACAGTAAAAATATCCTTGTTACCCAGATAATTACCGGTGCCATAATAGCCCGGCTCTTTATCCCAAAAACTATATTGAAGACGTGAGGCGTACATAAGCGCATCACTTTGCTCGGGATTATCGGCAACGTCATTGACGCCGCTGAAATGAAATATTTTATCGGCGTCAAAGGCACCAAAAGAATACACCAGCCGTTGGTCAAAGGCCTTTGCAACCACGGCCACACCATCGTCCCGGCCAATGGTTCCGCCATTCCAGCCATAGCGTGCAGCGATGTTTTGCCAGTAGTCGCCACCAAGGGAATAATACGGGCCTGCCAGGTTCGCGCGACTGCCGGGTGATAAAAACCGGCCGGCCCAGATTTCTATATCTGGCGTCAGCTTAAAGATTCCGGCCGCATCAATAACCTGCATAGTGTCATTACCACCAGATTTTTCGGTGGTAAAAATACCGCTGATTTTATCGTTTACGGCCCCGGCGATATACAAACGCGCGCTATCCAGGGAGAAATCATTACTTCGATCCCCGTTGTTGTCTGCGTTTTCCGTCGAGCGAAATGCGCCCCGTATCCCCATTCCCACACTAACAAACTGATTGTCACCAAACTCAATTTTAACTGCGGCCAAGGCCTGCTTTTGTGGCATGATCGCGGCTATACCAATCGCTATCAAGCTGGCACGATAGATTGTCCGTCCCATGTTATCTCCCAATAGTCATTTAAACACTTAATCCACTGTGCCCTGAAAAAGGGTATCGAAAGCTGATCATAGTCAGGTTGGTTTTGGCAATGTATACGTCAAATGGCGTATTCAGGGGGGTAAAATGGTTGTTGAGCGCATGATAAGCGGAGTGTCGATCTGCCGGGAATTACAGTGTAGTATTAAATTACAAGGTACCAATAGCGCCCAGGATAGACAGTCTTTACCACCTATGTATACGGTTTTAGTAGTGGACGATTCGCCGGACTCTCTGAGTCTGATTAACGACATTCTTGAAAAGGAAGGGATCAGCACACTGGTGGCTCTTGAAGGTCAGCAGGCTATCACCATCGCCGAACAAATCAAGCCTGATATCATATTACTCGACGCCATGATGCCCAAAATGGATGGTTTTGAAACCTGTCTCAAGCTTAAGCAAAACCGTCTGTTACAACATATTCCGGTGGTTTTTATGACCGGCCTCACCGACAGCGACAGTACCCTTAAAGGGCTTAATGCCGGTGGCGTGGATTATATTGTTAAACCGGTCAACCCTGACGAACTCATAGCACGCATAAAAATTCATGCGGGTAACGCTAAGGTCACCTCCAGTGCCCAGCATGCGCTGGACTCGGTCGGTCAAAAGCTGTTTGCCGTTAACGGTGCCGCAGAGTTATTGTGGGCGACACCACAAACGCACGATTTTTTGTCGGCGATTCCACAGTCGGATGATTGGTTTGAACAACACCTGGTCCCAACAGTGACCGCGATGATTGGGTTGTCGACCCAACAGAATGACCCCCAGCGCATTTGCTACGATGGCGGCGAGTGCGAATTAACGCTGTTGTCGCGCCGTGAAAATGGCGACTTTACCTTCAGAATAAGTCAGGTCAGGGAAGCGGTTTCCGGCGAGCAAACCCTGCGCGATGAACTTGGCCTGACCACCCGGGAATCTGAGGTGCTATTCTGGCTCTCCAACGGCAAAACCAATAAGGAAATAGCCCAGATCCTCGACATTGGCGCGCGCACAGTTAATAAACATCTGGAACAGGTCTTTGTAAAACTTGGGGTCGAAAATCGCACCACCGCCGCCGGCATTGCTATTCGTACTCTAGCCAGGAGCGCTATAGCCTAACCTGGCGCTTATTGCGCTTTATCAGCCAGTAAAAAGACGCCTTGCCCCGACTCATCGGTGAGCACATTGTCTTCGGAGCGGTCTTTCAGGCCAACGCCCGTCAGCTGTTTAGCCCGGGCGTTTTCCATTAAATACAGGCAACGTGTGGCCGCTTTTTCCGAGGCTAGCCCCTCAGGGCGCACGTTAGAAATACAATTACGTTTTGCATCGTCACAGCCGCGCTTTGGCTCCCTGGTAAGGTAAATTCCCAGGCTGTCCGGAGAACTCAAGCCCGGCCGCTCACCTATCAGCACCACCACCATTTGCGCATTGAGCGCCTGGGCAATATCGTCACCGATGGCGACCCTGCCCTGTTCAACCACCGTAACTGGTGCCAGGGTCCATGCTGGCTGGCTGGTTTCCAGCTGAGTCAGTAAAGCCGTTAAAAACGGTACGCTTTGCTGCATTACCGCAGTGGCCGAGAGCCCATCGGCAATCACAATAGCCAGATCGAATGATTCTTTTTCACGCAGATTTTGCAAAGAGTAAGTACTTGCTTCACTTAGCTTTCGGCCCAGGTCAGGACGCTGTAAATACACCAGGCGGCCCTCCGCCTCGCTTTTCACGCTTTGGAGTGTTAACGGTTGTTGCTGATAGCTCAGCGCTGCCAGTTGCTCACATAACAGTTCACCGTTTAACGGGCTGTGTACCGCATCAATGGCCTGGGCATGCGCGAGCTGAAATTTAAGTAATTCACTGGTGGGCAGGCTGGTACCGGCCCGGCCAAGTCCGATCCGTGCTGCGGTTAGCTCGCGTAACTGTTGCCAGGTATCGGTGTGCAGGTGTTGTTCCTGGTTACTCATGGCTTACCTCCGTTGTGCGGCAGCGCCGCGGCAAACCGGCCCGGTAGTTTTTCGGCTAATAGCTGATTGCCACTATCGGTGAAGATTTTCTGTTGCTTTAGCCAGGTATCAAATTCAGGCGCCGGGCGAGCGCCGAACAGCTGACGAATATACAGCGCGTCATGAAACGACGTGGTCTGGTAGTTCAGCATAATATCGTCGGAGCCCGGGATACCCATGATAAACTGGCAATGAGCGCTGGCGAGTAAGGTGAGCAGGTTATCCATGTCATTCTGGTCAGCCTGGGCATGGTTGGTGTAGCAGATATCGCAGCCCATGGGTAAACCTAACAGCTTGCCACAAAAATGATCCTCTAAACCCGCCCGGATAATCTGTTTGCCATCAAACAGGTATTCTGGCCCGATAAAACCCACCACGGTATTGATAAGCAGCGGGTCGAGAACTCTGGCCAGGCCATAAGCCCGGGCCTCACAGGTTTGCTGATCGACCCCGTGATGGCCATTGGCCGATAACGCGCTGCCCTGGCCGGTTTCAAAATACATTACATTGTCGCCTACCGTCCCTCGCTTAAGTGATAACGCAGCCTCGCGAGCTTCCTGCAAAATAGCCAGAGAGACGCCAAAACTACTGTTAGTCACTTCGGTGCCGCCAATCGACTGAAACACTAAATCGACCGGCGCGCCGCGCTCGATGGCTTCAATGGTGTTGGTAACATGGGTCAGCACGCAGGACTGGGTGGGAATGTCGTACTGATTGATCAGTTCATCGAGCATGTTGAGCAGCTTTATGGTTTGCGCCACATTGTCGGTTGCCGGGTTAATGCCAATTACCGCATCACCACTTCCGTACATCAGACCATCAAAAATTGATGCCGCGATTCCGTTTAAGTCATCAGTGGGGTGATTGGGTTGTAAGCGGGTAGAAAAATGGTCAGGCACGCCAATGGTGTTGCGAAATGCGGTGATCACCTCACATTTTCGGGCCACCAGAATCAGATCCTGATTGCGCATAATTTTGCTCACCGCGGCTACCATCTCCGGGGTCAGGCCCAGACACACATCCTGCAACACAGTGGCATCGGTGGACTCAAGCAATAACCAATTGCGTAACTCACCCACGGTTAAACCGGCCACCGGAGCAAACGCTTCGGCGTCATGGGTATCAATGATCAGTCGCGTTACTTCATCTTGCTCGTAGGGAATAACGGTTTCGTTTAAAAAAGTGCTCAGGGGAAGTTCGGCCAGGACCATTTGCGCTACCACTCGTTCTTCCGCAGTGGCCGCAGCCACACCGGCCAGTTGGTCGCCGGAGCGCAGTGGTGAGGCTTTTGCCATCACCTCGGCTAAATCCTTAAACCGATACGTGAGCTGGCCGAGTGTGTAGCGATATTCTGCCATAGCAACTCTCCCTGTGAGTGAGCTTCAATTCATCATGCCCGCGCGGCGGTGCATTTGCAATCGCTACCAGACGGCGGAATTTCACTTACCGGTAGCGCATCGTACGTATTTGCTGTTTAATTAATACTCAACACAAGGAATCGACGATCAGGAAGTCACAATGAAATACCTATTATCCGTATTAATACTGGCAGCTTGCCTAAACTTTAACTTAACTAACTTAACTGGACAGGCACATAACTTAACTGGACAGGCACATGCAGACGAACAGCAGACTAACAATCTGGATTCTGCCTTATTTGGCTATTGGTACGGTGAGAGTATTCCCCTACCCATTGGCGGCAAGATGGTTAACAGCCGGTTTACCTACCTCTTTTTAGACAGCGGCCAGATGTATATGGGCCCGGAAACAGTGGTAGAAAAGGCACTAGAGGGTCAGCAAGGCTCTGCCCCAGATAGCGAGGTAAGGACAGGCACCTGGACCGTTGAAGACGGTGTCTTGCTAGTGAAATGGGACAATGGCGCCAACACCAAACGCCGTTACCGGATAAACGGTAACGCCTTGGAAATGCTTAACAAAAAAGGAAAAGTGGTTACCGCTTATCAGCGATAAGAGCTTTTTTGACATGGACAGGCACTCTTTCAATACTCAAGGTTATGTAGCTTCAGCTCTATGAATCAGGCAGTTACTTCTGCATTTTTTATATTTCAGAGAGTGAAATTAGAGAAGTTTGTCTTTCAAATGCGTGGGAAGCCTGTTGAATGTCCGACAGTCGCTTTTCGCTAAATGTCTGGTGATAAGGAATGAAATGGTGTTGCTGTAATAATAAAGTTTGGCTTAAAAGAGCATGAAAGCTCTAAGCGCAGTCTGCATATTTCCTGCGTCGCCTGATTAATTTGTCAAGGCTTACCGATGATTTAAACGCTGTCTCGATACCGGTTACCATCTCATTCCAATCATTGTTCGCGAGTCCAACCCGGGTAAGAATGGGTGAAGCTGAATCATCAATTTTGCCTTTCTTGTTGGGTTGTATATGATGACCTGACAGTTCCACCAATTCAATATAGTCCTGTAGCTGAAAAGGCAAACCGTCATGTATTGTGTTACATGGGTTCCCCGCAAACGGAAGTAGTTGAGCGGGTTGTCGATTCGATTTGGCCGCATTGATGCGTTTTTGAATGCTGGTATGGTTTGATTCTTCTGGAGTATCAGCCAAACAGGCACGTACTGGATTTAAGTCAACATACGCCATGCAGGCGGCTAACGATGCTTCATCCAGGAGCGCCTG
>DDJQ01000069.1 GCA_002339125.1 Alteromonadaceae bacterium UBA2620
AAATTGTGCTGGGAGCATGATCAACCCTCAATAACTGTATTCATATACAGTATAGCAACAATTTAGCAGAACATAGCCAAAGAAATTGATGCACTCATGCAGTCCGCTATAGATGCCGAGGCACCAGGCTGTAATTTGGGAATAATGCACAAGGGAAAATTTTTACATAAAGCGGGCTACGGACTGGCTAACCTTGAACTGAACGTGCCGCTAGATGGAAATCAGGTGCACCGAATGGCGTCGGTTTCCAAGCAATTTACTGCCATTGCTGTATTGATGTTGGCCGAGCAGGGCAAAATTGATCTCGACCAGGACATTCATATCTATTTACCTGCATTGCGAGACTATGGCCATACCGTAACCGTCCGGCAAATGTTAGGTCATACCTCTGGTATGGGCGACTATGATCTTATCGCTGATTCTTACGAAGGGAGCAAAACAGAGAACAACACAGGGTTAAAGTCTGCCGCAGGCGGCGATTTTCGTTTAGGTAATGAAGATTACCTTACCATCAGTGAATTTTATGATGTGGTAAAGCGAGTACCACTAGCCATGCCACCAAAACAGAAATTCCAGTACAGCAATCTTGCCTATTTCTTACTGTCTATGCTTGTTGAAGAGGTTTCAGGACAGACACTTCGAGAGTTTAGCCATCAATATGTCTTCAAACCACTCAACATGAAACACACCTTCTTTAGCGATAATCCCGTGGAAATTGTTAAGAATCGTGCTTATGGCTACAAGCAGCTAGAAAATGGCAGCTATGTTACTGATATGACGAATTTATTTTGGGTTGGTGATGGGGGCTTACACACTAATTTAGATGATTTATTGCGCTGGAGTGATAATTTTCTGCAGCCGAAAATTGGTAAATCACCCCAGACATTGATCAACGCCATGAATACGCCGAACAGTCAGCTGCAAGCCGGAGAAGGTGTATTCTATGGTAATGGGCAGTTTATCCATACGTTTAAAGGTTTTCAGGCATACTCACATTCGGGAGGGTGGTTAGGTACCGCTACCTATTTTGCGAGATATCCTGAATTATCGCTATCTTTTGCCATGATGTGCAATGATGTTTCTAATGACCAAGTCTTCGAGGCGTTTAACGAGGTTCGCGAAGTTGTGTTTAATACCATTACCAACACTGAATAGCGGATATTGATTACCGCGTTATTGAAAGTGAAGTCTGTACTCTGATGGAATTTTCGACAACCAGAACAAAAGCCTGATAATTGTATGGCGTAACCGTTGCAATCAGACAAAATATGAGTACACTTAGCGGCTCTTTCGGTCGGTGTGTAGCGCAGCCTGGTAGCGCACTGTCATGGGGTGTCAGGGGTCGGAGGTTCAAATCCTCTCACACCGACCAATTCCTTACCCCAGTTTATTCTGCATACAATCTTCCAGGACCAGCTGTTTCATCGGTCTCTTTAACATCGCCATAAACCCGTTGAAGTATGCTATCGACATTATATTTATTCGAAACAGACTTGCCTTGTGAAACCTGGTTATGTAACCAAACTAGCTTTGCAACAGCGGTAATTGGATCGACAGATGGTCCAACATCATCAAACGTAGGCCATTTATCGCTTATAGCATGTTTGTCTTTGTCTTGTCCTAAATAAGTCCTAAAAGCAATCACTCTGCCTAAACTTACCTTTGGCTCGAGACCGGAATTATCTCGTTCTGTATGCCCATTTGCATACGAGTCTTGAATCATATGAATAATTGAACCTAATGCCGACATTTGTATAGACTGAATTTTCTTTGGTCTATTTTTAGTTTGTTGGTCGACAAAGGCTGGGCATAGCTTTGCGCCGCCGTATAATGTTGTACAACTCCAGTTGAAAGTAATACCTAATCGCCATGTCTGCCAATATTTATCGACTTTCTCATATCCAAAGAGAGGTCTAAACCAGTTGGTATAATAGTAGGGGTTGAACCCTGAATTACATGGTGAGTCATCCAACATGCTGTCTTCTAGCATAACCTCTCCAAGATCTCTTTGTTCAGGGCTGTTGGGGTAATTCTGCCAATAGTCGCAATACTCTTCATCCCACAACGTTGAACTCGTCGAAAGTTCAAAAGCATAATTCGCCCATTGCCATATTAAATGTCTAGTTTGTTTTGGTGGCTCGCCAAAATCAGTTGCCATGGAATGTAAAAATTGAAGCTTGCCAAAGTGCGAAACACAAAATAAACCACCGTTGAATATTCCCGTTTTAGAAGGGGCCTTTGTTTTATCCTCGAAAAATTTCTTACAACCTTGCTTAATTAAAGCCCCAAATGTAGCGGCAGAGGCCCCGCCTTTGTGGATGAATCGTATTGGATCATCTGGCCATCGCACAAAAGATACAAGATCCCGATATTTAAATAGGGGGGCGTCAGAGGGGGTCAATTCATTGCTAAATAATGAAAGTTCGGTATCAATGCTTTTATAGTCTGCACAATCTTTAGGCATTTTTTCTAATGTACCTTCTGAATTATTTGCTTCATAAAGGCACTGTAAGGCTAATGCAGTTAGTCTCTCGTGGTTTCTTTCATATTCGCCAATTAAGCTGCCTCCGTCAGACGTCGTAAAGTAATAGCCTTTATCTTCATGTGGTAGTGCGCGCATCCCAATTTCATATGCGTTACATACTGCGAAAATAAATAAAGTACCTAAAGCAGTGAAGGCTTTGATTAAAAACAACAGTTGTCTTTTCATTATTGTGATTCCCTTCCAATATATTTTCAGAATTATATTAGATGAGTTTATTTTTTATACAACCTGAGCAATAACATTCGAGTGGTTGTTTGTCCCGGAAAAGACGTACTCAGAATTTTTTCATTACTCTCAAAGTGTTTATAGAATCTTAAATTTTTCCCAATCAATTGTGTTGATTCGTTCAATTAAACATAGTTAGATTAGTTAGTTGTGTTAATCTTTAGTATAGTTTTAATATTGTTCAGATCGGCCAAAAAGTAGTTTAAATGGTTGGTTTGGCAGAAATTGATGATTCAAGTCTGATTTTTTATTTGAAAGGCTAATTTCATTGAAAGTCAGATAGCAGGTGAAATGGAGTTTCGTAATCATGGCATCCTCTATCCAGCAAGGCAACTTCGGGTTTCTACAAGAGCATGACTCGCTTTTTGTGGAAATCGCCTTCTCTGCTGAAAGAGCGTTCTCAAGCGATCCCAATACAACGTTAATGAAACTTAGGCAACTGGGTGAAGCACTGGCACAGCACATTGCAGCATTGGTTGGAATTGAGTTTGACGATAAGACATCCCAGGCTGATTTGATCTATAAGATAAACCGGGAGCTAAAACTAGAGCCGGTAGTCAGGGAGTTATTCCATACCCTCAGAATGGAAGGCAATAAAGCAACCCATACTTTCAGAACTCAACACAAAGAAGCCATAAATGGTTTGGTGGTTGCCCGCAAATTGGCCATATGGTTTCACCAGTCTTTTGGCCGGAGTGGGGTTCAATTTAAACCTGGTCCTTTTATTCCACCTGCCGACCCCAGCGAACAGTTACGTCAGTTACAAACTGAAATTGCGAAGCTAAAAAGTGATTTAGAACAAGCCAATGTTGACCTGGATTCGAGCAATCAGCTTCATGATCTCGTAGCCAAAGAAAAAGCAGAATATGAAGCGTTGGCACTGGCAATGGACGAAGAATCTCGTTCTCTGGCGAAACAAGCGTCTGAACATGAAGAGGCATTACTAGCGCAACGTAAAGATTACGAAGCAAAGATAAAGGCACTTCAGGATCAGTTAGCGGCGGCTGATGAGAAAACGCAAACTACTCAACGCAGCCAGATAAACAAAAATACACAAGCGGCAACGCAACACATTGTATTGGATGAAGCGTTAACCCGCATTTTAATTGATCAGCAATTAGTAGAAGCGGGTTGGACTGCCGATAGCGAAGCGCTTATCTATAAAAGCGGGGCTCGACCAGAAAAAGGCAAGAATATTGCTGTCGCTGAATGGCCTACCGAGCATAACGGTGAAAAAGGTAGAGCAGACTATGTGCTTTTTTCAGGTTTAACGCCCATGGCAGTGGTTGAAGCAAAGAAAGAAAACGCCAACATAGCAGGAAAAATTTCGCAGGCAGAACGTTACAGTAAAGGTTTTAGTATCTCACCTCCAATGCAAAGTGCATGGGAATTAGCAGGAATGACAATCGCGTGGCCTGATGAGCATGATGGCCATTATAAAATCCCCTTTGTTTATTCCTGCAATGGTCGCCCTTACGTTCCCCAACTGGCTGAACAATCTGGAACCTGGTTTCGGGATGTTCGCGACCAAGCAAATACTAAACGTGCACTGCCAAAGTTTCATACGCCTGAAGGCTTGATCGACAAACTCAAACGCAGTAAAGAAGAGGCTGAGAAAAAGTTAAAAGCCGAGCCCTTTGGCTATTTAAAAGTGCGTGACTATCAGCAAAAAGCCATTATTGCGGTGGAAAATTCGTTAGCGAAAGAAGTACGCACTGCACTGTTAGCTATGGCTACCGGTACAGGTAAAACGCGCACCATCATCGGTTTGATGTACCGGTTTTTAAAGGCAGAGCGATTTAAGCGTATTTTATTCCTGGTAGATCGCACCGCACTGGGTCAGCAAGCTATCGACGCCTTTAATGAGGCACCATTAGAACAAAATCATACCTTATCTAAAATCTATAATGTTGCAGAACTGGGAGATATGGCAGCTGAGGCTGAAACGCGCGTGCAGGTAGCAACTGTACAGGCCATGGTGAAACGCATCTTTATGAGCGATAACCCGCCTCCGTTAGACCAGTTTGATTGCATTATTATTGATGAAGCCCACCGAGGGTATACGCTCGACCAGGAAATGACCGAAGGCGAACTCGCTACACGGGATGCAAGTCAGTATCTTTCTAGTTACCGCCGGGTGCTAGATTATTTTGATGCCGTTAAAATTGGCTTAACCGCAACGCCAGCAAAACACACCAGCGAAATTTTCGGTAAACCCGTTTATACCTATTCATACCGGGAAGCGGTAGCGGATGATTGGCTGATAGATCACGAACCGCCTATCCGATACGAAACCTTACTCACTCAAAACGGGATTAAATTTGCCAAGGGCGACAAAGTCAACGCGATTAATACTCAAACTGGTGAAGTACAGAGTGCAGAGCTGGACGATGAACTGAACTTTGAAGTGGATGCTTTTAACCGCAAAGTGATCAACGAAAGCTTTAACAAAGTGATTTGTCAGCAACTGGTTCAGGAACTTGATCCCTTTGGCGATGAGAAAACCATGATCTTCTGTGCTACAGACCTGCATGCTGATATGGTGAAACGGTTATTAGATGAAGCGTTTAAAGACCTTTATAACGGTGAATATAACCAAGCGGCAGTCGCTAAAATCACCGGGCAAAGCGACAAAGTAGAGCAGCTCATTCGCCAGTATAAAAACGAACGCTATCCAAATATTGCTATTACTGTTGATCTGCTGACTACCGGTATCGATGTCCCTAAAATTTGTAATCTTGTGTTTATGCGCAGGGTTAAGTCTCGGGTTTTGTATGAGCAGATGATCGGCCGCGCCACACGCCGCTGTGATGACATTGGTAAAACAGTATTTAGAATTTACGACCCGGTGGATATTTATGCCGCGTTGGCCGACGTTAATACCATGAAACCGTTGGTTAAAGATCCCAACATTACGTTGGAGCAATTGGTAGACGAAATCACTAACCCGGAACAATTGGAACGCGCATTAAATGCTCCTGGTGAAGCGCCCGAGCAGAGCCATGCTGATGTTGTGCTAAGTCAACTCAGCCAAAAAGTGATGCGCGTATTGCGAAAAGCCGGTAAAAAAGCTGAAAGCAAACCAGCACTCAAGCAAAAACTGGATGAATTACACGGTTTATGGGGCGTTGAGCCCAAAAGCTTGCATAAACATTTACACGAGCTTGGGCCTAAGCAAGCCGCGGCTTTTATTACAACACATAGCGGTTTGATAAATCAGCTAGCAGAAGTGAATGAGTTACTCGGTAGTGAACGCCAACCAGTAATTTCGGAACATCATGATGAGATAAGAGAACGCACCCAAAGCTATGGCGTACATCAAAAGCCTGAAGATTACCTCGACAGCTTTAACCAGTTTATAAAAGAGCAGCTTAACCAAAGTGCAGCCCTTGCTGTAGTGGTAAATAAACCCCGGGATCTGACTCGCGATCAACTAAAAGAAATTAAGCTAATGCTTGATGGTGCAGGATACTCCGAAGCAAAACTACAAAGTGCGGTGCGTAACCAAACTAACCAGGATATTGCAGCAAGCATCATTGGCCATATTCGCCGAGCAGCATTCGGCGAGCCATTGGTGCCCTTTGAACAACGGGTTGCACAGGCAATGCTGCGAATATATGAAAGTCATAATTGGTTACCCGCGCAGCGCAAATGGCTTGAACGCCTGGCAAAACAACTGGTTCACGAAGTCATTATTGACAAAGAATTTGTAAACAGCCGATTTGCAGAGCAGGGCGGAGCAAAACAACTGGATAAGGTCCTGGGTAACCAGCTGGATACGGTACTGGATGAATTGGGTGATGCAATTTGGCCTTCCCAAAGTGCATAAACCTTATATGTATAAATAAACAGAAAAACTATACATGTTAGTCAGCACATGTATAATTTTTTATAAAATCTATATATATACAGAACTACATGTATAAATAAGGACATAATATTAATCATGCCTGCATCTATCCCATTGTTACCACTTGATAATATAGAGCAGTGGGAAACCCGCGCAGTACTCAAAAAGGTGGCTGAAGCTCACCGATACCTGGCCGAATTAAAGGGTATTGCCGCCAGTATTCCCAATGAAGCAATCCTAATCAATACGCTGGCCTTGCAGGAAGCCAAAGACAGCTCGGAAGTGGAAAACATTGTAACCACGCATGACGAGCTTTATAAAGCCAACTTATTTGAAGAAGCCATTACCAGCCCGGCAACCAAAGAAGTGCAGGATTACGCCGTAGCATTAAAGCAGGGCTTTCAAACAGCACGGCAAAGTAAACTCATTCGCCTAAGTGACATTCTTGCCATCCAGCAAAACCTGGAGCACAACAACGCAGGTTTACGCAAACTACCCGGCACGGATTTAAAAAATGCCCGTACGGGTGAAGTGGTGTATACCCCGCCACAACATGCCGACGAAATAACCGCGCTAATGGATAATCTGGTGCAGTTTATTAATAACGATGAATTATGCGATGCAGATCCGCTGGTTAAAATGGCCATCATCCATCATCAGTTTGAAAGTATTCATCCATTCTACGACGGCAATGGTCGCACAGGGCGGATCCTGAATATTTTGTACCTGGTGATAAAAGACTTGCTTAACCTGCCGGTACTGTATTTAAGCCGTTTTATCATTCAGCACAAAGCAGATTACTATAATAATTTGCAAGCCGTGCGCGACACTGGAAACTGGGAACCCTGGATAGCCTTTATGCTTGATGGCGTTATCGACACAGCACAAAACACTATCTCACTCATTACCGAAATGAAAAGCCTGATGGCAGAAGTTAAGCACGGGATTCGTGAGCAACTGCCCAAAATTTATAGCCAGGATTTACTCAACAACCTGTTTCATCACCCCTATACCAAAATCGACTTTATCATCGAAGAGCTAGGGGTAACGCGAATAACTGCCACTAAATATTTAGAGCAATTAGTAGAACACGGCTTTTTAACCAAACAAAAAATCGGCCGCGCCAACTACTACATTAACGAACCGCTGTGCAAAGTACTGATAGCACACGGCTAAGAACCAAATAATCCATTAAGAGACAAACATGACCAACAACGACATCGTTCAAAAACTCTGGAACCTTTGCGACGTACTGCGGGACGACGGCATTAATTATTCAGATTACGTAACCGAACTCGTACTTCTGTTATTTATTAAAATGGTGCATGAAAACACCGAAGCTGGCGTATTAAAACGTCATCCTTTACCACAAGGTTGTCGTTGGACGGATATTAACGAAAAGTCAGGTATCAACCTGCTAAATGATTACAAGCGCATTCTATTAAGCCTTTCAACAGGGAAAGATTCAGACGGTAACATTGTGCACGAAGATCCACTTATCAGTGCAATCTACGCTGATGCACAAACCCGACTACGCGAACCTCGTCACCTTGAACAAATGATCAAAACCCTCGACCAGATTGATTGGTTTAGCGCTCAAAAAGACGGGCTCGGTGATTTGTACGAAGGGTTGTTGGAAAAGAATGCGTCGGAAACGAAATCCGGGGCAGGGCAGTACTTCACCCCACGCGCTTTAATCAACAGCATGGTTCGCTGCATAAGACCGCAAATTGGTGAAGTAATACAAGATCCAGCGGTAGGTACAGCAGGATTCTTAGTCGCCGCAGACCAATATATGCGTGATCAAACAGACAACTATCTCGATCTTTCTGCCAAAGAAGCTGATTTCCAGAAAAACAAAGCTTTCGTTGGCGTGGAATTAGTACCAAACACCCGACGCTTAGCATTAATGAATTGTTTACTGCACGGAATGGAAGGTGATGAAGATGGCGTAGTGCATCTAGGTAACGCTTTGGGTGATGCTGGGAAGGATTTAAAGCAAGCAGACATTATTTTAGCAAATCCGCCTTTCGGCACCAGTAAAGGTGGTGAAGCATCCAATACTAGAGACGATCTCACCTACAAAACAACCAATAAGCAACTGGCATTTTTACAGCATATTTATCGCAACTTAAAGCCTGGTGGCCGGGCGGCTGTAGTACTGCCGGACAACGTATTGTTTGAAGCGGGTGTAGGTATCGATGTTCGCCGTGACTTAATGAATAAGTGCAACCTACATACTATTTTACGCCTGCCAACGGGTATTTTTTACGCTCAAGGCGTAAAAACTAATGTGCTGTTTTTTACTAAAGGCTCAGCAAAAAACAAACATCAGGAAGAAAATTGCACTGAAAATGTGTGGGTATACGACCTGCGTACCAATATGCCTAGCTTTGGTAAGCGCACACCCTTTGGTAAAGCTGATATTGGATTTGCACAAGAAGAGTTCGGAAAAGATCCGCATTTAGGTGCTTTTGAACAAGTTTTTGGCGAATCTTCGGATGGCACGAGTAAACGCACAGAAGGTGAGTACAGCTTTGATGCTCAGGAAATTGAAGTCGACAAAGAAGTCGTTGAGGAAAACCAGGGGATTGATGACCGCCTGGCGCACTCCCGATGGCGTAGCTTTAGTCGTAAGTGGATACGTGAAACAAAAGGCGATTCTTTAGATATTTCATGGCTAAAAGATAAAAACAGTGTGGATGCGGCAGATTTACCTGAGCCGGATACTCTGGCAATGGAAGCCCGAGCAGAGCTGAAGGCCGCATTAAGTGAGTTGGATGCTTTGTTGGCAGCGTTAGAAGGAAGTAATTGATGTTAACTTCTTTCCCAGAAGAGTGGCAAATAGTAACAGGGTCAGAGTTTGTTGTTGATCCTAAATCAGATATTGTTGATGGACCATTTGGTTCAAACCTTAAGGCTTCTGAATACACATATTCTGGTATTCCAATTGCCAGGATACAAAACGTAAAGAGATTCAATTTTGTCGATAAAAATATAAGATTTGTAACTACAGAAAAGGCGGAAGAACTTCACCGGCATACCTTTGTCCGAGGAGATATTTTAATAACTAAACTAGGTGACCCACTGGGTTTGGCGTGTGAGGTACCAGAATCATTTGACTATGGTATCATTGTTGCTGATTTAGTAAGACTAAGACCAAATCTTAAGGTATGCGCTAAGCCTTATCTAATTTACCTACTGAATTCTGATGTAGTAATCAAACAAATAGAAACTCATGTTAAGGGAACAACACGTCCAAGAATTAATTTAGGTGTGATCAGAAATTTAAGTCTACCTCTTGCTTCTTTAGCCGAACAAAAAGTCATCGCCGACAAGCTCGACACACTGCTGACTCAGGTGGAAACCACCAAAGCCCGACTCGAACGCATCCCCGAAATTCTAAAAAACTTCCGCCAATCCGTCCTCGCCGCCGCTGTCAGTGGCAAGTTGACGGTGGAGTGGCGTGAGAAGTTTAAACCAGAAATGGTTGATATTGCATCTATTTCCAAAGAACAGTTTTCAACAGGTCTTACAATGGGAAACTTTGGTAAGAAGATGGATAAGTCACCGGATATCTCAGGTGACGAAAATGGCAAATTTGTAAGTCACATAGCAGGTTGGCTCCCTATAAGGATAGGAGCGTTATGTGAATGCGTGGTACCAAACAGAGATAAACCAAAATCTTTTTCCGGGGGCTATCATTGGTTATTAACGCCGAACTTTGACGAACAATCTATCTGGATTGACTACAAGGAGATTGAAAGTGGTTTAAGTGAAGAAGAGGTTATTACATACAGAGCAAAAATCATAAAACCGGGAAACGTTATTATGACCTGCGTCGGGCGTGTTGGTCTTTCTGCCGTTCTAGAGGAAAGTTCCGTAATAAATCAACAACTTCATGCCTTCAAAGTAAACTCGCACATCAAAGCAGAATATTTAGCTTATTGTGTGAGAGCAAACGTTGAATATTACGAAAGTAAGGCGACGTCAACTACAGTTAAATATTTAAATAAGACGGCATGTAACTCGTTGCCGATTCCATTACCAACCATTGAAGAGCAAGATGAAATCATCCGTCGTGTCGAAGAACTATTCGCTTTCGCTGATAGCATAGAGCAAAAAACTAATGCTTCACTACAAAGAGTAAATAAACTCACCCAATCCATCCTTGCCAAAGCCTTTCGCGGTGAACTTACTGCCAATTGGCGTGCGGCTAACCCCGAGCTGATTAGTGGGGAGAATAGCGCCGAGGCGTTGCTGGTGATAATTAAAAACGAACGTGCTAAGTTAAGCCAAACAAAAAAAGGCCGGGGTAAGTCTGTTGAAAATTAAAACTCTGCATTTACAGCATTTTCGCCGCTTTACTGATTTTCGCTTGCCGTTACATGAACAGTTAACGGTTTTAGTTGCGCGCAATGGTGCCGGTAAAACGTCGGTACTTGATGGTATTGCTACATTACTTGGCGCGTTTTTGACCCGCTTGCCTAAAGTGAATGGTATTAACCCAAAAGACAATGATTTTCAGGTATTTGCCGATAGCAGCAAACCTGCGTTTATGCGTTTAACCGCCGAGAGTTTTGACGGGGTTAGCTGGGATAGAACAGAAAAGCGCGACAAGAGTAAAAAAACAGCGGCTCAGGTGCCAGCAGCGCTGGGCGTTAAGCAGTTAAATGATTACGTCGATGCCTTTATCGATGCCGAAAATGCCGGTTTGAACTACGAGTTACCCATATTTATTTACTATGGCACTGGCCGAGGGGTATTTGATGTACCACAGCGTAAGCGTGATTTTGCAAACGAGTTTCCGCGCTTTGATGCATTTAATGGCAGTTTAGAGAGTAAAACCAACTTCAAGAAATTTGTAGAGTATTTTTATTACCTTGAGGCGCAAGAAGGCAAACTGCAGAAAGAGCAACGCTCATTTGATGTTGAATTGCCTGAACTTAAAGCCATACGACGTGCAATCGACTTGATGATGCCAACTTTTAGCAACCCTGAAAGTGTTATGCCTGCAGGTATTCAGGTTGATTGGCTAGATGATGGCATAAAAAAGAAATTACGTATTGAGCAGCTAAGTGACGGTTTTCGTACAACCTTAGCGATGGTAATGGATATTGCCGCCAGAATGGCTGAAGCAAACCCTCAAAGTTTCGACCCCTTAGCAACTACAGGCATAGTGCTTATCGACGAAGTAGATTTGCACCTGCACCCCGGCTGGCAGCAGCATATTCTGCTCGATTTGCAGCGCACCTTCCCAAATATTCAGTTTATTGTTTCAACCCATAGTGCGCAGGTGATTTCGTCGGTCAAACCAGAGTGTTTACGGGTTATTGATTGGCAAGAAGATGCACCCAGCTTGTTGGAAATAGATTTTTCTGAAGGCGCAGAAGCACAGCAGGTGTTGTTAGATGTTTTAGGTGTACATAGTACCCGCGCTGAAAAATTACCGATTGTGCAGAGTTTGAAAAAATACCAACAGCTGGTTGAAGATGATCAGTGGGATAGCCCAGAAGCTGAAACATTAAGACAGCATCTGGATGAGTGGGGTGGAGAGTACGAGCCAGAATTAGCCCGCCTGGATATGGACATTAAAATAAAAGCCTGGGAACGCGAGCAAGTATGAAAAAAGTACTGAAAGGTGCTGAACCTGAGCTACTGGAAGCCTATCGTAATAGCAACAGCGCAAATACCTGGGTTCAATTTAAACGCGTTGCAGCCAGAAAAGAGGCGGTGTCTGCTCAGTTAAAGCATGACCAGGCTGGGTTGTGTGCTTATTGTGAAATTAAGCTGCTACCAAAAACGCATGAAGGTGAGGCGGACTTTAGGGTAGAGCACTTTCATCCAAAATCAGATACCACAATAGCGCATAACTGGCATTTGGACTGGCAGAATCTCCTTGGTTGTTGTCATGGCGGAAGTCAGAAAAACATAGTTGAAGAAGCTGATCGTTTTGGTAACGGTGACCACAGTTGTGATGTCCCAAAAGGCAACAAAGATCTGGGTGCTATTATTTTAAATCCTTTGCATTTGCCGGCATTTCCGGCGTTGTTCGCAGCGGAGCGTAGCACCGGTAAGCTCAAAGTTAATGTTCACAATTGCCAATCCGCGACAATTAGTGCAGCTAAAGCAGCAGCAACTATTTCTGAACTGCGGTTAGATTCAGCTCGGTTAAACCGTTTTAGAAAAACCTTACTTGATGAAATAAACCGGCAACTAACGCAATTAATCCAAACGGGTCTTTCAGTTGAAGCTGCGCGAACTAAGTTAGCGCGAATACTACTTAACAAAGATACTCAACAACATTGGCCTGCGTTTTTTACTTCGGTCAGAAGCTACCTTGGTTCTGAAGCTGAAGTGCATCTTCACAACATCGATTATGCAGGATAACGCTGCTTATTTAACTTTTAAGGATTGAAAGTGGCTAACAGCGTTACCCCTGGAAATGGACGAAATCGATGGTGACAAAGAGCTTGTTTGTTCCCTGGATAGGATCGATAGCAACGGTCACTACGAGAAAGATAACCTTTAAGTAGTTTGCAGGTTTGCCAACCGCTGGAAAAGTGATTCAATGAACGACGAGTTTATCAGGCTGATCAATATGTTGAGTAACAGGTAGTTGGATTCCTAGGACAGTTTTCCAGGCAAGTATAGAAGATAATTATTTGAAACTACGCTACTACGAAGCTTTCTCAGTACCTGATTGCTTTTTTAGCATGATGTCTGAAGAGATGTTCGAATCATATAAATCGTTTTTTGAGTCCCATCTGAAGTTTTTAAAAGACTTTGCCCCGAAAGAAAGTCTCAAAAGAGGAGGTGTCCACCATTTTGTCTTCGCATTGAACGATGGCGAAGATAAGATTCTTGGATTTAGATATTTTTTCTACAGCCTAGATATGTCCGAATGCGAACTCTTCTTTTTGTATGTGGATCCTAAAGAGCGCAAAAAAGGAGTAGCGTCGAGCTTGGTCGATCTCTCGATTAGCGTTGCAATAGGCCACGGTATAAGCAAATTTAAAGTTAAGATAGTTGCCCCGGAAGCTCAAGGTGAAGGGTTAATTCGATTATACAAAGCGCTATCTCTAGCTTATTGTCCACCATGTAGTTTTGAGATTTATTACGGGGGTAAAATAGTCAAGCTACCATCCCCAGATATGCGATGAATCACACGGCTTAATGGCACCAAAAATCCGTTTAGTTGCACCCATTTCTGCACCCAGCCCCCTTTTTTGCACCCCAAAAGTAATGCTATGTATTGCTATATAGTGTCGCTCTTACGGAAGTATCACTATATATTGTTATGTAGTGTAATCAGGTAAATTTCAAATCCTCTCACACCGACCAATCTCTCCCTCGCTTTGAGCGATATCCCATTGTTACATTATTAGTCTGATCTGGCCTGCTGAAGTTCGCTTTTCGCCTGTTTAAAATTTTTCATATCTGTGATTAGTGCTTGGTATTGTTCGAGTAACTCAGGGTTTTCAGTTAAAAGCTTTATTAAATGCTCGGTAGCCGCTCTTTTTTCATTGTTAACCAATACTTTTACGCCTGAGGACGTCGGCAGTGGCTCGATTATTCCACGTGTCTCCTGAGCTTTAGGGATCATGGCGATTTGCGTTTCATATGCAATTGCAGTGAGTTCGTATTGCGGATAGCAAACCTTGCGAGCAATATGGCTACCTGATGGCTTTTCTATCCTGCATCTTATTTTGAATTCTTTTTGGTCTGTTAAGGCATTGTACATGTCGTAAAATGCCAGCTCGGTTTCCACCAGTTGTTTTCGGTAGTAACTCAGGGGCCTTTGACCGACGACATCCACTACTTCGATATCATTTATTTTCTCGTGACTCTGCGAATATACAATACTGCTAAGTAAGCGATCAATTTAGACC
>DDJQ01000131.1 GCA_002339125.1 Alteromonadaceae bacterium UBA2620
AATCGATCGAAGATTTCACTGTGCTGGTGCATGGCCGAAGACAGCGTACGCCCTCTTTCCAGCAGGCTGA
This sequence comes from Alteromonadaceae bacterium UBA2620, assembly GCA_002339125.1. Taxonomy (GTDB): domain Bacteria; phylum Pseudomonadota; class Gammaproteobacteria; order Enterobacterales; family Alteromonadaceae; genus Alteromonas. Next base: position 71 of record DDJQ01000131.1, read on the forward strand.
TGATATCGGTCAGGGCTATTTTCAGGCGTAGCGACGATGACGATTCGGCCAGACTGCTTACCGCACGTAAAATCGGGATACCGGCATGAGTCAGGGAATACATCTGACGAGATAAAATCACCAGTTCATCAAGACTCACTTTAGGGGTGAGGAAATTAACCTTTACCTCGCTCTGTGTCGCACCGCCTTCTACCGGGTTAATTGAAATCGGTGTAATACTGCGCGCCAGCAACATTTTAGCGGCGGCGTTAGCGTCAAGTGCATCCAGCATGCCGCTTTTCATTTCGCCACCAGGCTCACGGCCGGTATAACTGAACCTAGGCATCCGGTAAGTCCTCCAGACTCAGGCCGCCTGTATTGCCATTGTTGCCAGAATCGCTCTTTGCAGGCTGGTCATCCTGCTCGTCGCTTTGCGGCAGCTCAGCCACCATTTCTACCAGCTTCAGTACCTCTTCTACCGTTGTCTGGCCCATTTTGGCATAGGTCAGCGCAACGTGAGACAACGGCTTATAGCCCGGACTGCGTAAAGCATGTTCACCAAAGGCAACCGTGTCACCGGCTTTCAGAGCATTCATCATCGGCTCGGTCAGTTCGAGTAGTTCAAACACGCCCATCCGGCCGCGATAACCGGTATGGTTACACTTCTGACACCCCTTACCCCGTTTAAAGGTAACGTTATCCAGGTTGTTATCAATATGCCCGAGCCAGAACAGTTCATCGTGTGAAGGTTGGTGCGCTACCTCGCAATTATCGCAAATCCGCCGCACCAGGCGCTGGGCAATGATGCCTCGCAGTGAACTGGCGACCAGGTAGCCTGCCGCGCCCATATCGAGCAAACGAATGGCACTGGATACGGCATCGTTGGTATGCAGCGTAGATAATACCAGGTGACCAGTTAACGCACCGCGCAAACCAATTTCCACGGTTTCCTGATCCCGCATCTCACCCACCATGATGATATCCGGGTCCTGACGCAACGTGGTGCGCAGGACACTTGAGAAGTTAAGTCCGATACGGCTGTTTACCTGCACCTGGTTAATGCGCGGCAGACGGTATTCAACCGGGTCTTCAACGGTAATGATTTTACGCTGCGGCTGGTTTAATTCACTCAGGGCACCATATAGTGTGGTGGTTTTACCGGAACCCGTCGGGCCGGTTACCAGGATCATACCGTGGGGCCGTTTCAGTAACACCCGTAAACGATCGAGTAATGGCCTGGGCATGCCGGTTTCATCCAGGGTTAATACCCCGGCTGACTGATCCAGCAAACGCATGACCACCGCTTCACCGGTTTGTACCGGCATGGTTGATAAACGCACATCCACACGGTGACCCTTCACCCGAACCTGGGTACGGCCATCCTGCGGTAGACGCTTTTCTGAAATATCCAGACCAGCCATTAGCTTAAGGCGTAATACCAGCGCTGCGGCAATGTTATTTTCCGGGATGACGGTTTCCTGCAATACTCCATCAACACGCTGCCGGATGCGTAATTGTTGCTCGTCAGGCTCGATGTGTATGTCCGATGCCTTGGCCTGTACCGCATCCTCAAAGATCGACTGCAGCAGGCGTGCAACGGCGGTATCCTGCTCATCCTCGAGCCCGGCGGTAAGCTCAAATTCCTGCTCACCGCGGTACTCATTGGCCAGCTGTTGGGCAAAAGAGGCAATTTCATCGGTACGCCGGTAGAAACTGTCGTAAGCGCCAAACAACTGCTGTTCACTTACTACAGCCACTTCAATAGGTTTGGGCAGGATCTCGCTAAGGTTATCCACGGCGGTGAGGTCGGCCGGGTCGCTCATTCCCACCAGTAATTTATCGCCACGATCTTCCAGCACCAGCGCCCGGTAACGACGGGCCTGTACTTCCGGCAGCAGTTTGACTGCAGCCGGACTGACATTAAAGTGATCAATGTCGATCAGCGGCACATTTAAGTGCGTGGAGAGCAATTCCAGCAACTGCTTTTCGGTAACCAGCTCCATGGCTATCAGCGTGGCGCCGAGCTTGCGGCCGGTCTGGCGTTGATCAGCCAGCGCCGACATCAGTTGTGGCTCGTCTATCAGCCCTTGCTGTACCAGCAGGTCACCCAGCCTGACTTTTACACCACTCATGATGAAACTCCTGTCAGATTAGCTAGGCGCTGGCGAATAAATTGTTCAATGCCGTCCTCAAGTTGTCGTAGTGACAACGCTTCCCGGTAGCTGCTTAGCGCGAGGGCTGTAACACCCTGTTTGTCGGCAACCACCGCCTGACCGAGCCACCATTTAGCATTCTGACTATCAAGCAAGACCAGTTGTGCGTAGTCTTGCAGCGCGTCATCGAGCAGGCCGAGCTTTTGCGCCAGCGATGCCCGGTAACCCAGCAGTTCAATGGATGGCTGGGCGTAGTCATTAATGTCCTGCAACGTGTAATACGCCAGTTTGGTCTCGTTTTGCTGCACCAACAAGCGCGCATACATCAGTCTGACACTGCTGTCGGCGGGCATATCCGCCACGGTTTGCTGCAGTAGCTGCTGGGCGTCGGTAGTGCGACCAGCACTAAAATACAGGGCGGCCAGCCGTTTACGGGCCGCCACGTTATCAGGTTGCTGGCGGATCAGCGTACGTAACAACTGCACAGCCATTGGCGTATCGTTCTGGCTAAGGGCCTGACGGATTTGCGCTTTAAGGGCTTCTTCCGGATTCGCAGCACTGGGTTTAATCACCGGCTCAGCGGGCGCTTCATCAGGCTCAGGTGCTGCTGCCGGGGAAGGTTCTGATACCGTGGCGTTGCCACCTGAATACGCAGCCACTCTCGCCAGCGCACTGGGTTGAGGATCACCGGCAGAGGACTCGGTGCGTTTAGGTTGCGCATTGATATCGACCGGACCATCCATTACGCCCATGGTATTTTGCGGCTTTGTAGCTGGTGAAGCTATAATCTGTCTGGGTTCTTCAGGCTCAGCCGTTTGTGGTTCCGGCTCTTCAGGCGCTATTGCCCGGGCGGCCACGGCATCAGGTACAATCTGGTTAATCGGCCCTACTGAGGGGCTTTGTGGGTGAGTATCCTCGTTGGCAACCGGCCATAAGTAAACGGCGCCAATAGCTATTACGCCAAGCAGCAGAATGACAGCAATGCGCAACACTGACGACGACTTTTTAGCAGGCGGCTGATAGTTAGCCGGCGTAGCCTGACTGGCTTCCCGGTTCTCTAAGTCTTTCAGCATTTTATTGACTACACTCACAGTGTCGCCCTCATGTTCCATATCCCTGCAATCATCGCAATCACTACTACTGTGGTCGCTAATAGCAACCATTTACTCTGCGGGTTAAACCACCACTTACTGCTCACCGTTTGCGCTGCTTCTGTATCGGCAGATGCCGCAGCGATGTGCTCCGGTTCGACGGCAGACTTGCCTTCGCCATAAGCCAGCATTAACGCTTTATGGGCCAACACATTCACTACCCGTGGCGTGCCGGCACTCGCGCGGTAGAGTAACTCACAGCACTGACGATTAAATAAATCGGTACCATGATAACCAGCCACATTCACCCGGTGCCTGACATACTGATACACCTGATCAGGATCCATAAGTGCCAGGCTGTAACTAAAGGTAATTCGCTGTCGTAACTGGCGTAGCTCCGGTAAAGCCAGCTTTTCATCCAGTTCCGGCTGCCCGAATAGCACAACCTGAAGTAACTTGCGCGACTCGGTCTCCAGATTGGTCATCAACCGTAACGCCTCAATACTTTCTGTGGGCAACGCCTGGGCCTCATCAATAATCAGTACCGCACTTTTCTGCTGCTGATGAATGGCAATCAAACGCTCCTGAATCTTTTGAGTGAACTCCTGCTGATCGCAGTCGCTGCCCAGCTCCACGCCTAACTCATTGGCCACCGCACGCCGTAACTCAGTGGGCGATAGCATCGGATTTGGCACGTAAGCAGCCACAAAATAATCCGGTAACTCATTCAGCAACTTTCGGCAAATCAGCGTTTTACCAGTACCCACTTCGCCGGTAACCTTGATAAAGCCTTCACCGGTTTTCAGTGCCGTCAGTAATACCTGCATGGCCTCATTGTGGCTTGGCAAACCAAAAAAATAGCTGGTATTCGGGGTCAGCGTAAAAGGCAGTTCACGGATGCCAAAGTGATACAGGTACATAATTAGTCTACGTACAACCAGTCGGCCATTTTTTCACGGCTCAATTCAATTTGTTCTGCCCAGGTACCGCTGCCAATCACGGTGGGTTTAAGCAGAATAATCAGCTCCTTCTTGGTCTCACGCTGGCTTTTGTTAGTAAACAATTCGCCCAGTAGCGGTATATCACCAAGCAACGGCGTTTTTGATTCTGAGTCGGTCAGGCTGGTTTGCATCAAGCCACCAATCACAACAATTTCGCCCGACGCTGCTTTAATGATGGTGTCAGACTCACGTATGGTACTTTGCGCCAGCGGCAGGACAATTTGCTCCTGATTCAGGCTTACCACTTTTTCCTGCTCCTGGGTTTCGATAACAGAAGGGTGAACGTGCAGCAACACCGAGCCGTTTTCATCAATTTGCGGCGTTACATCCAACGCGATCCCGGAAAAGAACGGCGTAAGTTCGATATTAGGCACAACCGATGTGGTGGTGGAGGTGATGGTGTTCTGACTCGACACATCCGTAACGAAATACTCATCGTCACCCACTTTTATCACCGCTTTTTGGTTATTAATGGCGGTGACTCTGGGGCTGGACAACACCTGTACATTTCCCTGCGTAGACAGCAGTGAGATAACTCCGGAGAAATCCTGGTTAAGGAAGGATAAGCTGGTAACGCCACCCAGCGACGCTGAGATTTCATTACCAATGGTGGCCGCGGTGTTACTGAAGGTAAAGTCGGTACTGCCAACATTTGCCACTACCTCAGACCAGTTAATGCCCTGCTGGTAGCCGTCATCAAGCGCCACTTCAAGAATTCTGGCCTCCAGAATAACCTGGCGCTGCAGGCTTGCTTCGGAGGTTTTCAGGAAACGTTTAATATCACGGATCTCATCCGGCATAGCACGAATGGTGACCAGGCCGGCCTGTGGCGTAACAAATACCGCGCGACCGCCTTCGGTGCCAATCATCGATTCCAATGACGCTTTCAGATCGGTCCAGAAATCGGTCTCTGTTCGGGTTGAAATAGAGGTGCCGTTTATGTTGTTTCCAAACTGGTTCCCCAGATTGTTACTGTTAGCCGAATTGCCGCTGAAATTATTAAAATTGCTGTTGGAATTACCGTTGCCGTTGTTATCGGCCTGGGAAACACCGCCAGAGATAATGCTGGTTTGTGTTGAGCCGTCCCGTTTCATCAGCAGGTAGTTCACCGCCAGGGTTTCAGTGCGCATGCCGGCCGGCAGAACTCTGAACACATTACTCTTACGGCTGATATCAAAGCCGTAAAGGTCGCCCAACAGCTCCATCACCTGCTCCATGGAGACCTGTTTTAAGCTCAGGGAAATTTCACCGCTGACGTCGGGGTGAATCGCCACGCTGTAAGGGGTATCTGCCACCAGGCCGGTAAAAAAGGCTTTAACACCAACGCCGTCGGCTTCGATATCGTATTTTTCCGGTCCGAATAACGAGGGGCGTTCACCGGTGGTTGCCACATCGCCAAGCAGATTGGTTACACTGTCCGGCACATCCTGCAAGGAATCCGGTGTCGCTTTGGCATTTTTCTGCGCGGCTTGTTCATGTGCAATTTGTTCAGCCAGTTGCTGTTTTAGTGATTGTTCTACCACGGATTCTTCGGGTGTCGACTGACAACCCGCCAGTGCCATAGCCAGAGCGAAGTATATCAAACGTTTATTCATGCTACTCATTTTAATAATTCTCTGCTGCATTGGTTTTCACGTTGCCCCGTTGGCTGACCCATAAAGTCATTGTTTTCCAAACCCCGTTCTCATCACGCGCAATCACCACGCTACGTGGATTAATTTCTTTGATCACTGCGCCCTGTATTGTCTGCCCTGGTTTAACTGCTTTACCGTTTATTACTGCAGTCCGGCTGGCGCCTAGCTGCAACACTGCTTCCAGCTGTAATTCAATAGCCGCTGCTGCTACCGCCGCACTGGCCTGAGGGGCCGTGCGTGACGGGCGCGTTGGATCCTCAAGCACCTGCGCTCCGGCGGGGCTAACGAGCATGGATATCAGCAACCAAGGGGACACTTTATTCAACACCTATAAACGCCTTTTCAGTACTCAGAGTGTAAACCTGAAGGGTTACCTCAGCAGTGGGATATTCCTTTACATGATAGGCCATGGAGCGCCAGTACAGTTTGTCTGACAGTTGCTCCAAGCGGGCCAGGAAATCGCGTACCGCAAAATAACGCCCTTCGAAGGTCAGCGTAACCCCGTGCTGGTAAAGCGGAACCTCTGCCATAGCCGGATTATCGGCAAAAATATTTTCCGGGCTGACTGAAGCCATTTCGATGAGTTTTAGCCCATCGGCCTGGGAAAACACCTGCTCGATCAGCGCGGGCATTTGCCGGGGCAGGACTAAATCAGCTAATTGCGCGGCAAAATTTTCCTGCAGCCGCACCATGCGCTTATCTACCTGGGCTATCTGCTGCTTCAGGCTGGCATCCGGATCTTCGGCCAGCGCCTGCTCATAAACCAGTTGCAGCTCTTTAAGTGTGGTGACTTCGTTGCGGGCAATCTCAATACTACTGCTCGTTTTACCGTTTTCCTTAATGCCAGGCTCAATCAGCAAAAAAACCAGCACGGCAAGGACTACCACCATTCCCGAGGCAAAGATTAACACCTTCTCGCGCTGACTCAGAGCGGCAAATTTTTCTTCATACTGGTCAAAAGTCACCGCAGACCACCTTGTTGCGTTGTTTCAGGCACCCGGGCCATATTTAACTCAAAGCGCAGTTGCTCGTCGTCCCGGTACAGTCGGGTGGAGTCAAAGGTGCGGCCGGAGAAAGCTGAAGTCTGTCCCAAACGTTGTAACCACTTGGGCATGGCCTGCGGGGTACTCAGTTGCCCTTGTAGCACCATCATGTTTTCACTGACTTCAATGGTATCGAGCCAGATATCCTGACTGTCTTTCTGAGCCAGGCTATCGAGCATCCCGGCAAAGCCCTGTTGCTTAATTTGTTCCCGCTGACTGAGTTCACGCACCAGCAGTTCTCTATTTGCCAGTTCCTGCTGACGTTGTTCCAGCGTGCGGGTAAGCCCGGCATCCGGCTTACGTTGCTCAAGCGTAGTTTTAAGGTTGTTTACCGACACCGATAACTGCTGTTGCAGGTCCTGAACCTCTGCCAGTTCGGTACGTTTAGATGCGCCGTACCAGGCGACACCGGCCCAAATCAGTAGCAATACAGTGAGGGTTGCTCCCCATGCCAGCAGTACACTGGTAAGTGAAAGCAAATCGAGGCGCGGTGCAAACTCGGCAGAATAAAAGTTAATTCTGTTCTTCATGCCGCAGCCTCGTTTTTGCTCTGCGGCTCAGCAGATCCGCCAATCGCTGCGCCAAGACTAGAGTAATTCACCCGCGTTACCGACATACCCGGCTCGGCGGCAGTCACTGCGGGAGTGAGATCACTGACAGTGGCGCTCACCACCTGCTCAATCTGGCTGGCCAGGGCATCCCGATGAGGCGTATCAAGGCGCATCATAATCTGTCTGACCGGAGCCTGCCGTAACTGGCTTTCATAAAAATCCATAGAGCGTTGAATCTGCACACTTAACGACTCACCAATGCCCATTCTGAGCTCGTCTTCAGTAAAGCTACCCAGGTTCTCAAAGCCTTTGAGACGGCGGCTGAAATACAGTTGGCCGTCTTTGATGATATTCAGACAAATTTCTTCTCCGGCTTCCTGTACCACAGTCAGGATAGGATCAGACTGCACCGGCATTAATTCGCAGGTAGCCAGCTCCTCAACGGTAATCAACTGGAGCACCAGGCCAGCGTTAAATACTGCTTCGCTGACATTCTCGACATCTTCTTTGGGTAGGGCAAACACGTTAATTCTGGCATTGCCGGCCAGCGGCACCGGTAAATCGGTGTAATCGATGGCCATTTCTTTATCGCTGCCGGTAAGCTCTTTCACCGACCAGGACAAGGCGGCGGTAATCTCATCGGCCTCCACGGACGGGCGGTCAATCTGCAGAATCTGATACCAGTGAATTGAAAACGCAACATAGGTCGGGGTGCCGGTCAGGCCGTGTTTATCGACCCATTTGGCAAGGTGAGCGCCCCAGTGAGAAAAGCTGACCGTTTCTTCAAACGCCAGGGTAACTTCGCCGTTTTGTTTTTTAAGCGCACAAAACGTTACCGAATCCAGCGACACTGCAATTCCGATTGCATGATAGCCAGATTTTTTTTGGAATTTTTGTTTGAGGAAAGAACGCCAACCAATGCGCATATATTTTTATAACTTCGTATAATTATTAGTTAAATTACAACAGAGTTTAGCTCAAAGTACCAGTGTCGGGTACCACACTTTTGTCGAACAATGTACCAAATCACTGCTACCCCTTATAATTTCCACATAACACTCTGACATCAAGGTTAATTTTGGCAGACAACGTCACCAACATTGTGGTTGCTAATAGCGTTGACGACATGGCGGGCGGTGCGTCCTACGCCCCGGCTGACGAGCCTTTCGAGCAGGCCAGGCTGGTTGCCCGGCAATGGTGTCACGGTTACAACCAGCTTACCGATATCCGCCAGCACCAGGCGATGCTGATAACACAACTAAAGTGCCCGGGGTCGGTTCAGATTGAATCAACCTTTCAAATCGAATACGCCCTTAACTGCTCAATTGGCAAAGGCAGCTTTATCAATCATAACGCTATCTTTATTGATGTCTGCCCAATCAAACTGGGTAATCAGGTACTTATCGGCCCCAATTGCATTATCTCCAGCGCAGTGGGCAGAACACAGATTTGGCCAGAACATTATCCGCCACAGGAGGCGGGCCTGCCGGTTTCAATTGGTCATCGGGTATGGATTGGCGCTAACTCCATCATATGCGCCGGCGTGACGATTGGCGATAACGCGGTGATTGGTGCGGGCAGCCTGGTGACCAGCGATATCCCTGCCAATGCCGTCGCCTACGGCGTTCCCGCTACTGTACAGCGTAAAATTACACAAAATACTCAATAATCAGCCGGGAGCGGCCGATAACACCCACAGTGTTGTGCCAAAAAGAGTGATAACGTCTGATGAAAGGAATGAGCCTGTTGCCTTTACCAACCCATCATATGATGAGGGCTGCCCTGTTGACGCTAGCCCTGCTATTGAGTGCATGCGGCGGTGGGCTGAGTAAGGATGACTCGGACGAAAACTTTGCTGTTAATGCCGGTCGCGACCGCTCGGCAGCGGAGCAAACTGATGTTAGTTTATCGGCGCAGGTGTCTTTCCCATCCGGAGCGGTAGTTTACAGCTGGTCGTCAACACCGGCGCTTACCATCACCCACGATGACATCAGCATCGCCACGGCCAGTCTGACTACCCCGGTTGTTACCGCCGACACGCAGTATGTGGTCACCGTAAGTGCTACCGACAGTGCCGGTCAGTCAGCCTCAAATAGTTTTACGCTTACCGTAACCCCGGACAACCTGCCTCCCACCGCCATTATCACCCTTAGCGACTGGCCCGATTTACCGCCCGGCACCTACCCGGCAGGCGTATCCCTGACCTTTGACGGGCGCAACAGCTCTGACAGCGACGGTACCAGCAGCGAAGAGATTAGCGCCTGGGTCTGGCAACAAACCACTGGTGATGATGTACTGACCGGCATTGAAACCGACCAGTCGACACTGGTGATCGACACACCTATTACCGATGCCCGGCAAACCCTGACATTCAGCCTGACGGTAACCGACGATGAAGGAGCGGAAGATACCACAACGCAATCCATTACTGTCCTGTCACTAAGTGATACGCCACCGGAGGTGGATGCGGGGATCGATCAGGCACTGTTTAGTGGTGAGCGAATCGTACTGGCTGGAACGGCTTCCAGCACCGTGCCAGACGCCACTCCGATTACAACTTTGTGGACCTACAGCGGTGATGCAGCGCCGCAAATTATCAACCCGAATACTGCCGACACCTATGCTATAGCGCCGCTGGTAGACAGCGCCACAACCCTTGATTTTTACCTCACCGGGGAAGATAGGTTTGGTAACGAAGTGACCGATCATCTACGGGTACTGGTACGCCCATTCCCGCTACGGGTGCTCAATGATACCGGTATGACGCAACAGGCAACCAATTCGGCGTTATCGACTACTCAGCAAAACGCGTTTCCCGGCCAGGATGGTCAGCGTGGTGCTGATGCGCTGGCCGACAACAACGTGCTGGAAAAAGCAGGTCGCGGTGAAAACGGCTTTGACTTTACCAAGCTCAATGCCAATGGCGACGAAGAGGACGTGGATGCACCGCAGTTCAGCTGTGTGCGGGATAATGTCACCGGGCTGGTGTGGGAAGTAAAAACTACCGACGGCGGTCTGCGCGACCTTGATCACCGCTACAGTTGGTATGCCGAAGAAAACAACGGTGGCGCGCCCGGCAACCTTAATGGCACCAACACCAGTTGTACGCTGGCGAGCTGTAATACCAGTGCTTACATTGACGCTGTTAACAGTGCGGGATTATGCGGCTTTTATGACTGGCGTCTACCCAATCATCAGGAATTGATGTCACTGGTACACTTTGGCCGTACTGCCCTGCCGCGCATTGATACACAGTACTTCCCCAACACCGGAGCCGACAGCGCCGCTACGCTCTGGTACTGGACTGTCCAACCCAGCGCCGATGGCGTAAGCAATGATGCCGCGCAAAACGCCTGGGCCATTGATTTTATCAGTGGGGTAGATAATTTTCTTAATAAGTCAGATGCAGTAAGCATCCGGCTGGTCAGAGCGGGACGATAATCATGAAACGCCTAATCACTTTACTGCTTAGCCTGGGAGTAATGGCCCAGCTCTCAGCTCAGGAATGCCTTACCAATGCGGTTGAATCCACTCCGGATGAAGAATTCAGCCCATTCGTTACGGGCACCGTTTTACATATACCCACCGGCCTGATCTGGCAGCGCTGTGCAGTAGGACAAACCTGGACCGGCGAAACCTGCAGCGGCGAAGCAGAACAGTTGACCTGGCAGCAGGCGCTGGTATATGCCCGGGATTATGACGCTGAATTACTGGAAGGCTGGCGTGTTCCCAATGTCAAAGAACTGGCCTCTCTGACCGAGAAAAACTGCGTAAGACCGTCGGTGAATACCGCGTTTTTCCCGGCGACACCGCAAGACAGCTTCTGGTCGTCCACGCCAAGCCTGAACGACCCGGAAAGGGTCTGGACGGTGGCCTTCTTTAACGCCAGTTATTCCATTAAAGAAAAGCAACGGGCAGTCTACCTACGGCTGGTGCGCACCAATCTTCTCGAGTAGCCTCCAACGCTATTGCGCCAGCACATAATCGCCGGGAGCGGCCGGTAACGTCTTAATGGCTTCCACCGGTCTGGCGCTGACCTTACGGCTTGACTGTGAGGTTAGCCATTGCTGCCAGACCGGCCACCAGGAACCTTCCTGTAATGGCACTTCATCCAACCAGGCCTGGGGTGGCAGATAAGCCCCGTCTTCTTTACGGGTAGCCATCTGATAAACCCGATGGGCATGACCAGGTTCACTGATAATCCCGGCATTATGCCCACCATTGGTCAGTAAGAATGTAATATCCTTATCAATCAATAAGTTAATTTTATACACCGATTGCCATGGCGCGACATGATCCTTGGCGGTACCGACTACAAACAACGGTACCTGAATATCGGCCAGCGCAATGGGCCTGTCATCCACCATAAACTGACCGCTCGCCAGCGAATTATGTAAATAACACTGGCGCAAATATTCGGCATGCATGCGCGCAGGCATGCGAGTAGCGTCTTTATTCCAGGTCAACAGGTCGTTAGGGTGCTGGCGTTCACCTAGCAGATATTCTTTTACCCATCGCGACCACAGTAAATAATTCGCCCTCAGCAGAGTAAAAGTGCCAGCCATGCTTTCTTTGGGCAGGAAACCGTTTTTAGCCATCACCGCCTCCAACATCGACAACTGGCTTTCGTCAATGAATAACCTGAGGTCGCCGGCATCACTGAAATCGGTCTGTGCAGCCAATAACGTTAGCGCACAAAATGGATTACGCTTTTCCCGGGCCAGCCAGGCCGCAGCCATCGTCAGCAGGGTGCCCCCCAGACAGTAGCCAACCCCATTGATTTGTTCCCCGGGTACCCGTTGCTGAACGGCTTCTATTGCCTCACCAAGGCCTTTCTTCAGGTAATCGATCAGGCCAACGTTATGATCCTCTTGTTGAGGATTTTTCCAGGAAATCATAAATACCGTATGGCCCTGCTGCACTAAATACCTTATCAACGAGTTGTGCTCAGACAGATCCAGAATGTAGTACTTCATAATCCACGCCGGCACTACCAGCACGGGCTCAGCGCACACCTCTTCGGTGTCCGGGCTGTACTGAATAAGCTCCAGCAGGTTGTTTTTGAATACTACCTGGCCAGGTGTGACGGCAATATTTTCGCCTACACGGTAGGTTTCCTGGCGTTGAAGCTCAGGTTCCCTGAAGTACTGTTGCTGGATGTCCTCGATAAAATTATCAACGCCTTTCACCAGGTTCGCCCCGGCAGACTCCAGGGTTTTATGAATAACCTGCGGGTTAGTAGTCATGTAGTTAGCCGGTGACAAAGCTTCCAGCCACTGCCGCACGGAAAAGTTCACCATATCAGTATGGTGTTTTTCAACGCCCTGCACATCGCGGGTGGCCAGTTGCCACCACTGGCGCATGGCCAGGTAATTTTGCCGATACACGGCATAGGGCCAGGTTTGCCATTCGGGACCGGATAGCCGGTTGTCGTCTGCGGCTTTTTCGAGGTTTTTATTGAGCGTACTGGCATTAGTCAGACTTAAGTCCAGTAGTGCCTGCTGTTTACCCAGTGACAGCAGCAAATGAATAAACCAATCGGTAAAAGCCAGCGAATAAGCCACCGGATCGATGCCTCCGGTGAACTGCGCGAGGAGTTGATTAATGGCATAATCAGGATTAAGCGGTTCACTAACATCGTAGGGTACCGCATGCTGATCGGTGTAAGTATATTCAATAACGTTACTTTCGTGGTTTATCACAACAAGTCTCCCAGACTGTTTTGTTCAGCATAACAGCTTCAGCGCTTAAAAAGCTTGATCTTGATCGGTATCAATGCACATTTATTCATCAACCTGTAGTGTAACCGTGTAATATTACAAAGCGAGTTACAGCATTCACAATTTGGCGCCTCTGGCCGGAGAATCAATATGGAAATGATCCGCAATAAACCCTACAACAACATTACGGTGGGCGATAAAGCCTCGCTTAGCCGCACACTGACCCGTAAAGATATTCAGTTGTTTGCCATTATGTCGGGCGATGTAAACCCGGCCCACGTAGACGAGGAGTACGCTAACAGCTCTCAGTTTCATCACATTATCGCCCATGGGATGTGGGGAGGAGCATTAATTTCAACCGTGCTGGGTACCCAACTTCCAGGCCCGGGCACCATTTATCTTAAGCAGGATTTCACCTTCCGCCGCCCGGTTTGCCTGGGCGATAACCTCACCGTCACGGTAACCGTGTTAGAAAAACGTGAGCATTATCAAATCCTGCTCGGCTGTGCCTGTACTAATCAGGACGGTGAAGTTGTTATTGACGGTCAGGCACTGGTAAAAGCGCCTACCGAACAAATCGATAGGCCCAGAGCAGTGTTGCCGGCGGTTGAACTCAAAGAACAAAGCAGTGAGCGCTATCAGCAGTTTATGGACATGGCAAAAGATATGTCTCCGCTCAAAACCTGTGTTATTCATCCGGTGGATCTCAATTCACTGGCCGGCGCTGTAGAAGCCGCTGCAGATAACCTTATTACCCCTATTCTGGTGGGCCCCACAGCCCGCATCGAACAAGTCGCGCGGGAAAATAAACTCGACATATCCTCATTTGAACTGGTTGATACACCGCATAGCCATGCCGCGGCTGAAACGGCGGTAAAACTGGTAAGCAGTGGTAAGGCCGAAGCACTGATGAAAGGCCATTTACACACCGATGAAATGATGCATGAAGTACTCAATAAGGATTACGGATTAAGAACCGGGCGGGTGATGAGTCATATATTTGCGCTTGATGCCCCCAGTTACCACAAGACGCTTTTTCTCACCGATGCCGCGATAAATATCCGCCCTAACCTGGCCGCTAAAAAGGATATTATTCAAAACGCCATCGAACTGGTGTATACCCTGACAAACCGCACTCCCAAGGTCGCGATATTATCTGCGGTGGAAACGGTGGAAGAAAAAATACCTTCAACACTTGATGCCACTGCACTTTGTAAAATGGCCGAGCGTGGTCAGATAGTGGGAGGACTCCTCGACGGACCGCTGGCAATGGATAATGCCATTTCGGCTGAGGCGGCGAAAGCCAAGGGAATATTATCGCAGGTGGCCGGCGACGCTGACATTCTGGTCGCACCGGATTTAGAATCGGGCAATATGTTGTTTAAACAAATGCGTTACCTGTCCGGCATCGAAGGAGCAGGCATTGTACTGGGGGCCAGAGCACCGATTATTCTGACCAGTCGTGCCGGCGGGCCGCTAACCCGCAAAGTGTCTTGTGCCATGGCATTGGTTTATCAGCGTAAACGCGGGGATCTGCCGTTATGAGCAAGCAAACCGATAGCCCCCATTACCTGGTATTAAACAGCGGCTCTTCCACCTTAAAATACGCCGTATTTGACGCCATCAGCCTGGCGGTAGTAGAACGGGGCCTATTCGAACTTAATGAAGATAACTATGCCGAAACGCTGGAAGAAGTATTGCACCATGGCGGCTATGTCAGGGCTGTGGGGCACCGGGTGGTGCATGGCGGTACCGCCTATACGCAACCACTACTCATTGATGATAGCTCACTCGCATCACTCAATAAACAGTGCGATCTGGCCCCCTTACACCAGCCGCATAATCTGCATGCCGTGAGAGTACTGCGCGAGCTGCACCCGGAATTACCTCAGGTGGCCTGCTTCGACACCGCTTTTCACGCTACGCAACCTAGAGTGTCAACCGATTATGCTTTGCCTGACTCCTTGCGCCATCAAGGGCTTCGCCGTTATGGTTTCCACGGTTTATCTTACGATTACATCAGTCATCAGCTTGCCGCTTCAGATCCTTCAGCGGGCGGTAGATGTATTGTGTTGCACTTGGGCAGCGGCGCCAGTGGTTGCGCTATGTATAAAGGTAAAAGCGTTAGCTCAACCATGGGCTTTACCGCCCTTGATGGTCTGATGATGGCAACTCGCTGCGGCACTTTGGATCCGGGGCTGGTATTACACTGCATAACCCACTTGGGGATGTCGGCCTCAGAAGTGACCAGTGCATTGTATAAATCGTCGGGGCTGCTGGGGGTTTCCGGTTATTCTGGTGACATGCGAATTCTGGAGCAACATGATGATGAGCCTGCTGTGACTCATGCACTTACCCTGTATTGCCGCTACATCGTACGAGCCATTGGTAGCCTGACCGCCGAGTTACAAGGCCTGGATACGTTGATTTTTACCGCAGGAGTGGGAGAAAACGCTCCGGATATCCGCCGCAGGGTGTGCGAGCAGCTCTGCTGGCTTGGCGTTGAGTTAGATAATACCGCCAACCAGGACAACCGCCCCATAATCAGCACGTCATCATCAACTGTCACTGTGCGAGTGATCCCCACCAATGAAGAATGGATGATTGCCCACTACATGCAGCAGGCGCTTAATTCGTAAAGCGCTTGTCGCTGTGAACTGCGCCTTTCAAATCTGGTCTATCAACCCGCGCTGACAGGACGTTTTATCTGGCTATTAACCGGCTAAACAACCGGCTCACTAATAGCGCTTACTCTCTCAATAAGCCCGCCAATCAAGCCCTAAAGATTAAGTAAAACTAAACATAGATTTTAATCAAAATTAAAACATATGTTGTAATCAAGAATTATTCGCATTATTATTCTCTCAAATTTTGCAGTCGATCATTCCTCAACCAACACAGATTGGAGAGGCTGTTGACCGATATTTCAGCTCAGCATACCTGGAGACTTTAGTTTGAAATTTGCACTATCAGTAGTTGCCGCAGCGCTTACCTTTAATACTTCAGTATCAGCCAACACGGCGGATGACCCGGAACGCATTACTATTGAAGGCCAGTATTTATCGATCAATGAGTCCAATTCGGTAAAAACACCCACGCCGATTATTGATGTACCACAAAGCCTGTCGATTATGACAGCCGAGGAGATTACCGAGCGCGGGATCACCAGCATCGGTGAAATCATCGACTACACGCCAGGCGTGAACACCTCTCAGGGTGAGGGACACCGCGACTCAGTGGTATTTCGCGGCGTTCGCTCGACAGCAGATTTTTACATGGATGGCAACCGCGATGACGTGCAGTACTATCGCTCGCTGTACAATGTGGAACAGGTGGAAATCCTGCGCGGGCCCAACGCCCTGCTTTTCGGCCGCGGTGGCACCGGCGGAATCCTGAACCGGGTCTCAAAGAAAGCAAAATTAGATGAAACCTTTACCGGTTACAAAGCCACGCTGAACACCTTTGGCGGCTATGGCGTAGAAATCGACACCAACACCGATATGACCAGCACCTCAGCGCTGCGTATCAATGCGATGTACGAATCGCTGGATAACCACCGCGACTTCTTCGACGGCGAGCGCATTGGATTTAATCCTACCGCCAGATTTGAATTAAGCGACGACAGCGTGCTGGATATGTCTTACGAGTACATCAACCACGAACGTTTTATTGACCGCGGTATTCCCACCGGCGCTGATGGTCGCCCGGTAGAGTCACTGAAAAATGTGGTATTTGGCGACCCGGAGAATAACTATCACGAGCTGGAAGCCCACGTATTCCGCGTAAACCTGTCGCACCAGTTTAACGATTACACCAAAGCCAACGTGAACGTGTTTTATGGTGATTACGATAAGGTTTACTCAAATTTTTACGCCAGTGACTATGACGCCGACACCAACATTGTTGAACTGGACGGTTATATTGATGAAACGGCTCGCGACAACCTGATTGTATCAGGCAACCTGATCAGCGAATTCAGCACCGGCAGTATTGGCCATATGGTGATCGCCGGTACAGAGGTGATCCGCACCAATTCAGACCAGTTCCGCTTAAACTCCGTATTTGATAGCACAGGGAATGACCGCGAAACGTTTATTACCCAGCGCCCGCTATTGTTTAGCGGCTTTAGCGGCATCAACGCTACCGGTAATCAGGTCACCACCGCTTTTACGGCACTCAATGATGACACTCGCGTAACCTTAGATGTTGCCTCGTTCTTTGTGCAGGATGAAATTGAGCTATCTGAACACCTGGACCTGGTACTTGGTGCTCGTTTTGACCGTTTCGATATTGAAGTATTTAACGCTAAAGCAGTGGAAACCCGTAGTCGCACCGACGAACAGGTTTCTCCTCGCGCCGGTCTTATTTATAAGCCACAGGAAAACATCTCCCTTTATGCCAGTTACAGCGAGTCTTTCCTGCCGCGCAGTGGCGAGCAATATACCGATATTAACGGCAGTGACAACCAACTGGATCCTGATACCTACAGCAATCAGGAAATTGGTATTAAGTGGGACTTTGCCCAGGGTCTGAGCTTCACTGCCGCCGTATTTGAAAACGAGCAAAGCTCTCCTCAGGTGGCCGATGATAATCCGGAAACCCTGGATGTGATTGATTCAGACATCTCTGGCTACGAGCTGCAACTCACCGGCTATCTGAATGATGACTGGCGCATTACCGCTAATTACAGCCACCTTGAAGGCGAAATAGTAGACCGCAACGGTCCAACCGGCCGCACGCCTCGCGAGTTGCCGGAAAATACCTTCTCGGTATGGAGCACCTATCAGGTGAATGACGTATTTGGCGTAGGCCTGGGTGCTACCTATCAGGATGAGAGCTTTATTAACAACGGTAATTCGGCGGTATTACCCAGCTATACCCGTTGGGATGCCTCGGCGTATTACGATATCAGCGAAGACCTGCGCGTGCAGCTGAACATCGAAAACCTGACCGACGAACTGTACTTCCCGAATGCCCAAGCCACCCATCAGGCAACGGTAGCGGCGCCACTTAACGCGATGCTGACAGTTGTAGGCAGATTTTAAGAAGTCTTTGCGCCTGTAAGCCTTTAAAGCCAAAGGCCCTGCACAAGCGGGGCTTTTTTTCGCAAACACAAAAGCCTATTAGCCCGTTTAAAGAGCGGTTTCCCGCTGAGCTTTACTTTCGCAATCCGAAACGTTTCAGAAAGTCACTCACAGAAATCGTGGCGTAATCAACATATTCACCGGCATCGTAAAACCGGCCATGGCAATGGGGACAGCTTTCAAAATGAATATGTCGCTGCGCGCTGTCGGTCATCTCGAGCATTTTACTATTCGGACACACCGGGCATTGAATATCGCTTATTTCACTATAAAGCGTGCCCATTTTCTTATCGCCGGTGTCCAGAGCGCGGGCAAAATCCTTTAGCGCCTTATGCTCCATCACATCAAACCATAAGCCGTGGCAGGTGCTGCAACGCTCAACCACGCCGGCAGGCGTATTGATATGCTCAAAACGACCATGACACTTGGGACAATCCATCTAACTTCCTGCAGAAGTGAAACTGACAGAATTCTACTATATGCATTTTTGGCGGTGCTGTCATTGCCAATAAAAAACCCCGCTGATGCGGGGTTTGTAAAACAACCATACCTTAGATCTAAAACGGTAGTTCACATAAAAGAAAAGAAGTTACACTCAATCAATTGAAAATAAATGATTTTTATTAAACCGCAGGTCAAAGCGTTAAGTTTGGGTAACAATTGAAAATCTTTTGTACCAGTACTGCGAGATTATTAGCCGCCAAGCGTAAAGATTGAATCTTGACATTTTTAGCGACAGTAACTGATCAACTCCTGCGGATCTAACTCACAAAACCTAAAAAGAGGGTATTGAATGGCTGGTTGTTTCTACATCTCGGTGAAAGAAAATCCTTTAACTCAGTTGTTACCGAGCTTATGCCGCAATCCACATATAAAATAAACATTTAAAAATATGGCTATGTTCGGATTAACTG
>DDJQ01000127.1 GCA_002339125.1 Alteromonadaceae bacterium UBA2620
AGCTTCGCTGGGCAAACAAAAAAGAGGGCTAAAAAGCCCTCTTTCGATTTAAAGAAATCGCCGGATTAGATTGGCGAACCCGGTGGCAATGGCTTCACCTTAAAGTCCATCTGCCAGTCGCCGGTCTCAAGGTAATGATCCAGATAATGCTCCAGCGCCCGGTAACCCGGCACTTCATCTTCATCTTCCAGCCATTCCGTCAGCGTCATCAGTTCGGCGGTGATCGCCAGCTTCACTTCCGGTGACGTTGCATCGTTTTGCAGTGAGCTTATCACGCTCTGGAGTGCCACCATTTGCAGGCGGGCCACCAGATTATCACTGGGTTCGGGCTGACGATAAAAATGCACAGAGAAAATCTTGCGGATCAAATCATCAACACCAGGAATACTGGTCTGGCGGCTGTGCTGATAGGCCAGGCGATTTAATCGCTCAGGGTGTAACAGCAGTTCCAGGCTGAATGCTGCTGCACTTTCGGCGGCAGAAATCGGATCGAACACCCGACCTAAGCGGCCATTAAACTGCTCACGGGTTTCTGCCTCTGCAAAGATCGGCGGCGTAATGAGGGATAACAAACGCTGAGGCATCTTAAGCACCTCGGCGCTCGATGCATCAATTAAACGCATCATCGCCTCAACCTGGGTTTCTGATGGCACCAGCTTAACCCCCATGGGTTTATCCAGATCGCCCTTGTTCTCATAGAAATAGTGCACACCACCCACCTGCTTGGCCACCGCTTCGAGCTGATAACGGTGTAACAGATATACCGGCACCAGCGCATTTTCCAGTGACGACAGGCTGTTGCCTGAGGCGATGGTGTTCAGGCCCATATTAGCCAGTGCAATATCACGCACTTTAAGCAAGTGATCGTATTCGGCCAGCGGGTTCGCCCCGTTGTCCCACATATGACCATCGGATGAGCCATGACGGGACGCTCTGGCATCGGCGTCTGACTTGTATTTCAGTCCGGCCTCGCGAGCTTCAACCACCATAGCCTGCAGCGCTTCAGCACTGTCTGTAGTCTCTGCAAAGTCCTGGTAACCGTAAGCAATAACATAGTTATCCCACTCTCCCATGCCAGTATCATAGGCATTGGCTAAAGAGAGTTGACTGCCTTTAATCTCGATTTTCGGATGCGGATAATCCATCACCGATTCACGGCCATTTTCGCTGGCGGCAAAGTTATGCGCGATACCCAACGTGTGGCCTACCTCGTGAGCAGATAACTGACGAATGCGTGCCAGCGCCATTTCTTTTTGCTCTTCGGTTGCCTCACTGTCACCGGTAAACGGGCTGGTTAACCCGAGTGCTATCAGGTAATCCTGACGAACGCGCAGTGAGCCAAGGGTAACGTGCCCTTTAATGATTTCACCGGTACGCGGATCCACCACAGACGAGCCATAAGACCAGCCCCGGGTGGCTCTGTGTACCCAGTTGATCACGTTGTAACGCACGTCCATTGGGTCGGCACCTTCGGGCAATACTTTTACCTGAAACGCATTTTTATAGCCTGCTGCGGCAAACGCCTGATCCCACCAGCTTGCGCCATCCCGTAAGGCGCTCATTACCGGCTCCGGTATACCAGGGTCGAGGTAATAAACGATCGGTTCAACAGCTTCACTCACCGGAGCTGAGGGGTCTTTTTTGGCCAGCCGGTGACGGCGAATATAGGCCTGCTCCAGAGGTTCGGTAATGGGCGCAGAGTAATCCTGCCAGCTGTGTTTCCAGTAACCGGAAAACGGGTGGAATTCACGTGGCTCATAGCCGTCGTCGGGTAAGGCAATAAATGAATGGTGCATGTGTACACTGACACTGTCAGCGTCCGGTGTAACCTGACGTAAATACGCGCCGGTACCTTTGCCACCAAAAGTAACCAGTGCTTCCAGTTCTGTATTTAGAGGAAACGCTTTGGTTCGCGGCAGGTATACGCCACTGCGTTGCGGATCGGCTTTAAAACTGCCTTGTTGACGGCCTTTCAAACGTTCAGCGACGCCGTGAATATCGCTCAGTAACTGACTGGTATAGTCAATTAACACGCTGTCATCATCACTGGCCGCAATGGTGAAGCCGGCAATGACCGAATCGGCAAACGCCTCATCAATACTGGCCCGTTCAGCCGGGTTATCGGCACTCGCCCGGTACTCGGTGTTGAGTTGCTTGAGCAGCAGCTTATTACCGTAGCGTTCAAACTGCACCAAACGCGTGGCGCCCAGTTGGCCGCGATCCAGGCCAATATCATTGGAGCCTACACCATGGGGCAGACTGGACTGGAATAACAATGGCTCATCCAGCGCTTCAATTTGCAGATAAACCTTATCGTCTTCACTGCTGTAATAAACGGGGATAAACCCCGCTTGCTTTTGCATATTTTTGGTAAAGGATGCAATGGTCTCCGCCCATACAGGCGAAACAGCCATCAGCGCCAGGCTGGCTAGCAGAACATAAACGCGCAACGGGATTCCCTCCGGTGTTTTTTAATTGTAGTCACTTTTCACTTTACGCTACCCAAACCGGGCGCATAAATCCAGTCACGACTGACCAAACCGCCATTACCGCCGACCAATCACGCGTGACGATCGTTGATTTATCGCAAACAATAATATGCCGCTCTGCCAGTTGTGATCTGGCTTGATCTGTATCAAGGAGCATTTTGCCGCCTGTCGTTACTCTGCTTAGCGATAGGCTACACTTAGTATTGTTAACTGACACAGAGAAAGCATGGGTCTTAATTTTCAACAACATGATTTTACAGACGCTCAACGTGCACTGTTTGACCAACGGGTGCAGGCACAACTGTGCGAGGTCAGACATGAGCTCAATCGCGACTGCTACAACCGCGACGAAGTGAGTCTCGGAGCCGAGTTAGAATTTTATCTGGTTAATCGCCAGTTCAACCCGGCGCCCATCAATGAAGCCATCCTCGATAAAGCCCGTATCGAAGGTCTGCAGGAAGAGTTAAATCAATACAATCTGGAGTTCAATCTTGAGCCGGTTAACGCCGCCGGTACGCCCTTCTCGCAGCTTCAGCAACAGTTAGACAAAGCCAGTCGGGTGGTCGACCAAACTGCCAGCCTGTTCGATGGCCACGCGATGGCCATTGGCATACTGCCCACTCTGGCTGGTAGTCATTTAACCGAAGACTACCTGACCAACCGGCCCCGTTATAAGGCGCTCACCCAGGAGCTCAGCGAGCAGCGTGGCGCACCATTCGACATAGACATTCATGGCCAGGATGTGGTGCGTACGACCTGTGATGATGTCACGCTGGAAGGCGCTAACACCTCTTTTCAGTTACATCACCGCATCGCGCACAGCCGGTTTACCGATTGCTATAACGCCGCGCAGCTTATCTCACCGCTGGTGCTGGCTCTGGCCGGAAACTCGCCGTTCTTTATGGGCAAACGGCTGTGGCAGGAAACACGTATTGCGCTGTTCAAACAGGCAATCGATTATCGCGATACTAATGCCACCCAATGGCGTCAGCCAGCCCGCGTAAGTTATGGTCACGGCTGGTTACGCAACGGTATAACCGACTGCCTGACCGAGAGCGTCGCCCTGTACCCGGCAGTGTTGCCAGTAACTGCAGAACGACTAAACGGCGCCAGCAAACCTTTTGCCGAACTCAATTTACATCACGGTACGGTATGGAGCTGGAATCGCGCGGTGTTCGAACCGGGCGAAAACGGTCATGTACGCATTGAATACCGCAGTCTGCCAGCCGGCCCCACTAATCAGGATATGCTGGCCAATGCCGCCTTACAGATTGGCCTGGTTGAAGCGCTCTCGGATCACATTGAAGAGTATCTACAGCGCCTGCCTTTCCGCTATACCGAATACAACTTTTACCGCTGTGCGCAGTCCGGTCTGAATGCACAAGTCCTGTGGCCGCAAAAAAACCAGCATCAGTTAAAGGAATACAAGGTCACGGCAATTCTGTCTGATCTAATCGGTAAAGCAGACGATGGACTGGCGAAAATCGGCGTTAGTCGCGCAGAGCGGGATCATTACCTGGGTATTATCGAGCATCGCCTGGCTGCACGGCAAACCGGCACCATGTGGCAGTTAAACACCTATAAAACCTTAATGAGCCAATATCCTGAATCAAAAGTACTGGGCGAACTCTGTCGCCGGTACTATCAACTGAGCCACAGTGGTGAACCTGTGGCCTACTGGGAGTAGCAATGGGAACCGCCAGATTAGCCACACCTGCTCTGCCCGGCTTTAAAATACTGCATGCGCCGGCTCCACAGCAAATCCCTGATTCCAGCGTGAGTTTTCTCCAGATGCTGGGCGGACCGGCGATTATTTTTATACCCGGCAGAACCCGCCGCAAACGCGCTATCACAACCTTGCTACACGGTAATGAACCGTCTGGCTTTCAGGCCTTGCACCGCCTGCTAAAAGAAGGCTTTAAGCCCTATGCCGACACTACCTTTATTGTGGTGTCGGTAGATGCTGCCCTGCATGACCCCCTTTACACCCATCGGGCATTGCCGAATCACCGGGATATTAACCGTTGTTTCAAACCGCCTTATACCGATGCGCCGGGCATGCTGGCCAAACAGGTACTGGATTACCTGGTAGATTTAGCCCCCGAGGCCATTGTTGACGTGCATAATACCTCCGGCAGCGGCCCGGCATTCAGCGTTTCCACCCGGCTGGGCACCCAGTATACGGCACTGGCATCGCACTTTACCCGCTGGTTTATTCATACCGATATTGAGCTTGGCTCGCTGATGGAAGTGCCTTTTTGCTGCGCCATCGTTACCATCGAGTCCGGTGGTGCCATGGATGAGCTGGCCACCTTAAATGCCTACAACGGCTTACGTTCTTATCTGACAGCTGAGGATGTCTTTGCCCCGCGTCAGGATATTGAGTTGCTGGAACAGCCCAAACGTCTGGAGATTCACCGCCACGCCACGCTGGCTTATGCAGAACGGCCCGTATTTGGTGCCAATGTCACCATTCGCCAGGATATCGAACAACGTAACTTCGGCATTACCCGCCCCGGTGAGGTATTAGGCTGGCTCGATCATGCCCGGCTGGAACACTTCAGACTGGCTGGCCAGCAACCCCAGGAGTTTCTGAGCGACTATTTCTGTGCCGATAACAGCGAGCTCACCGTTACCCGGCCGCTGAAGTTTTTTATGGTGACCACACGCAGTGACATCGCCAAATCGGATTGTTTATTGTATTTCGTGGATATTAATAACCAACTTACCACTTCTAAACGACAGCAGCACCTCAGTGAGGTGCCACTCAGCGATTAGCGTCAATAGCCTCGGCAAGTAGTTGCGGCAAGCCTGTTTTGCGCTGCTGACGGCGGGCCACAACGTCCTGCAATATCGCCTGGGTAGTGACCAGCACTGCTCCGGTTTTAGCCCGGGTCAGGCCGGTATACACCAGTTCACGACTGTACAGGCCGGCAGCCTGACGTGAAGGCGCTTCCGGCACCAATAATAACAATCGGTCAAATTCAGAACCCTGGGATTTATGAATGGTCATCACATACACGGTTTCATGCTGAGGCAGGCGCATAATAGGTATCGCCCGGAACGAGCCGTCCTGACCGGCAAACCAGGCTTTAAGCACGCCGCGCTCATCTGGCCAGATTAAACCGATGTCACCATTGTAAAGACGCTGGCCGTGATGGTTCTCGGTGATCATGACTGGCCGGCCTTTATAAAAGCCACGGCTATCGCCAGGCGACGTTAAGCGTTCTATGCGCTGATTAAGCGCCAGCGCTCCCCAGTCTCCCTGCCTGAATGGCGTTAACCAGCGCCCGGCCTGTAAATGGTTCATAGCATCAGGCAGTGACCCGGCCTGGCTAATTGCGCCAAACCAGTTTATCGTCAGTTGCTCAAAGTGGTTATCCAACGCGCTAAAACTGCTGGTCGCCACACCTTCAACACTATGCATCTGGCCGGCCTCAAGCACACTTAACTCATTCCAGATGCCATCAATCTGGCCGTTATTCATAGCGCTCGCTACTTCAGCCAGCTGACCACTGAAGCGCTGGGCCCTGCGCAGGGCAAAGTGCATGGCCACCGGCAGGTTGTTGGTGCTGACAGATAATGGCGGTAGATGCGGACACAGGCGGGCAAACTGCCCGGCAGATGCTTCATCAACACTTTCCGTTAATTCAGCGCCCAGCGCGGCAATAATATCGCCCAGCACATTCCCTGCCTCGACCGATGGTAATTGTTTTGGGTCGCCCACCAGGATCACCCGCGTATGTGGTGCCAACGCCCGGAACAGGCGGGTCATCAAGGCAAGGTCAATCATTGAACTTTCATCCACAATGATCACATCCGCCGGCACCGGATTGTGCTGGTTAAAGCGGCTTTGAATTCCCCAGCGCGGCATGCCGAGCAAGCGGTGCAAGGTCATAGCGGGCTGTTGCATGGCACCGCTGTACGCGGCCAGCGTTGGATGACCGGAAAATTGCGCCAGTGCCGCATCCACCGATTCGGTGAGCCGCTGGGCGGCTTTGCCGGTCGGCGCTGTGAGCACCACGTTTAATGTGCCCTGCCAGGCAACCTGCAGCGCCATCAGTAAGCGGGCCACGGTATAAGTTTTACCGGTACCGGGGCCACCTGATATCATTGCAAAGGAGCGGTTAATGCAAAGTGCAGTAGCGACCTGTTGCCAGTCCTGCTGCTCGCTTTGCTGCACCGGGAACAAGCTTGGCCAGACTTGTAATAACGCCTCCGTCTGCTCGTTTGTTAACGGAGCAGGATTGCTGCGCTCAGCAATGCTGGCAACCAGTTGCTGCTCGAATTGCCAGTAACGGGCGGTGTACAAACGCCCGTTATACCAATGCAACCGACCAGCCATGCCCGGGTGTTTAACCAGTGCTTCGGCACGGAAAAGCAACTCATCCTGGTGAGCAAATATAAATCCGCTGTCGGGCTCATCGCTATGGGCAAAACAGTGTTCACCGGCCAGTTCGCTCACGATAAGGCAGCTATTGCCCATCCGCTGGGCCCGACTCAGCGCCAGCAATAAACAAAAGTCGGTCTCGTTGCTGCTTTCAACCAGCCCGGTAAGCTCACGGGCAAAGAAATAATCAATCGCTTCAATATCCGCCAGGCGCGCGGCACATAGGGAATAGCTGGCAAACATCACAGTGCCTCCTGCATAACTTTACCGGTTAGCGCCTGTTCCATCTCAGCAATCAAATCTGCCGATAAAGGATGGAAAAACACGCCGCTTCCAGGCGGAAAATCGCCAGACATGCCGCGCAGGTAAAAATAGGCTACACCACCAAAATGGATATCCGGTTCATAATCTTCGATGCGCTGCGCTAAAAAGCGGTGCAAGGCTACACTGTAAATCAGATATTGCAGGTCATAGTAATGCTGCTGGTTATTCTGATTCAGTTTATGTGGCTGATAGTCTTCAGGGCTGTCGCCCAGCATGGTGGATTTATAGTCAGCCACAAAATAGCGACCGTCGACGCAAAAAATCAAGTCGATAAAACCATGCATCATGCCCTCCAGTCTGACGCCATCGAGCACGGCAGGTAAGGCTTCACCACCCTGTGAATGGCGGTGTTGCTGTAAAATCCGCCCCACGGCGCGGCGATCAGCCTGGTGCAGAGGGAAATAAAACTCCGCTTCACGCAGTGTATCGGCCATCGCCAAATCGGCCAGTTTTACCGGCCCCGCCCCGGCTAATTCCAAGGGAGTGGTCAGCACTTCATCAAGCCAGCTAAACAGTGCGTCATGGTCTGCTTCATCAATGCCATAACGGCGGGCGACCGCCGCCCCGGTTTCCGCCCAGTCCGGCGCGCTGAAGTCTGTCACCTCCAGAATGTCGTGTAACAAGTTACCACTTTGGGCGCCTGCTTTAAGCTGAAAACGAAGCTCTTCACTTTTTGCGGTCACCGGCAACGTATTGTTGTCTGTCGCTACGGCTTCTGCCTCACGATGGCGAAAGGTGGTGTGCACCGCCTGCCGGGTGATTGCCGAGAACGAGTATAATCGCCAGTTATCCTCAAGTGCTCGTTCAAAGGTTGCGCACCTGAGCTTAACCGCATCAATTTGCGCCGCCGGCAGTGTCTCTTCCGCCACTTCACTTATCAATGCAGTATGACCGTCGCCTTCCTGTATCAGCGCTTCTATAGCACGACGCCAGTCATCAAAATCCGCGCGGCGCATAATTTGTCCTAACGCCGACTGATCGCTGAGTTTATCTTCCCCTACGCCCAGATAACAGCGGTGGGAAGCCCGGGTGATAGCCACATACAATAACCGCATGGATTCGGCTTCGCCCTCACGGCGCACCCGTGCCAACACATCCGGGGCCGCGCCAAGGGCCATTTGCTGACTGGCACTGTGAGGATCGTAATAGCGCAACACCTCTGACTGACTGTTACCAAATTTCACCGGATCACGGTACTCACTGGCAAAAGGCACAAACACAATGGGGTATTCAAGGCCCTTTGAGCCGTGCTGGGTAACAATCTGAATTAGCCTGGCATCACTTTCGAGGCGTTGTATGTGCTCCTGGGCCTGCTCCGGCTGACGCACCTGACGGTGTAACCAGTTGAGTAGATGGCCGGGCTGATTATAGATTCTGGCGGTCTCTTCGAGCACCTCGGCCAGATGCTGATAATTGGTCAGGCTGCGTTCAGCCTCCTGTTGGTGCGGAAGATAGCTGTTTTGCAGCATCGCCAGAAGCAGCGCCATAACACCGCGCCGGGCCCAGATCTCCCGCCACTGGGCAATCTGTAGTAACAGTGCATCCCAGTCGCTGGCGTATTCGTCGGTGAGCAGCGTTTGGATCTGCTGGCGGTTAAGGCCTAGCAACGGGCTGGCGATAATGCCATTGACCAGGCGCAAATCATGGGCATGCCAGATAGCATTCAACACCATGAGCGTATCAGCGGCTTCGGCACTGGCAAACAAGCTGTTACGGTTAGACAGATACACTGAGGGTAAGCCCACCGTCTTTAAAGCGTTCTGAACAATTGTGGCTTCTTTGCCGGTTTGTACCAGAATCGCGATGTCAGCAGGCTGCACATTACGCTCCCCGAGCTGAGCCTGAGCCAGCAAACGTACGATTTCCCGGGTGAGTAACTCAGCCAGGCGCTGGCGGGTAGCGCTTTTGCTGTTACTGGCGTCCTCATCGGGCTCATCAGCAATAAATGTCAGCGCACTTCGGTCTGATGCAGCATCCTTAAGCGGCGTCTTAGCCGCTTTAGCGCCGCTGCTGGCATTAACCGGCTCATAAGTGATACCAAAATTAAACAGGTCACGGCGCTGCTGACTCATGGCTGCGCCCCAGAACAACCGGTTGTAGGCATCCACCATAGGCTTTACCGACCGCCAGTTGGTATCCATCACCCAGCGATATTCCGCCTGCTCTGCGGCCTGTAAATAGGTAAAAATATCACCGCCACGAAAACCATAGATAGCCTGCTTGGGGTCGCCTATCATTAACAGGGTGGTCGACACCTGAGACTCGCCATCCTGCCCGGGATAAACGTTGGCCAGAATGTGATACTGATCGGCATCGGTATCCTGAAATTCATCCACCAGCGCCACTGGATAGCGCTGGCGCAGTTGCACAGACAGCGGCGAATCCGGGGTATCTATTTGTGCGGCCAGCAAGCGAATGAGATCGTTAAAATCCACCGTACTTAAGCGCTGTTTTTGTTTGCTGACATAATCCCGCACAAACGCCACCGCCTCACAAACCACCGCATATACCGGCGCTTTATCCAGCAGCGCCTGACGCGATTTAGCCAGTTTATCAACGGCTTTGGTTAACTCTGTACGCAGGGTTTTAGCCGGTTCAACCAGGGCTTTCGCCTCGGCAATGCCCTCGCGCTTGGCGCGATAGCGATTGCCATTAATAAACTTACCTAACTCTTCGGGGATTTCCGTTAACGGGCCGTTTTGCAGCCAGTCGAGGATCACCTGCCATTCTCTGGCCCGCTCTTCATCGTTATTAATGACGGCGGTTAAAAACAACGATTCGTTATCCACCAATGCGGTATATAACGCTCTTGCCTGGGGCTGGTATTGCTCGGCCAGGTTATTCAGCGCCGCATCGAATTGTTTATTGATTTGTTGCTCTGAGGCTATGTGTGGCGCCTTAGCAAACTCCATTAACGGCAGAAAATCACTCAAAAGCTGTTCGGGAGTATGCCAGCCATGACTGGCCAGTTGTGCAAAGGCTTCCTCATCGCGACTGACTTTACGGATAAAGTCCTCGCAGCCCTGCAAATACATCGCCCGGGTATCGGTTGCCAGCACCAGCTCCAGCGGTGCGGCAGAGGTAAACGCCATATCGGATAACACGTTATTGCAGAAGCTATGGATGGTAAATACGGCCGCATCATCCAGTTCCAGCAGCGCCGCCTGCAGTAGGGCTAGCGCCTCCTCAGCAGCAACTCGCTGATAAAGCTCGTCGAGCACCGGGTCTGAGTCGAAAGGCTTACCTAGCGTGCGTGCCTGCCAGTATGTCAGGGCGTCCCGCAGCGTGGCAGCAATACGTCCGCGAATTTCCTCGGTGGCTGCTTTGGTAAAGGTCATTACCAGTATTTGTTGCACGGTGAGGCGTTGCTCAAGCAGGCAACGTAAGTAAATCCGCGTAATATTAAAGGTTTTACCGGTACCGGCGGAGGCCTCAATAAGGTGGCGTCCGCGCAGGGGCAGATTAATGACATCCAGATGTTGTGCGGTCATTTTCTTCCCCTTTTAAAGTTGCTCAGAAAAGCGCAGTAAAGATCGGCCAGTTGCTCAAGAGGCAGTTGCGAAGCGGGCGGAATGTAGTTGTAAAACCAGTTAAAGTATCCGTTACTGCCGAGCTTGCTGTAGGGGTTATTGCTGTCGGTGATATCATCCCAGCGTTTAGCAATTTCTTTACTCTCATGCCAGTCATCACTGTCGGTGTTCATGCCGGCATACTTATAAAACGCTTCGGCCACCGCCAGATAAAGTAAGCTTGGCCCTGCTTCGACTTGCCTTATCGCCTCAATAAACCTGTGCAACTGCGCTGTGGCCTCATCGGCCGTTAGGGGTTGATAGGTTTCTGATTTCAGTGCCAGTGGCTGTTTTTTCCAATCAATATAATGCAGGGTCAGCGGCAGCGATATGCCCTGACTATTGGCAATCAGCATGGTCAGCCAGGCCGTTAAGCTGCGCCTTAGCTGGTGCTGCCCGACATGATAAGCCACCAGGGTCTCGTCCTGCTGATAACAGGTAGCATACAACTGCCAGTCACTTAAACTCACCCGACACGCTAACAGGTGATCATCTCCACCGGGCACCGCCTGATTAAGCAGCGTTGCGGCCTCCTGCCAGCTGGCAAGTTCAGCGCGGGTAATGGGGGTATCAGGCAGTTCACCGCTTAACAAAAACTCTGCAGTGAGCTGGTCGGCACTGGTATTTGCCGGGTTATTAACCAGTTCATCCACATACTGATAGCGGCTAAGCTTATTGGTTTCAAAGGGCTCACTGTCTTCTAATAGGCGATTATCGAGTTCCAGTCTGAGGCCCAGTTGCCGGGCCAGCCAGGCCAGTGGATCATCAAAGCAGCGTGCTATGTCGGTAGCGCTGAGTTGGCGGGTCTGATGGCTGGTTGCCGACACCTCAATAACACTTTCGGTTTCCTCATTCTGCAGCCCGGCAATGGACTGTGCCAGCCGGTACCAGCCCTGACTGTATGCCGGCCAAGGGCTGTTAAACACCGCCGGACTAAACGGGTGCAATGGCAGTTGTCGCACCGCCTCTGGTTGCCAGCCGTAAGCCTGGCCGAGGAAGTCCATTAACTCCTGTAGCACCAGACTGGGCTGGCGCTCAGCATTATTTAACGCACTGCGCCCCTGAAAACTCAGATAAAGGGCCTGACGGGCCGATATTAATGCTTCCAGAAACAGATAACGGTCTTCCTGACGTCGGGACCGATCGCCGAGGCGCCCCGGGTGACGAGCCATCATATTGATGCTACCCGGCGGGTTACTGCGCGGAAAATCCCCGTCATTAAGGCCCAGAATGCCAATCACGCTAAAGGGAATGCTCCGCATAGGCAGCATAGAGCAAAAGGTGACCTGGCCGGTCATAAAATGGTTACCGGCATCCGGTGTGGCAAAACGCTTAGTCAGCACATCGCGCACTTCGGCCAGGCTTAGCTCCCCGGTAAAACCGGCTTGCTGGCACTGTAATGCTAAGTCGGCAATGGTTTTACCAATGCTCTCCCAACTGTCGATATCGTCATTTCCCGGGATAAAGCAGTCTTCCCGCAAGGTATTTAAATACAGCTGCCAGTCATCGGCAGTTCGCGGGCGGGCAAGCTCCCGATTATGAATTTGTAGTTGTTCTACAATCAGCATCAGCCTGCCCAGCTCAACACTTTCCTGCCCTTCTACGTCTGGCACCGTTACGCAGTTATCCAGCAATAGCGTGGCATCTTCGCTAATCATTCCCAGCAGTAAACGTTGCAAGCCCCAATGCCAGCTGTACATGTCACTGTCGACGGCAGACTCCGTTACCTGTGCTTTATGACTGCCATCCAGTCCCCAGTGGATATTCGCCCGCTCCAGCCAGTACTCGATCACCGTGAGACTTTCTTCACTGAGGCTGAATTTACGTTGTAACGGCGGCAGACTCAGGTATTCAAGAATTTGCGTGACACTGAAACGGCTGTCGGGTAAGGATAATAGCGACAAAAATGCCGCCACCAGCGGATCGGCATCCAGTGGCGAACGGTCAGCAATGGTACAGGGCAGTCGCGGCGAGGCATCATCGTCACTGTTTAACGTACCGACTCTGGCAAAAACCGCTTCAATAGCCGGGGCGTATTCTTCAATAGCCGGGCACATGACCAGAATATCCCGCGGTTGCAGCGCCGGCTCCTCAGATAACCGGTGCAGTAAATAATCGTGCAGAGACTGCACCTCTCGCAGCGTACTGTGAGCAGAATTGATCAGGATGCTGTCATCACCGGCTGTCCAGCGAAAGTCGGTGCTGCCGTTGCTCGCTTCAAGAATGTCATGTTGTACCTGACTCAACATCGACGTCTGCGCTGACTGTTCTTCCGGCGCCGGCAAATCGAAGGCGCTGATCTCATAGCTTTGCAGCTCGGTAAGCTGGTTAAACAGGTCCCGGCCTTGTCGTCCCAGGTTTGCCAACAACGGGTTTTCCTGCGCCTGTTCGAGCCAGGCCGTAATCCCCTGTTCACGAAGCATTCGGGCCTGCTCACCACGGCTGGCGAGATTGCCCCAGTAATTCACACAGGGGTTTAAATGAAACAGGTGTACATCCACCCATTGCGCCAGCGCATCCAAAAACGCCACGAACTGCGGCGCCATGGTATTAATGGCAAACAAAATAATCCGTTTCGGTAAGGCTTTAATCACCGCCTCGGATGGCTGTTGCAGGGCGTTGACCATTTGCTCGTGCAGACGCGCCGGATGCGCAGGCGTATCACTCACCAGCAGTCGCCAGATATGCGCCTGCCAGACTTCATCAGCATCTTCTACCACGACCTGCTGATGTTGCTCCCAGGCCAGCAGCCAGTCAGGCCGGTATAACAGGTATTGCTCGAGTAAATCGGCCAGCGCCACAGCTAATTGCAGGGTTTGTAAATGGCCGCTGCCGTTGGCCTGACTCTTATCCAGAAACCGTAACACCCGCGACATCGCCGGGTGAGTTAGTTGTTCAGGCTGGGTTAGCAAGTCGTAAATCCGCCAGCGCAAAGTTTCCCGGCGAAACGGTGATTCCCTTGGAACCGCCTCGGGCCCGAGTACCGCTCTGGCGGTATCCCACATAAAGCGGACCGGTAGCGGGTAGTCAATGTTCATGGCGATACCACGACTGGCAGCCAGTTCCATACTTAGCCAGTGTTGCATACCGGGGCTTTCTACCAGGATCACGTCCGGACTCAGACCTGCTGCGGGTTGACGGTCGAGTAAAGTGGCCAGCAAAAAGCTTAAATGTTCGAGTTTATTTGACGGATAAAGAGTGAGCAAAGCGTCGGTGTTCCTGTTACCGAATGAACGCCTAGTATGCACCTTAAGGATGAATTTAGAAATATGCGGGAAAATTAACTGGCCAAAATATGCGCAGTGAGCTATATTAACGCGCAACAGAATTTGGACATAAAAAAACCCATACAGACCTCAGGACACGAAAAATCTGTATGGGGAAGGTTACGGGCCATATTCTGACAACTTTGAGCCGGCGTTGCCTGGCACCGGCCAAAGTTAGCGCCAGAATCCAGCGCAGTTAACAACCTTGGCATTGCAGAATAAATGCCAACATTTAAAATATTAAAAATCAACAACTTACAAAAATAGCGCAAATCGTATAAATTCTAATGCTTCCTCATATTGGTGCACGCGCTCATTAAAAGTGCATCTGCATTGCACCTCTGCTTCCCAAATTAATGATTTTGCCTACACCAGCGTTCATCCCGCTATTCCACCGTGGTAAACTAGCCGCCTATGAATCAGGACTGCAAGCCATGCCTCCCGCTGCGCATTGCCGCTCCGTCAGCAACCCCAAAATTAGGTAATTTATGCTTACTCAACAACAATTAAACACCATGTTGTCGCTGCAGAACAAAATGAACTGCAAAGTAAACCCACAATGGTTAACCGCCGGATATGGTTATTTACGCGCCGCGATGGTGGAGTCGGTAGAGGCAATCGAACACCACGGCTGGAAATGGTGGAAAGCGCAGCACAAAGACCTGCCACAACTGCAAATGGAACTGGTGGATATCTGGCACTTTGCCCTGTCGGCCAGCATTATTGATTATAATGGCGATGTTGAAGCAACGGCTCATGCGCTGGCGGCACAACTGGCTCAGCAAGCCGAGCCCATGGTGACCTTTGACGGTAAAGACTATGCCATCGAGAAGCAGGCATTACTGGATAATCTGGAATTAATGGCGGGTCTGTGTGCCGCTAAACGATTCAGCGTGCCATTGTTTATGCATATTGTTGAACAGTGCGAGATGTCCGGTGACGAACTCTACCGTCAGTATGTCGGTAAAAACGTGCTGAACTTTTTCCGTCAGGATAATGGTTACAAAGCCGGTACCTATCAAAAAACCTGGCAGGGTCGCGAAGACAATGAGCATCTGGTAGATGTGCTGGACGCACTGGATATTAACAACCCTGACTATGCCGATGAGGTTTATCAGGGCTTACAACAGCGTTACCCTTCCTGAATAACTGCACCCTATCCGTAGCAGCGGATAGGGTACACTCCCACTTTAGTACTGGCGGTAGTTTTCTGCCACGCGTTCATAGCGCTGGCAGGCGGCTGTTGTTTCCTCACCGTTTAACAGCTCATCACAGCTTTTATCTGCCATGGAATTCAGGCATGCCGTTGCCGGCCCAATGATTTCGTGATTTTCGCCCACCGTTGCGATAGACATGTACTGCTTGCACAACTCACCCATCATGTTATCGAGCATGGCTGCCATACCTGGTGGTAAATCGTCCTCGGCGGCCATTTCCTGCTGCAAGCAAACCTTACTTTTATTGCAAAGCTTTTTGGCGGCGTCATTTAACGCCGCGAGGTCGGCCAGAGCGCCGGCCGAAAAGCCCATCAACATGCAGCCTAATAACAATCCCTTGCTACGTTTCATAATATCTCCTTAGTTCTTAGTTTGAATCATGTTGCCAGACGACTTTGTCATTATAGGCCTGATGGATCACTTCTGGAAAGCGTTCCTCAAGTACATGACGCTTTACCTTAAGCGTTGGTGTCAGCAGATCATTTTCAATAGTCCAGGGCTCGGCCATCACCACCAGGTGATCAAGACGCTGATGGCTCTCCATCCCGCCGTTAATTTTATTCAACGTTTGTTGCAGGGAAGCTGTAATCTGATTTTTTGACTGTTCCTGGGCTTCTTCGGATAACACCAGTAATGCAATCGGCTGCGGTAAACCCGCCCCCGTTACACAAACCTGCTCAATGACACTGTTTTCCATTAGTTTGGCTTCAATGGGCGCCGGTGTGACGTACTTACCTTTAGCGGTTTTAAAAATGTCTTTTATACGACCGGTAATCGAATAGTAACCATCACCGTCGGCGATAGCCTTATCGCCGGTACGCAAATAGCCGTCATCGGTAAAGGCTTCGGCCGTTCGCTCGGGGTCGAGGTAATAGCCCATCATGTTGCCCGGCGACTTACTCAATAACTCCTGCTGTTCAGACAGCTTCAGCGATACGCCTCCCCAGGGGCGGCCTATACAACCAATTTTATCCTTGCGAAATGGCAGACACGCCGTGCCCAGTGCGGCATTTTCTGTCATGCCCCACCCTTCACAAATTTCGATGCCCAGCTTTTCAAACCAGGCAGTGATCACCGGCGGTAACGGCGCAGATCCGCTAGCGCACAACTTGGTTTGAGATAATCCCAGACCATTGCGAATTTTGTTTTTAATCAGGCCATTCACTACCGGTATGCGCAGCAGAATATTGAGTTTGGTTTGTGACAGTTTATGCAGAATACCGTGCTG
Organism: Alteromonadaceae bacterium UBA2620; assembly: GCA_002339125.1. Lineage (GTDB taxonomy): Bacteria > Pseudomonadota > Gammaproteobacteria > Enterobacterales > Alteromonadaceae > Alteromonas. Next base: position 16,484 of record DDJQ01000127.1, read on the forward strand.
AAACTTAGTCCATAAGCGCGGTACTGAAACAAATAAGGTAGGCTGACATTCCTGTACATCACGCTGGAAGGTATCCAGTGACTCGATAAAATAGAGCGTCATGCCCGATTGTAACGCCGCCATTTCAATCAATACCCGTTCGGTAATGTGCGCCAGCGGTAAATAACTGAGCAGCCGGTCATCCTCTCCCAGTGACAGATCGGTTTTCGCCTGGGCGCCCGCCCAGGCCATGGCGCTATAAGAATGCATAACACCTTTAGGACTGCCGGTACTGCCCGATGTATAGATAATTGTCATTAGCTCATCAGCGGCCGGAGTCGGACTGTCGGTAAAACTGTCACAGTGGCTGAACTCTGCCCAGCTATAAGTGGTTTTCACGCCCGGGTAAGGAAAGGAAACCGTGGTAATTTCATCATCTATGGCCGTCGCCTGCTTAGGGCCGTCATCCAGTTTGCCAACAAAAACGACTTTCACATCGGCATGCCGGAGTACGTAACGAATAGTATCTTCACCAGCGGTGGCAAAAATTGGCACAGACACATGCCCGGCCAGCATGATCGCCAAATCAGCCATCAGCCATTCGGCACAGTTTTTTGACAAAATGGCAATCCGACTGCCCTTATCCAGACCCATATTGCTGAGGCGCCAGGCGAGTTTGCGCACCTGAGATGCAACCTCTGCCCAGGAATAGGTGTGATAGCTCCCCTCTACCGGTTGCACCAGGCAAAGATGATCCGGGCTATGTTGTTCACGGTAATAAAAGCATTCGAGAGGCGACATTACTTGAGAAGTTGTGTGGTCTGCAGACGCATCTGACATTGTCGTTTCCACCTTTTATATCTATTGGTTATTATTATTTGTAGAATACTTAACAAAGACTTTACAAAAACAAGGGCAATAAAGCTAACGAATTGTGGTTAAATGGGTTAAAACAGTTGTTTTAATCGGGCGAAATTAGTCGTGGTGTACCGCCGTTTAACCCGTTTTTATTGAATCATCAACGTGAACATGTTGATCTAATCCCACTTAACGAAACTATCGTCTGGGATAAAAAGAGGAACGTTATGAAAGTCACTATTAATCAACAGGAGTTTGACTACCAGGGGGATCCCAGTATGCCGTTGCTTTGGTTCATCCGTGATGAACTGAAGATGACCGGTACCAAGTATTCCTGTGGTATGGCCCTTTGCGGTGCCTGCACGGTACACCTTGACGGCGAGCCGACCCGTTCCTGCCAGCTTCCCATGGCAGCGATTGGTGACAAAGCCGTCACCACAATCGAGGGCCTTTCAGAAGATGGCTCGCACCCGGTGCAACAAGCTTGGCGTGAACATAACGTGCCGCAATGTGGTTACTGTCAGAGTGGTCAGATGATGCAGGCGGCCTCACTGGTCGACAAACAACAACCAGTGACTGACGAACAAATCGAATCCCACATGTCGGGCAATATCTGCCGCTGTGGTACCTATCCACGTATTCGCGCTGCGGTTAAATCGGCGGCGGAGTCAATCGCTGTGAAGGTGACCAAATGAGTGATTCAACCGTTTCCCAATCCCGCCGCACGTTTCTGAAACGCAGCGCTACTGCCTCAGGCTTTACTCTTGGTCTGGCCCTGTTACCGGCCACCCGTGGCCATGCAATGTTTGCCAATGCGCCGGAGCAAGATAGTTTTGCCCCCAATGTTTTCATCAGTTTTGCCGAAGACGGCAAAGTTGAAATTACCTGCCACCGCTCAGAGATGGGTCAACAGGTGCGTACCAGTATTCCGCAAATCATGATGGAAGAACTTGGTGCCGACTGGCAACACGTTACCATTAAACAGGCAACCGGCGATGCCAAGTATGGCGATCAGAACACTGATGGTTCCCGCAGTGTTCGCCGCAACTTCCAGCGTTTACGCGAAGCCGGCGCCACCGCTGCCCTGATGCTGTGTACGGCTGCCGCCAAAGGCTGGCAGGTCGACCCCTACGAATGTGAAACTCAGGCACATTTTGTCGTGCATAAACCCACCGGCCGTAAAGTGGCTTTTGCCGATGTAGTGGCCGTAGCGGCTAAGTTACCGGTACCTAAACCGAGTGATTTAAAGCTGAAATCCCGCGATAAGTGGACGCAAATTGGTAAGGCTGTGCCCAGCGTTGATCTAACCGGCATGACCACCGGCACCGCCGTGTATGGTCAGGACGTGGTCATGGACAACATGCTTTATGCGGTTATCCAACGCCCGCCGGTATTATTCAGCAGCGTAAAATCTTCAAATCAGGCTGAAGTGAAAAAAATGGCCGGTGTGGTCGACGTTATCGACATGCCAGCGGCCTCTGCCCCGGCGCTGTTTAATCCTTTGGGCGGTATTGCAGTACTGGCCACCAATACCTGGCTGGCCTGGCAGGCCTGTAATGCGCTGAAAACCGAATGGCAAACCAGCGATCACGCCAGCTACAATTCCGACGACTACCAGCAGGCGTTGTTAGATAACGCAGCCAAACCTGGCGAAGTGATGCGTAAGCTGGGTGATTTTGAACAGGCCACGGCCGACGCCGCTAAAGTAGTGGATGCCAGTTATTATGCGCCGCATCTGGCGCAGGCCCCAATGGAGCCGCCGGCCGCCACCGCTGTAGTAACCGACGATAGCGCTGAAATATGGGCTTGTGTGCAAGCACCACAAACTGCTCGTCAGCAAGTTGCCGGGGCCTTAAAAATCCCGGTGGAAAACGTCACCATTAACGTTACCTTACTCGGTGGTGGATTTGGCCGAAAAGCGAAGCCGGACTTTGCGGTTGAGGCTGCCCTGCTGGCCAAACAAGCCGGTCGTCCGGTGAAGGTTGTGTGGCGTCGTGAAGACGACATTAAACATGGTTACTATCATTCAGTCAGTGGCCAGCGCTTAAGTGCAACACTGGATGACAATAATCACGTTACCGGCTGGTACCACAAAACGGTCTTCCCGCCGATTTCATCAACCTTCAATCCGGCAGCCAATAAGCCCAGCGACGGCGAACTGGATTTAGGTCATCTGGATACACCGTTTGATGTCCCTAACCTGCAACTGGAGCGTGGTGAAGCGAATGCTCATGTGCGTATCGGCTGGATGCGCAGTGTAGCTAATGTCTACCACGCGTTTGCCAAAGAGTCATTTGTGGCAGAGCTGGCCCACCAAACCCAAGTGGACCACAAGGACTTCCTGCTGCAACTGATTGGTAAAGACCGGCATGTGGATTTTGCCGCCAGTAACGCCAAATATGGCAACTATGGCGACGACCTCAACGACTACCCGGTGGATACCGCCAGACTCAAAGATGTCATTAATAAAGTGACTGCCATGGCAGACTGGGATAAGCGTGAACAACAAGGCCGATTTCTGGGCCTGGCCGCGCACCGGTCATTTTTAAGCTATTCAGCAGCCGTTATTGAGGTGAAGGTTAACAGTCGTGGGGAATGGACCATTCCTAAAGCCTACATCGCTATTGATGCCGGCACAGTGGTTAACCCTGACCATGTTAAGGCGCAGTGTGAAGGCGGTCTGATTTACGGTATCAGCTGTGCTATTGGCCAGATTACTGCACTTAATGGTGAAATCACGCAGAGCAATTTCCACGACTACCTGGTTGCGCGCATGCCGCAAACCCCGGTGAGTATTGACGTGGAAATCATCGAAACCGAAGCCTTGCCAGGTGGCGTGGGTGAGCCGCCGACACCACCTGCAGCGCCTGCGCTGGCCAATGCGCTGTTTGCCGCGACAGGCCAACGGTTCCGTAACCTGCCTATTCCATTGAATATTAAAACCGCCTAACAGCTAAGCAATAAAAAAAGCCCGGTCTATACAAATTGACCGGGCTTTTTTTGATCTGAATGATTATTCTGGCAACGACCAGGTTTTACACAGGCATGGCCTGATATCATCGGCATTCACCGGCCTTGAGAAGAAATATCCCTGCATTCGATAACAGCCGTGATTAAGCAGGTACTGCACCTGTTCAGTGTGCTCAATACCTTCGGCGATACAGTCCATTTTTAAACTTAAAGACAGATTAATCGTTGTTTGCACTAGCGCGTTTTCTTCCACACTTTCCTTAACGTCATCGATAAAGCTTTTATCAATTTTTAACACATCCAGCGGGAAGCGGCGCAGATAACTCAACGACGAATAACCCGTACCAAAGTCGTCCAGTGCCAGCTTGAAGCCGGCATCGCGGATGCGTTTCAGCTCAAGCAGCACTTCGTCTGATTTATCGATCAGCACCCCTTCGGTAATTTCAAAACGTAAGGCTGTACGAGGCAGACCCGCCTCGGTTAGGCGCTCTTCGATGTAGTCCAGATCAAAATGGGTTTTAAAGTGCAGTGCCGAAAGGTTGATGGATACGTACCCGGTGTAACCTTCTGCATACCACTGCTGTAAATCATTAATGGCAGTGTCAGTTGCTTTGCGGGTTAGTTCAATAATATGACGAAGCTCCTCCAGCACCGGGATAAATGCGGCTGGCGAGATCCACTCGTTGTTAAAATGACAACGCAATAGCAGCTCAACCCCTTCGGTTTTACCGGTAGTCAGATTCACGATGGGCTGATAATAGTTTTCAAACACCTCTTCTTCGTAAGCCGACTTCACCCGGTTTTCCAGTGCCAGACGCTCAATGGCCCGTTCGTTCATTTCCTTGGTGTAATAAATAAACGCACTCAGGGTATTCTTTTTCGCGGTATACATAGCCACATCAGCCTGTTTAAGCAGTTCTGCCGGGTCGGTCGCATCATCAGGGAAAAATGAAATCCCCACCGAGCAGGACACCCGCAGCACCTCTTTACCCAAAGATATGGGGGTTTCAATCGATTCGATAAGCTGCGACACAAAACTTGATACCGCCGACTCGCTCTCAACCTCTTCCATTACAATCACGAACTCATCACCGCCTAAGCGGGCCACGGTATCGCTCTTGGATGCCTGATTGAGCATACGATTTGCAATCACTCTGAGTAGCTTGTCACCATAATCATGGCCGAGCGAGTCGTTAATCCCTTTAAAGCGGTCGAGGTCAACGAATAATACCGCAACGGTGTGATCATGAGCCGCGGCGGAGTCAATAGCATGCTCCAGGCGATCAAGCAGCAAACTGCGATTCACCAGACCGGTGAGGTTGTCAAAATTGGCAATTTTCACCAGTTTACGTTCGGCGTTTTTCTGTTCGGTGATATTGGAAATTACCACCAGATAGTGAGTGTCATCTCCGCCCTTTTCGCCGGTCATGCGATTAATGTCTATAAGCACATCATACTGGCGTCCGTCGGGCGTCTGAATGCGCTCCTCGCCTTTCCAAACAGCATCGTCGTTTAGCAGTTTAAGGTGGCCTGATAGCTGCGCCTCCAGCTTGGGTACCTGCTGATATACCCGATATAGCTGACGATCGAGCCGTTCTTTATCATTGATACCAAAGGCTTTTTCAAAGGCCGGATTAGCCGCCACAGGCAAGTGAGACTGATCAAAAATCACCACCCAGTCACTGGTATGGCGGAAGGCATTACCGAATAACTTTACCTGCTGCTGGGCTTGTTTTAAGCGTAATAACTGCAGATGACGACTAAACAGGTAAGCGCCCAGTAAGCCGACTACCACCATTGCATAAAGGGTATATGCCAGAGGCGAACCAAACGGAGGGTATGCCATATGGATGGTCAGGCTGGCGGGCAACAATGTCTGCTCCCGGGCCTGTGACACCGGCATCACCTCAAAACGGTAATCACCCGCTGCCAGCGATGGCAGGATCACCCGGGTGTCTTTGGTAATATCTTCACTAAGAATTTGCTTACCCTTGCTTAGCACGTACTTATATTGCGCATCTCTGTCCTGGTGATACAACAGGGAGGAAAACTCAATGGTTAAGCCATAGTCATCATGGGACAGTTTCAGGTGCGTATTAGCCAGGTTTTGCTTAGGCAAATTCAGGTCGCGGGAGGATAACTGAATACCGGTGATCACCATTTGCCGCGATTCATCCGATAATAACTGAGATTGCTTGAGCTGATTTAACTTATGCGGTTCAAAAAACACCAAGCCTTTTGGCGAGCCGAAAACCATACGACCATCTTTTAATTTGGCATTGGCCCCTTGATTAAACTCAGCGATACTGAGTTCACGGCCATATTCATACCGGGTAAAGGTAAGCTCGGTAGACGAAAAACGGTGGATGCCATTAAGCGAGCTAAACCAGAAATAACCGTCATCATCTTCCATTAAATCATACAATACCACCGCCTGGCCCAGCGCATCACGACCAAAATGATAGCGCTCTTCGTAGGTTGTGGCGTCTAAACCAACCAGGCCGTATCCGGGGTAACCCACCCACAATACGTGACCGTCCAGATTGACTACATCGGGCCACAACTCAGTATTGACAAGGCGTTCTGGCAAACGGTGCAATTGCCTGGCTTGTTGGGTGTTTACATTGAAGCTCCAAAGGCCATCGTACGTGGCTAACAGCATTTCTTCGGCGTTAAGGGGGTTAATCCCGATAAAATTCATCACCAGATTGAACGTGATCTGTTCCTCCAGGGTATCCAGCCGTGTCAGTGTTTCGCTCGCAAAGTTGTAGCGGTAAAAATGATTGGCAAAGAAGTATAACTCCCCGTCTGGTCCGAATGACGCGCCTCCCACGTAATCCGGTTCCTCACCACTAAGCCCAAAATTCAATTTTTTGTACTCACCACTCGCTTTATCAAACAGTACCATGCCACTGAAAGTTGAGAGTAATAACTTTTCAGGCTCAGATACTGGCAGAATTTGAATAATGGTATGAATACTATAAGGTTCAGGTATGCCATCCGCGACCATATAAAACTGGCTGTCTGTACTGTTTGGATCGTAATGGGTGAGGCCATTATCTGTACCAATCCATAACGTCTGGTCGTCATCTTCATAAACTGACCAAATAACATTATCGCTAAGCGGCTTTTTGTTGCCCTGATTTTGTACGGTTTTAAAATTGAAACTGCTCGGCGACCAGAACAAGGCCCCGTTAAAATAAGAACCAATCCACAGGTTATTATCAGAAGTCAGCGCAATGGAACGTATGTCAGAACGGGAAAGGGCTACGTCGGCGGTGGATGGCTCTAACACGTAAGTAGCCTGCCATGCATTGTCTTTTCGTTCCAGCTGCAATAAACCAATATCAGAACCAATCCAGACTAAATTGCTGTGTTGAGCTTCCATCTCCCAGATATTGCGTTCCGGGATAATCAGTTTACTGTCTTTCACCACACCATCGCCCCGATGAGCCTGCTTTACTGACTCCCAGGGTAAGCTATACAGGCCCGAAACCGTACCCAGCAAAAGTGCGCCGGTATCGTCCAGTAACAATTTTTTGGTGTTGCCATTATCGAGGGTAAATACTTCATCAACGCGGTGTTCGATAGCTTTAAAAATAAGTTGTTGCGCTGAATAATCAGCCATCATCAAACCTTCGGATGAAGCGATTAGCAGCATGTTATCCACTAACAGCATATCCCTTAAGTACGGAATACGGTCCTTATCCTGTGTATCAATCTGGTATATGACTTCGTGAGTGCCGGCGCTGGTGTCATATCGAACCAGGGACTCACCAAACAACAGCAACATATCGCCGTTGACCAATTCGATAAACTGTTCAGCGGCCTGGTTATACTCGGGAAATTCCTTGTGTGGCAGTTCCACCACTAAGCGAAGCTCATTGGTTGCCAGATCCAGTTGATAAAGGCCTCGTTGGAATGTACTTATCCATAAACGGTTTTTGCTGTCCAGAAACAGGTCCTGAATTGGCGTAGACGCCAGTAGTCCGTCTTCGCCGGCAATATGCTCTACCCGATGGCCGTCAAATCTGTCCAGGCCGCCCTCGGTAGCGATCCACAAAAAACTGTCATTATCGATTAGCAGATCCTGAATGCTGTCCTGTTTGAGTCCCTGCTGAGTTGATAACACCGTACCGAGTGGGTTGCTTACCAGTGGTTCACTGTTGAGACTAACCGCCAGAGCAACTTTCTGGATACTAAGTAACAGGCAGCAAAACAGCAGACAGCGAGACATTGTGGAGAACAACCAACTACTAACCATTAAAATATTCAACCTTCCCCGTTTGTCCGAGATATTATTATCTGTTTATGGAATGATGGTAGCTATGCAGCCCGGGGCTTATAAGCCACACCAGGCCTATTATTCATAACATAGAAACGCCACAAATTGTATTCGTAAGCCCTATAAAACACAGCTTAAGCGCGAATTTTATACGCTTAGAGGGAAAAATTACTGTCTATCGGACGGAAGCTGAGGAGGAATCTCACTATTAGGTATTCGTTCAGCCATGTGCGCACACATGCCTGAAAAGCAATCTTTATAAAATGCTCAGGACTGGTCGATGGCTATCCGGCCTGCTTTGACCCTGGCACGACGGATACCCGGTTGCGGTGCGAGCAGATATAAATCGCCATTACGGCCCACATAAGTGCGCTTTACGCCCATCTCACGCGCCACTGCGGCATGGGCTTCAAGGTGCTCCGGTTCACCGTGTACAGGGATGGCGATCTGCGGTTTTGTCCACTGATACATGAGCTTTAATTCCTCGACACACGGGTGCCCACTGGCATGAATGGGCACGTCGCTGTCTTCGGATAAAACGACTTCAACGCCCTTCTTGCGCAGCTTTTCAAGCAGGCGCTCCACTGCTTTTTCGTTGCCGGGAATAACAATACTTGAAAAAATCACCGTATCACCGGCCTCCAGTTCAAAATAAGGGGAAGCATCAATGGCCATTCTGTTAAGCGCCGCGCGCGGCTCTCCCTGACTACCAGTGGCAACTACCAGCACCTCATCCGGGGGCAGGTAGCCAATGTGCGCCTTTTCCAATACGTCCAAATTATCGGGCCAGTAACCGGTTTTTTTGGCAACGCCGTGCATGTTTTCCAACGATCGCCCTAACAGGGCCATATACCGCCCGGTTTGCTGAGCAATACGTGCCAGTGACATCAGGCGGGCAATATTACTGCCAAAGCAGCTCACTACCACCCTGCCGGTGCAGCGTTTGATAACAGTATTCAGGCCCTCGGCGCAAATCCGTTCGGAGATGGAGAAGCCGGGCTTTAACGCATTGGTAGAATCGCCAACCAAAGCCAGTAGTTCTGTTTCACCCAATTGCCGGTAGAGATTAGCGTTGAAAGGTTTGCCACTAACTGGCTGCGCGTCAATCTTCCAATCTGCGGTATGAAAGACCGTGCCTGCAGAGGTGCTAATCAGCAGCGCCTGAGGCTCAGGGATCGAATGAGTAATTGCCAGCCAGGATAAGACAAATGGCCCAACGGTTAAGGTGGCATCCGGGCTGACTATTTGAACAGGGACCTTGCCAGCAAGGCCTACCTGACCCAGTTTGCGATGTAAAATTTCTGCCGTAAACGGCGTCGCGAAAACCGGGCAGCGTAAGCGCGGCCACAATGCCGCAACCGCACCTACATGATCTTCATGACCATGGGTAATAACCAAACCAGCCAGTTGCTCTCTCTGCTGCACAATAAACGCCGGATCCGGCGCCACAACATGATACCTGGAGCCCGTATTCTGGTTGAGATACGGCGCCACCAGAGGTTCATCAAACGTAACCCCACAATCCACCATCAACCATTGGCCGTCATGGCCGTACAAATTGAGGTTCATGCCAATCTCACCCGTTCCGCCCAGGGGTAAAAACCATAAATCATTTGCACCGGGTGTTAAGGTTGAAAAGCTTGAAATAGTCTCCTCCTGAGCAATTTGCTAACTGATGGTTGTGGTTTACGAAATTAGTTTGTCACACCATAGCCGTCATTACTGACAAGCATTTATGCAATGACAAAGACGCGATTATGATGGTCTTTACCGAGGATGTTATTGACCTTAATCAGCAAAGCCAACACACCCTGGAAATTATTACGTTTATTGCGGATTATGGTTCAGCTCAGGCGAGCTTATCGGCAAAATCTTCCGGGGCCATAAGCTCACTTTCCTCGGCTGGCATGGGGGCAATAATGACGTTGAGAAAGTCTTTGGACAAACCTGAAGTCCAGCGTGACAGCCAGACATCGAGACTAATCGCTTTGGGTTCACAGTGAGCCCACTCCTGATCGGCCCACATACTCGCCAGGCTGGCCGTTGGCCACACCGGGACGCCTTCCTCATCATCTGAGGTCAGCATTACGCAACCATCATCATCATTGAGGATAAACAATTCGCCCTGCTCTTTTACCGTTGCAAAAAAGCTGGCCAGGCGTTGTTCAGGGTTCTGGCTAATAAATTCGTCGTCTTTCAACATTATAATTCTCTTTGTTTCAATTCAGGCTGAGCATGTTGCTCTGTTATTATACGTCCTGGCTAAAGTGTTGACTCACCACACTCACTACATCAGGCACAATGGATCGTCTGACAGACTTCATGTAATACATATACAGTTTACACTGCGCATGAGTGAAATGATCAATACAGCGCACATTTTCCAGCCCCCATTGTGACCAATCCAGGCCAACCGGTAACACTGCTACGCCGCCCTCTTGCTGCAATGTAGCCAGGGCCAGACGCAGGGAGTTGGTAGTAAACTTGGCATCCCGGTATTCAGTAAAACGGGTCAGGAGCTCGTCACGGGCCTTACTGCCCCAGTCTATCGATACAAACTGCTCCGGTCCGGTGTCCACTTCGGCCTGATTTATACTGAACAAGCCCAAAGGCATGGCCTTTAATAGTTGCCCGGTAAACTCTTCCGACTTAAGCGGTTCACTGGAAAAAGCAATATCGATGCTGCGGTCATGTAACTGCCGGGAAATTTGCTCAGATGGTAATACCTCGGCTTTGATTGCCCACTCGGGAAACGCACCGTGGATTTGGCGGAGCAATTCAGGCATCCAGATTTCATTGTTTAACTGGCCGGCACCGCATACCAGATACTCACCAGCTTCACGCTGTAACTCTTGTTTAGCTTGTAATAAGGTAGCACTAAGCTGCTCGGCATAAGGCAACAGCCGCTCGCCGGCTGGCGTGAGCTGGATACTATTACGGTGGCGCACAAATAAAGTCGTATGGAAGTATTCTTCCAGCTGCTTAATTCTGGCGCTGACTGCCGACTGGGTTAAATAAAGATTCTCGGCTGCTTTGCCGAAATGACGTGTTTTAACTACTTCTACAAATGTGGTCAGAAAACGAATGTCCATGCTTATACGTACTATGACTCTCGTCCATACGCATAAGCTGGCACAAGTTTTCAGTAAAGTAAAATAAAACGTGCCGGGCGGCACGTTTTATTTGGCGTTCACTCGAAGCTATCGTGCTGAGCGCGCCGCTGTTTATCGCGTCGGTGCATCGCCTTCTTCTTGTCTTTCATAGATTGCTGACGTTTATGGTCTTTGCGGAAATCGCCACCATCTTCGTCATCTACCGAGTCCCATTCTTCCCGCTGGTAACGATAGTCTTTGCTCATTGTCTTCTCTGGGTTGGTTGAACACTAACCCATTTATTATTCCTTGCTGCTAAAAAATAGGAAATGAATAGTTTTTATCGTCACGACAAACTTTATTTCTGAGCATTTTTTAACCAATTTACATTTTTCCTCGCTCACAAAGTAAGGCTCACGGGGCCTCACCCCAGCGCTGTCGAGGGTTGTAAAGCCCTCAGCAAGACTGGTTTTTATCGCTCATGTTATGAGTCGAAAGATGGCAGTTTTGTGAAACAATTTTTTTTATTGTGAAGGTAAAAATTTTTTGTTTTTCATTTGCAGATTTATAAATTAAAAGTGCACGAAATTACTCAACCAAGAGAATTCGTATCATGAAGACGACAGATATACGTGTACCTGCTAAGCAATTTATTGATCGCCAACACTTTCCTTATGGTTTCCGTAAGTCAGGTGACTTTAGTATTCCCGAAGCCGATGTGCTGAGCGCCTATGGCAAAACCCTGGCCGGTCTGGAGTCTGGTGAACTGAGCCCGGAGAACGCCGAAGAGCAACGTTTTATTGCGGTGCTGAAGGGAGAACAACAAGCCAGCAGTCTGCTGGAAAAAGCCTGGTTGAAATACATTAAGCTGGCCCGCAACCGCAAACAATTTTATACCCTGCATAGTTCAGCCAGTAATCAGTCTGATTATGACGAGGATTACTCTGACGACGAGTTTGACGTAGCTTAACCGTTACCGCCGTATACCCGTCATTCAGCATACACCCGTCGGCAGTCTCCCGACTGCCGGCTGTCTTTTTTGTTTTCTCCTGTCTACACTCATTTTAAAGATGTGATCAACCCCGGCTATGGGTATCAGAGTGATCCGTCCTATGCACCGCACCTTATAAATTAGTGACCGGTTAATCCGGCCAGTAAAGCAAGGAGGTTATTATGGAAACGCGTTTCTCGCAGTTAAGCCACTATTCAATTCACGCGACTGATGGCGATATAGGCGGCTGTCAGGATGTATTAATTGACGATGTTCAGTGGATCGTCAGGTATATCGTTGCCGATACCAACACCTGGCTACCATTGAGTCGTAAGGTCGTTATTACGCCGGTCTCCATCGAAAGTTTACTGCCCGATGAGGAAACCCTGGCCGTTTCCCTTACTAAAGAAGCGCTGAAGAACAGCCCTTCTCTTGAGGAGCACCAGCCTGTTTCCCGCGAGTACGAATCGTTGCTCTATAAATATTTCGGCTACGGCTACTACTGGACGGGGCCGGGTGCCTGGGGCGAGTACGCCCACCCTCTGGAACTGGTTGATAATTATGCCCAGGAGCAAGCAGAGATAGCAGAGGACAATTCGCACCTGCGTTCCTGTGACGAGCTCAGCGGATATACCATCGCGCTAAGTGACGGCCAGGCAGGTCATGTAGAGGACTTTATCATCCAGCTACCGCAGTGGTCAGTCACCCACCTGGTTATTAATCTGAACGACTGGCTGCCCGGCGGCAAACGGGTAAAAGTAGACTGCCGTCATATTGTAAAAATTGACTGGGCCGGTCACGCCATTGAGCTTGATATCAGTAAGAAAGAACTTGAGGGTGCGGTAAGTGCGGACTAGTTGTCCGCACAGAAAAAACCGTATAACAGATTCATGATTTGGATAATGCGATTGTCCGCCAGACGATAATAAATGGTTTGGCCGCTGCGACGGGTAGCTACAAACTCGGCTTCGCGGAGCAATGCCAGATGCTGTGAAAGCACAGGCTGAGTTACCGGCACGTTGTCGAGTAACTCTGTTACCGAGCGCTCTCCCTCAAGCAGAGAACAAAGCACCATCAATCGGGTTTTATTCGATAATTGTTTTAGAAATTGCTCAGCTTCTTCGGAGCGGCTCAGCATTTGCGTTGGGTCCATAGCTTTTACCTTGTCTTGTTCAGGCTCACTGCACGCTATGGGCATATTGAACTGCAAACTGGTCGCCTAAGCAAGTAATGGTTATCATTTAATATCACAAAATTGAGAATAGTTATCTCATTAACGATTGCTGTTGACAAGAACAACGCTCAATATTAGCTTTAACTAATATAGATTATTTTGTACAAGAGGACATCATGCTATTAACTATCCCGGAACGTTTAGCAGCCATTGATCCGGCTCCCAGAAAAATCACCGCAGCAGAAGCCGCTAAAGAACGAGCGGAACTCAATGGCTATGTGATTGACGTCAGAGAGCCTGCAGAGCATGCTAATTCCCCTGCCAACGGCGCAATTAATATCCCCCGTGGCGTACTTGAAATGAAGATGCTGGAACTGGTAAAGGATCCGGGTACCCCGATTTTCCTGCACTGCGCCTCAGGTGCCCGGGCTATGCTTGCCGCCGAGCAACTGGCAAAAATGGGTTATCAGCATGTAGCTGTAATGACCTGCGACGTGCCAACCATTCAAAAGGCATTTAAATAATTTACTAACCGGTGTAAGCTCGCAAAAAACAATAAGCTGGCCGTTTGAGCCAGTTTTTCGTGGAGTTTACCCGGTATGTTAAAAGCAACCCTTGAACAGTGGCGCATGTTTAAGGCTGTCGTGGAAGCCGGCGGTTTTAATCAGGCCGCTGAGCAGGTTCATAAAAGTCAGTCCAGCATTCACCATGCGGTACAGAAACTCGAGCACGCGCTGGATCTTACCCTGTTTCTTAATGAAGGCCGTCGCGTTACCCTGACCGAAGCCGGCGAGCTAATGTACCGCCGGGCCTGTTTCCTGCTGGAAGAGGCTCACAAAGTCGAAAGTGTGGCCAGCAGTCTGACATCAGGCATTGAAACCTATTTACGGGTGGCGGCGGATAGTATGTTTCCGCCACAAATGCTCTACCACGCACTCAATAAGGTTTCCCAGGAATACCCGTTACTGCGTATTGAACTGATGGAAACAGTATTAAACGGCGCCAACACCTTACTTAAGGATGGCGATGTGGATATCGGTATTTCGCCGTTCCCCTACCCCAATGGCTTCAGTGAGGATCTTTGCGATATTGAATTTATCGCCGTTGCCCATCCCAGTCATCCATTGCACGAATTAAACCGCACGCTGACCTTGGATGATCTCAAAAGTTACCGTCAGATTGTGGTTCGCGACTCCTCGACAGAACGTAAAGCTGAGTCTGGCTGGCTCGGCGCAGAACAGCGCTGGACCGTGAGTCATGTTCGCACCTCTATTGACATAATCAGTCAGGGCTTAGGGTTTGCCTGGTTACCCCTTGCAATTATCAGCGATAAACTTGAAGATGGCACCTTAAAGCCCTTACCCATGGAGCAAGGCGGATTGCGCAAAGCTATGCTCCACCTGTGCTTTGCCGACGGCGATCGGCTTGGTCCGGCCGCCCGGGCTTTCATTGGTGAGTTACGTTATCAAACCATGCTGCTGCCCAGCGCTGATTCACTGGATAACAACTAACCAGGCAATCAGATTTAAATCTGATGATCTCAATGTAACCCATCGTCGTTTAAGTTAAACTAATCAAATTAGCAACATACAAGGATGCGACCATGTTAACCGTACTATTAGTGGATGATGACGCGGAGTTTACCGACGTTGCCTGCACAATCATCGAATTTCTTGGTCACGAAGTATTAACCGCGTCTACCCTCGCCGAAGCTCGCGAGTGGCTCTCTAAAGAGTCCTTTGACCATATCCTGTTGGATTTTATGTTACCTGATGGCTCAGGTCTGCACCTGATGGAATCGTTGCAACCCGAGCAGAACACCCGGGTAACCCTCATCACCGGGCACCCCTCGGTAAAAGGGATTATTAAGGACATGTGCGGTCCGAATATCGATTATCTGGTCAAGCCCATTCAACGGGAAGATTTAGAGTCGGTACTCCAGGGCAATAAGCAACCTGCCAGTAAACGCTCGACCACTGCCATTACCAGGCATTTTGGTCAGCTGATTGGTGAATCTGCCCCGATGCAGGAGCTCTACAAGCTAATTGGCCGGGTTAGTAAAACCAAAGCCAATGTCATGCTGCTCGGCGAAAGTGGTGTGGGTAAGGAAGTGGTTGCTGCCGCGATTCACGAAGCGTCTGATTGTGAAGGTACTTATGTAGCCACCAACTGCGGCGCGTTCTCAAAAGAACTTATCGGCAGTGAGTTGTTTGGACACGAAAAAGGCGCGTTTACCGGTGCTGTAGGCCGTAAGGAAGGCGTTTTTGAACAAGCAGAAAACGGCACCCTCTTCCTCGACGAAATTACCGAGATGCCTATCGACATGCAGCCCAATCTGCTGCGGGTACTGGAAAAC
>DDJQ01000159.1 GCA_002339125.1 Alteromonadaceae bacterium UBA2620
GCGAAACTCCCTCCTACTCGATCCCGCTAAAGCGAAAATGGACCTGAAAAACACCCCGGATCAGTACTTTTTTTAGCTGGCCAAATACCTATAGACAAGTCACAAAACCCGATCCTCTATCACCTGAAAATATATTTTTAATTTGGCATTTTTTGTTTGTTTATTAACTGTTTAGAGTCTATAAAACGGTTGCTGTCGGGGCTTGCCCAGGCAGTGTTGAAGGTAAAAGTAAACAGATAAAAAGGCCGGTATTTTGTTTGAAAATAACAGATGGCAGTACCGACCAAAAAAAACAATCCGGGAAACCATTATGAAAACAAGTTTGACGAGAATTTCAGCACAACTTCGTCTGGTGCTGGCAGCTTCTGTAGCCGCCACCAGTGTTGTTGCTACCCCCGCTCTGGCTCAGGATGATGCCGACGCTAAATCGGTTGAGAAAATCGCCGTTGTCGGTACCCGTGCCGCGCCGCGTTCGATTGGTGATTCTGCGGTACCTATCGATATTATTTCCGAAGAAGAGTTTGTTAATCAGGGTTCTACCGACATGGTATCCATGATGCAAACGGTTGTGCCTTCGTTTAACGTTAACGACCAGCCAATCAATGATGCTTCCACTCTGGTGCGTCCGGCTAACCTGCGCGGTATGGCGTCGGATCATACTCTGGTGCTGGTTAACGGTAAGCGTCGTCACCGTTCTGCGGTAATTACTTTCTTAGGCGGCGGCCTGTCTGACGGTGCTCAGGGGCCTGATATTTCAACGATCCCGGCAGCTGCCTTAAAGCAGGTTGAGGTACTGCGGGACGGCGCCGCAGCTCAGTACGGTTCAGATGCTATTGCCGGTGTGGTCAACTTCGTGCTCAAAGACAGTGCCGAAGGCGGCATGTTTGAAGCCCGTTACGGCTCTCATTATGAAGGCGACGGTGACATGATGCAGTTAAGCGGTAACATCGGTTTACCTTTGGGTAACGATGGTTTTGCTAACTTCACCGGTGAATACCGTACCGCTAATCCAACGTCGCGTAGTGTTCAGCGTGACGATGCGGCTGCATTAGCCGAAGCTGGCAATATGGCGATTGCCAACCCTGCGCAGATTTGGGGAAGTCCGGAGATAAAGGATGACCTGAAATTATTTGCTAACCTGGGTATGGACTTGTCGGCTGATTCCAAGGTTTACCTATTTGGTAACTACGCCGAACGTGAAGTGGAAGGCGGATTCTATTACCGTAATCCGCATACTCGTGGAGGTGTAAACGACGGTGGCTTTGAAGCAGCGGATATTAATGGTGATGGCGTTCTAACAGTTAACGAAGATGGTGATGTTAATGAAGGCTATCAATTGCTACTGGTCGGTGATCTAACTGGTGATATGTCTGGGAACTGTCCAACCGGCATCCGTGCGGGTCAATTTATAGATGGCTCTTTAGATTTGACCGGCTATAACGTGTTGACAGACTCGACTTATCTTGATCAGGTGGCCAATAACCCTAACTGCTTTGCCTTTAACGAAATGTTCCCTGGCGGCTTCACACCACGTTTTGGCGGTACCGTGGAAGACATGTCACTGGTGTTTGGTACCAGCGGCGAACTGGGCAATGAAATTGGTTATGACGTAAGCCTGAACTTTGGTCAGAACTCGGTTGACTTTGCTATCAGCAATACCATCAACCCTTCTTTGGGGCCGGATACGCCAACCTCATTCAAACCGGGTACTTACACCCAAACCGAAAAATCACTGGATGTCGATTTAACCAAGCCTATTGATATGGGGCTGTCTGAGCCGGTTTATCTGGCCGGTGGTTTCCAGTACCGCCATGAGACTTACGAGAGTGAAGCAGGCGACCCGGCATCTTTTGCTATTGGACCGTTGGCGTCACAAGGCTTTGGTATTGGCTCAAATGGTTTTCCTGGCTTGTCTACCCGTAGTGCCGGTGAAGCTTCGCGCCACAATATTGCCCTGTACCTGGATGCAGAAGCTTATCTGACAGACGACCTGTTGTTAACAGCGGCCGTTCGTTATGAAGACTTCTCAGACTTTGGTGACACTACCAAAGGCAAAGTGTCGCTGCGCTATCAGGCCACCGATGCCATTGCATTCCGTGGTGCTTTCAGCACTGGTTTTAAAGCACCAACTATTGGTCAGAGTAACGTGCGTAACGTAACCACTGCCTTTGGTACCGATGGTCGCCTTATCGACCGCGCAACCCTGCCGCCTACCGATCCTATTTCTGTTCAGAAGGGCGGTACACAGTTAACGCCGGAAGAATCTGAGAGCGTGAGCGTTGGTATGGTAGCTGAGTTTGACAACGGCCTGTTCCTGACAGTGGATTACTATCACATTGAAGTAACCGATCGGATCAGCACTACTTCAGGGATCCGCTTAACCGAAGAAGACATTGAAGCTTTGCTTGCTCAGGGTGTAGAGGATGCCTCGAGCTTCTCGGAAGTGAGTTTCTTTACCAATGACTTTGATACCACTACTGAGGGCGTGGACATCGTCGCCAACTATTCTTTAGACATGTACGGCGGTGAAACCAAGCTTGCGCTGGCCTATAACTGGACATCGACTACCGTTGATGATGCGTCAGATAACATCTCAGCTGAACGAATTCATATGCTGGAAGATAACCTGCCGGCTATTCGTTATAGCCTGACTGCAAATCATACTAATGGTGACTGGCGTATCTTAGGTCGCATGAACTATGCTGGCAGCATCTATGAAGATCATCTGGACTCCGGGCTGCCTATCGATAATGTCAGCGCTGAGTTCACCTTTGATATGGAAGTGGGCTATCACTTTACTGATGACCTGCAACTGGTGGTCGGTGCCAAGAACCTGTTTGATGAACGTCCCGATCGCAACGTGATGTGGGATAACGAAATTGCCGGTTCTAAATATCCGACAACATCACCAATCGGTATCAACGGTGGCTTTTATTATGTAAGAGGTATTTATACTTTTTAAGGTAGAATAATGCCACTGGCCGGCCGGGGTAGCCCGGCCGGTTGTTTGTTTAGTGTAATAGTAGCCATGTTGCCAGATACAGAACAATGAGCGGACACTCTAAAATTGCCGCAACTTATTTGAAATACCGCCAGCGCCTGATGCGTGCGGTGGCAAATATTGTGGACGATAACGACGTCGAAGATATAGTGCAGGATGCCTTTGTTAAAAGTTACGAAGCTGAATTAAATCAGGAGATTCAGTACGAGCGGACTTACATGTTAAGAACGGTGCGTAATCTCGCCCTTAATCATGTGTCCCGGGCAGCGCATAAGCTGAACGACCAGGTCGATAATATGGACCTGTTGTCACACAGCAATATGGATGCGTCTCTGGAAAAACAGTTTGAAAGTAAACAGCGGTTTATTCACTTTTGTCAGGCAACGGAAAGTTTGTCGGCGGAAGTTAAACGCGTTTTTTTACTGAAGAAAGTGTACGATATGAGTCAGCGCGATATCGCCGAACTGCTGCAACTCAGTGAAAGTACAGTGGAAAAACACGTGGCTAAAGGGCTTATGCAATGCGCGCAGTTCCTGGCACGACAACAGCAACCTCAGCGTGCTGAAGACAGTCAGTCAAATCTGGGGTAGGTCAATAGTAGTTATGAGTAATGTAAGTCAATTCAACAGTAAAGAAACCATACAGGCTACCGCATGTGACTGGATAGCCGCTATTGATCGTGGGCTCACAGCGCAGGAAACCGAAGCGCTGAAAAAATGGGTCGCCAGCAACCCTTCTCATCAGAAAGTACTGGCAGAGATGGCCGCATTGTGGGATGAGATTAGTGTAATGAACACAGTACGGGAGCTGGCACCGGTACAAAACACCACGAAACCATCACCATACAGACGTTGGCTTATCAGTGCCGCAGCTGTGTTTATGCTCACCGGACTAATTAGCTGGCAGTGGCTGAGCAGCCCGGCTGAACCTGCGCGGCAGGTAATGCTAACGGAGCACAGCCAGACACTGGTAGGCGAACAAAAAACCGTTACTCTGGCTGACGGTTCAAAAGTGTATTTAAACACCGATACCGAAATTCATGTGACCTTTTACCCTGACTCCCGTCAGGTAGCACTACTAAGAGGCGAGGCGCATTTTGAGGTTGCCAAAGACCCGGCAAAACCCTTTACGGTATCCGCTGGTAACAACGCGGTAACAGCGGTAGGCACCGCGTTTAATATGCAGTTTACCCGGGATAAGGCATTTGAGCTAACCGTGACTGAAGGCAAAGTCAGGGTCTCTACGCAATTACATGAGCCGGCTTCAGAGCAACAACCGAAACAGGTGATCGCTCGGGAAGGCGTAATGGTCTTCGCCGGCGAAAAAGTGCTGGTCAGTGATAAAGTCTCGCCCAGAGAGTCGCTGACGCAATCGGAAATCGCCCAGAGCCTTGCCTGGCAAGATGGCCAGATTGTTTTTACCGGCGAGCAATTGCCTCAGGCGCTGCAGGAAATCAGCCGCTATACACAGGTTAAGTTTGTGATTGATGATGATGCGCTTAAAACTACCCGGGTAGCAGGTTACTTCCGGGTAGGGGATATCAAAGGCTTGCTGGCTGCGCTGGAAAATAGTTTTGCTATCAGCTCCTATGAAGGGGCGGATAAGACGATTCATCTGCATACCCCATCGGGGTCGTGATAAAAAAGTGCATGGCCTGCCGCTTTGTGTAACTATTAGCGGAATTTTACCTAACTTTAACAAGTAACATTGCGCAAACGTTGTTCTCATTGTTGGCTTTTTACTTTTCTGCTGGTGGCTGCCGGGCCGGCAGCACCTGTTTTGGGCGCTGTTAAGGAATACTCCACAGCGCCGCAATATGACTTTTCAGTAAGGCCACAAACCGCCGATAAATCCCTTATCGAACTGGCCGGTCAGGCCAGAACGACGTTATTGTTTCCCTTTGAGTTGGCCCAGCAGGTTGTGTTGCCCGGGATCCAGGGGCAATACACCCTCGAAGACGCCTTAAACCTTTTATTAGAAAACTCTCCTCTCACCATTCACAGGGATAACAAAGGTTACCTGACTATTGTTCCCAGACAGACTGAACCTCCAGTTAACGAGCTTAGCGAAGAAAGCCCAAAAGTAACCATTGATGAAGGGCCAGTCTATGAGCGTATTTCGGTGCTGGGTAACCGGGCATCGGCGCGGGGAGCATACGATTCGGCGGTGCCACTGGATATCATTGCTACCGACAATCCTTTTTTTGCCGGCAGTCAAACCATGCTCGACGCCTTAACTCAGGTGATCCCTTCATTTAATGTCAGTGCGCAAACCACCAATGATGCAGCTATGCTGGTGCGACCGGCAAATCTTCGCGGGCTGGCATCTGATCACACGCTAACGCTCGTAAACGGCAAACGGCGCCACCGTTCTGCCGTAATCACATTTCTGGGCGGCGGTTTGTCTGATGGTGCCCAGGGGCCGGATATTTCCGTATTACCGGTAAGTGCCATAGAACAGGCTGAAGTGCTGCGCGATGGCGCAGCCGCACAATATGGTTCGGATGCCATTGCCGGTGTGATGAACTTCAAATTAAAAAGTACGCCGGGGCAGGGCAGTATTGCACTCACCGGCGGGCAGTATTCGGCCGGTGATGGTGAGCAGGTCAGCGTGCAGGTAAGTCAGGGGCTGGCCATTGGCCAAAACGGAGCGCTGCAACTGAGCGCAGAGTATCAACAGCAGAAACCTACCGACCGCAGTGTTCAGCGCGAGGATGCCCAGGCATTGCTGGATGCCGGCAATCAGGCTATCGCAATCCCCGCTCAACAGTGGGGCAGTGCTGCCATGGATCGTGATGTTAAACTGGCGGCGAATTTAGCTGTGCCTGTTTCCCGTCAGCATGAGATATACGCTTTTGCGCTGGGCACCAGCCGGGATATGGAAGGTGAGTTTTATTTCCGCAATCCTCAGCGTCGGCAGGGCGTATTCGTCGCTGGTACGAACCAGCCTGATGAACTGCTAATTGCCGACCTGGACGGCTTAGATGAGGGCATTGAATGCCCTACCATTCTGTTAACTGGTGGTAATGTGCTGGCTAGTGTTGAGTACCAACAAATTGCCGATGAACAAAGTGCGGTGGGTCGTAATTGTTTTGCTTTTAACGAATGGTTTCCAGGCGGGTTTACGCCGCGCTTTGGTGGCCGGGTGAAAGATGGCACTTTTTACGCCGGTAGCCGCGGTGAGTTTGCAGATGCCTGGCATTACGACGTAAGTGTCGGAGCGGGCTATTCTGGTATTCGTTATTACATTAACAACACCGTAAACCCCTCACTTGGGCCTGATTCGCCCACTGTATTTCGGCCCGGAGGGGCTGCACAAATAGAACGTAATGCCAGTATCGGTCTACTCAAAAGCCTGCCTACCGGCTTCTATGAGCCATTTACCCTGGCGCTGGGAATGGAATGGCGCAGCGAACGCTACCGACAGATTGCTGGCGAGCAGGCTTCTTATGAGGTAGGACGTTTTGCGCAAAATCGCCAGGGCGTGAGCGCCGGATTTTCGGTGGGCGCTAACGGCTTTCCGGGCTATCGACCAGAAACATCCGGTGAGTGGCAGCGTGAAACACGGGCTGTTTATGTAGATTTAACCATGCCTTTCAGTGACACCTGGTTAACTACTGCGGCGTTCAGAGCGGAAGACTTTTCTGATTTCGGTACTCACGTAGACGGTAAGTTAAGCCTTCGCTGGCAGGCTACTCAAACCCTTGCGTATCGCTCTTCAGTAAGTACCGGGTTTAAAGCCCCCACGGTCGGGCAGAGTAATATTATTAATATCAGTACTAAATTTGGTCTTAACGGACTGGAAGATCAGATCACGTTACCGCCCACTAATAGTGTGGCGGTTAAGCTGGGAGCCCGCGAATTGACCCCGGAAGAATCGGTTAATTTTAGTGTGGGCCTGATGGCCAGTTTGTCGCCTGCTGCGCAACTTACACTGGATTTCTATCAGATCTATTTAGCGGATCGTATCAGCACAACGTCGGCCATAGAACTGGATGAACAAACCATCGGGTTATTACTTGAACAGGGGTTTGAAGAGGCAGAAACCTATCGCAGCGCGAAGTTTTTCACCAACGATTTTGATACCCGCACCCGGGGACTGGATTTGGTGTTTAACTGGCAGTTCGACTTGCAGGGCTGGCAGCATCAGTTATTAGCCACGTTAAACTGGACCGATACCCAGGTGATCCGTGTGACCACTCAGGATTATGAGCAGCGGGACGGCACCGTAAATCTGACGACCCAGCGGATCCGCATGCTCGAAGACAATCTGCCAGCGTACCGGGCAAACATCAGCCTGACGCAATCATTCGGCGCGCACCAGTTAGCCTGGCAAGTTCATTATTTTGGTGCCTTTTATGAAGATCACCTAGACGCTTCTGCCGGCTACGATATCGAATCGTCCGGGCGTTTCACCCTGGATGCGCGATGGTCCTATCAACTGGCAGACGGCTGGGCGTTTATGGTGGGGATGAACAATGTGTTTAATACCCAGCCCGAACTCAATCCACATCGCTTTGTTGCCGGAGCGAAATATCCGTCAACGAGTCCAGGTGGGTTTGATGGGCGTTATGGATTTATTGCGTTAAAAGCGGGATGGTAAAACAGTGGGATATAAAAAAGGACGTTAACCAACGTCCTTAAATAAACTTTCGTTAATGATGGTCGAGTCGATGACCTGTTGGGCCATTTGTATGCATTTGCCGCACTGCGAGCCTAATTGAAGCTGCTCACGCAGATCGCGTATATTGCCAACGCCACTGTCGGTTACCGCTTTGCGTATCGCGGTATCTGTTACACCGTAACACATGCAGACATACATAAAAGATAAACTCCAATACCAATATGCAAATGATAATAATTGTTATTTGAGATTATTGCAAATATTTTGTGCAGAATTATGACGATTTGGTCACATATCCGGAAAATAGCAGGCTATCTGGTCTGATGAGTTTAAAAAAGTCTGTAACGTCAATTGTATTTTCATTTATTGCACTCACTATATCAGGCAGCAGCAGATACTGATGTGATATAGATCACAACTACTGCCATTCACATAATGAAAATGGAGAATAGATATGAGCGTACTTGTTGGACGTCCAGCCCCGGATTTTACTGCAGCAGCCGTGTTAGGCAGTGGTGAAATTGTTGACAGCTTTACCCTGAGCGAAGCCATTAAAGGCAAAAAAGCAGTTGTCTTTTTCTATCCACTGGACTTTACCTTTGTATGTCCGTCAGAACTGATTGCTTTTGATAAGCGTTACGAAGAATTCACTAAGCGTGGCGTTGAGGTTATCGGTGTATCAATCGATTCTCAGTTCTCGCACAACGCATGGCGTAACACCCCGGTAAACGAAGGCGGAATCGGCCCGGTTAAATACACGCTGGTTGCCGACACCAAGCACGAAATTTGTCAGGCCTATGACGTAGAGCATCCGGAAGCAGGTGTTGCATTCCGTGGTTCTTTCCTGATCGACAAAGAGGGTCAGGTGCGCCATCAGGTGGTTAACGATCTGCCTTTAGGTCGTAACATCGACGAAATGTTACGTATGGTTGATGCCCTGGACTTCCACGAAGAGCACGGTGAAGTGTGCCCGGCTGGCTGGACTGAAGGTAAAGCGGGTATGGACGCAAGCCCTGCCGGTGTTGCAAAGTATCTGTCTGAGAAATCAGAAGAACTTTAATCACGATTTAATTAACGAAAAGAGGCACTCCGGTGCCTCTTTTTTTTGCTTTTGATTTTATCGGCCAGACGAGCCATGACTATGTTTATAGTGCTAGTTGTTAAACTTAGTTTTCGTCAGGTACGGGCAATGGCCAGCCGCCCAGACTGGCGTAGCGATTAACGATATAGCAGAATAATTCGACGGTTCTTTCGGCATCGTAGAGGGCAGAATGAGCTTCGTTCTGATCGAAGCTGATGCCGGCGGCCTGGCAGGCTTTTACCAGTACGGTTTGTCCTAACGCAAGCCCGGCAAGTGTGGTGGTATCAAATGAAACAAACGGGTGGAATGGCGTACGTTTAATATTGCACCGTTCAATCGCCGCATTCACAAATCCCTGATCGAACGTGGCATTATGCGCCACAATCACGCTGCGTTGGCAGGCAGCGGCTTTTTGCAGCTTGCGAACATGTTTGCATAATCCTTTCATCGCTTCATCTTCACTAATTGCGCCACGTAAAGCGCAGTCCGGATCGATACCATTAAAATCGAGTGCGGCCTGTTCCAGGTTTGCCCCCTCAAACGGCGTAATGTGCGCATGAAAGGTTTCGGCCGGCGCCAGCATACCATCGCTGTCCATACTCAGAGTCACGGCGGCAATTTCTAACAAGGCATCGGTGGCGGCATTAAAGCCCGCAGTCTCGACATCAATAATGACCGGAAAGTAGCCTCTGAAGCGTTGTGACAAGGGGGGAATTGTTTGTGACATATCACTCTAAATCTGGTGGTTGAATAGTAAACCTGACGGTAATGGTGAATGGACCCGGCGTTCGGTTAAGCAAACTTCAGTTCTCATCAGGGGGAGAATTATGTCAATATTAGCGCTGACTATCTACCCGGTGCTAAACTTTTATTGTTCGTTGACGATAAGATAGAGACGAAGGTTAACAGGTTTATCGATTGCTGAGGCTATACATGTTGAAATCGGTTTCGCTTATTTCATTTTCCATTGGATTGTTAGGGATGGCTGCTACGCCTGTGCAGGCATCGCTGCGTCAGTACCATTCAACGGTAGAAAGCTCACAGTGGCAACTCAGCGAGCAAACCCGGCTCAGCTGTACTCTCAGCCATGCATTACCCGGATACGGTGAAGCCCAGTTTACCAGTGAGGCGTCAAAGCAGCTCAACATGGAGTTTGTGCTGGATATGAATCTGCTGCCTAAGAAGTTTGGCACGGCGGCGGTTTATGCGGTCCCCCCGAAGTGGATGCCCGGCGTCAGGGCCCGGCAAATTGCTGATATGACCTTGCGCACCCAGTACGATGGTGACTTGCCCGAAGATACCGCCTGGACCATGCTCAGTGAGCTGGAAAAAGGGTTCTGGCCAACCATTTATTATCAGGATTGGTACAACCCGAATGACAAAGTTGCTGTAGGGCTGAATGCCAGTAACTTTGCGCCGGTGTATCAGGAGTTTGTCAGCTGCGTAGCTAACTTACTGCCATACAGCTTTGACGACATCAGCTACACAGTGCTGAGCTATGAGAAAAACTCTACCGAGTTATCTAAATACTCCAAACGACGCCTGCAAATGATTGGTGACTATTTGCGTGAGGATAACGAGCTGGAACTGGTACTGCTTGATGGCTATACCGATAGCTACGGCGGTTCCTGGAATAATCAGCAACTATCGGTAAAACGCGCCAACGAAGTAAAAAACTTCCTTACCGACTTAGGCGTAGGTGAGGATCGTATTGCAATCACCGGGCACGGTGAGAAACGTCATATTGCACCCAATACCACCAGTCAGTCGCGGGCAACAAACCGTAGAGTAGTGGTCAGAATGGCGAAATCCTGAATCAGATGAAGCATAAAAAAGCCGCGATAACTTTTCGCGGCTTTTTTATAGGGTTGGTGGTTACTGGCTTTGAAGAAAGCGTTTCACCGGCGGCACCTGATCGGTAAAGACGCCGTCAAACTGCCATTTTTTTACCATCAGCATCAGCAGCTGTGTGGCAGAAATACCCGGTGGCAGGGCATCAGTTCGGAAGGTATAGGGATGTATTAACAGACCGGCCTGTTGAGCCGCCTGTACCCAGGTGGTGAGTTCGGTGGTAGGCTGATTTTGCTCGTAACGGGTAACGTGACCGAGCCACGGGCCTATCCCCTGAACGTACCTGCTAACCTCCTGCATACCAGCTGCCGTTTTCAGTGCATCGTAGTCGGTTGGCGTTTCCTGCCAGCTGTTTTCTGCAATGAGTTGGATAAGCTTAACCTTTGCGCCAAGCGTTTGACGAAGCCGTTTGATTTCTTCAAAGTCAAAACACTGAATATAAATATTGGCACTGGCATCATCGAGATGATGTTCGCGCAATACCTCAAGCACCGCTTTACTGATATCCACGCCCTGTTCCCGATGCCAGGCAGGGGATTTGATTTCAGCATACAAACCCACGGAACCACCGGTAGTCGCATTAAGAGAAAGGATAGTGCTGATATGTTCCTCAAATGTTGCAACAGTAAACTGACCATTGCCCTGATATCGATTTGGATAGACCTGCTTGCCCTTTGCATCGGTGCGCTCGTGGACGTTTAATGACCTGAGTTCAGCCAGGGTAAAGTCCAGCGCATAATAACGGCCGTCTTCGCGGTGCCGGTTGGGGAAAACCGTTTCCACATTGGTAACCGTTTCCAGATGAATATCATGTAACACTACCAGATGACCATCGCTGGTCATCACCAGATCCTGCTCAATATAGTCTGGTTGCTGGGCGTAGGCCATAGCCGTGGACGCCAGTGTATGCTCCGGCAGGTAACCCGACGCGCCGCGATGAGCAATAATATCGAACGCCATGGATTGAAATGACACCAGAGCAGTCAGTGACAGGATACGCAGTGTTTTTACAGAGAGTTTTAACACAAAAGGTTACTCAGGTTGGATTAATTCAATGGCATAACCGTCCGGATCGCGAACAAAGGCAATCACGGTTTTACCGCCTTTTACCGGCCCCGGTTTGCGATAAACATCTGCACCTTTCGCTTCCAGCTGATCGCAAAAGGTGTAGATATCCTCAACGGCGAAAGCAACGTGACCATAGGCATTGCCAGGGTCATACTCGTTATCTCCCCAGTTGTAGGTTAATTCCAGGACCGCTTGCTCAGACTCATCGGCATAACCTACAAATGCCAGGGTGTATTCGTATTCAGTATTCTCGCTTTTGCGCAGTAACTTCATGCCCATGGTATCCACGTAGAACGCCAGGGAAGCATCCAGGTCTTTGACCCGTAACATGGTGTGTAACATTCGCATAAAAAGCTCCTTAATCAGATATTATGATTCAGCTGTTTTTCAAGAGTATGACAGTGACAGCGTTTATTGTGGCACTGTAATTAATCTGCAAAGCAGATTAAAGTAAATTGTGACCAGCAGCCTAAATAGCTGGTTTGAACGTCGCGCCCGGGCGTTTAAAGGAATTGTGATTTTTTTTCGCAGTAGTGTCACACTTTGGTGATTGGCAGTTTCCTTATATAAAATGGATGCTTAAAGGAAGCCAGTACAATGAAGAATAAACTAATCAGGTTGTGCAGTAAGACTCGTAATCCCACCTTAGGAGTCATTGTTGCCATTGTAGTTGCGGTATGGGTGGCAAACGCAGAACCACATGTTTTAAGTGCAGTGTGTCAGGGAGAGACCACCTCTCAGCAAGGAGCAACAGAATGAGTGCACAAGGCGTGATTTCAAGTGACGATGTGATTGCCGCACAGCATGGCGATGAGTCCGCATTCAACCGGCTGGTGGCGGCCAGTCGCAATACCATAGCCAGCATCGCGCTGGCGATTACCCGCGATCTTGATGCCAGTGAGGAAATTACCCAGCAGGTCTTTATCAATTGCTGGCAAAAGCTGCACACGCTTAAAAATGCGGCCAGCTTTTTACCCTGGGTACGTCAGTCGGCGCGCTATGCGGCCTATAACTACCTGCGCGATAATCGTCTGGCAGACCGTGTGGGCGGTGAGGAGGCCGATGCCTTATTCGTCGCCTATTGTGATGACGAATTGCCGCCAGAGACCCGCCTGAGCCGCGAACAAACAGGATTGCTCCTAAAGCAAGTGGTGGATGAACTGCCTGAAGAAAGCCGCGAAATGGTGTTGCTGTACTACCGGGAAGATCAGTCTGCCAGTCAGGTTGCAGAGTTACTTTCTGTTTCGCCGGAGCTGGTTCGCCAGCGGCTAAGCCGGGCGCGCAAAGCATTAAAAGCCAGTTTGCTGGAACGCTATGGCCAGCTTATTTTAACCACTGCACCCACGTTAACTATTACTTCCATATTATTGGCCGGAGCCAGTGTCAGCGCGCCTGCTCAGGCCTCTGGTGGCACGGTGTTAGCGAAATCTGGCGGTGCTGGTGTGCTGAAAATCCTACTAAGCGGTGCATTCTTTGCCTCTTTACTGGAAGCTTTGAGTGTGTTCTGGAGTACCCGGTTGCCGCTTAAGAATATGACCATGGAAAGTCAGAAAGTACGCCTTAAACAGCTACGCAAAATCACCATCATCTGGGTGCTGGCCACTGGCGTATTGCTGGCTGCTGCTTATGAGTTAACTACCGGCTGGTTAATGCCGGTACTGGCTTATACTTTCTTTGCCGGAGGGTTAAGTGTACAGGTGAAGAAAATGCAGCGGGTGATAATGTATGACCTGTTCGATAGTAAAACCTTGTCGGCTGATTCAGAGCGTCAGGCCTTCTGGCAACGGTGTTGGGGTAACATTGGCCTTTACGGCGCACTGCTGGTTGGTTTTGCCTGTATGATTATCGGGCTGATAGGCAGCGGCCGATTGTAATGATAAAAGACCGGCAGCAGCCGGCCTGGCGGTGCAAGCAGACATTTGAGAGGAGATCGTACCCTTATCCCTGATCAAACAGCACATAGCGATTGTGCTGATGGGGAAGTACCTGAGAGTGGTATTGATTGGCTACCATCAGGTTTTGGCCGGCATAGTTGACGCCCTTACTAAAAGCAAAGTCGACTTCTAATCTGACTGACGTCAGGTTCAAAATAACGCTTTATGGGTGGCTGCTTAACCACTACCGGATGCTCAAACTGACAACTGATTAGGTGTTACGCCGGGTGAAACTTACCTTCAGGTTCAGCCGGATAGTAATGAGTTCCAGGATCAGCCAATGGTGAACGTCAACCTTAAACTCTTTCGGTACGACTTTAAGTCGCTACACAACATTTTTACTGTTGAGTTAACTATCAATGAAATAATAAAACCCACAACCAGCTTAGTACGCGGTTTTTCCCTTTATCTCTAAATTCACACAGAGCTTCTATAATACAGCCGCCGCATTTCGGTTGACGAGCAGTACATAGCACTTCACTTATGAGTTAAGACTACCTACAATAGCCACGATTGTTGTTAGAGAGACTTATGTTTAAATCATTATCACAACTGTTGTTTATGATAATCCTATTCGTTGCCTTTATCGGGCAGGCAATGGCTTATTCATTAACCGTGTCTGATGACAGTCTCTCTGAGCGTCAAACAAGCAGTCAACTCCCATCTAATAGCACTGAATATGACCAACACGCACTAGCAGAAGGCACTTCTGAAGATGAATGCTGTGACGTTGAGTGTTGCGAGAATGAGTGTATCTGCCCAGCAAATGCCTGTGCATCTGTGGTTTACATAGATAGTAACCTGTCTCTATCCGACCTACCTGCAGTCAGCGAGTCATTGGACTTTCTCTTTACACGAGCGAAACTCTTTGTTGCTCCGCCCCTTTATCGACCGCCAATATTTACCCCATAGCCCATACAAGGCTAGTTAAATCAACATTATAAAGCATAAACACGTTTTTAAACTGTGACTCATTAGCAGTTTTACGCATTATTTGAGGTAAAAAATGCCTACTAGATACTGAGGGATCCCCACGAATT
>DDJQ01000150.1:0-23498 GCA_002339125.1 Alteromonadaceae bacterium UBA2620
GACGGTCTAAATTGATCGCTTACATTACAAATTCAAAATACCTTTGAATTGTAGCGATTGCATCTCGGCCACTGTTAGTTCTTGTATAACCTTGAGCAAGCGCTTTTTCCTCTGTGATTGCGTAGATGTAATCAAGAAGCCCAACTGGGTAGACTATTTGTACCTGATCGCCCCAAAAGGCTGTCGCCATGGCATTTGAGTGCGAGACAAATACAAAGCTCAAGAACTCTGAAGGGGAGGACGGATAGGTCAGTCCGCAGTCCGGGTTGTTTTTGAAAAACGTTGGTAAATAATCAAACAAGTACGAATTCAGGTACGCAAGTCGATTCTGCCGACTCTTCTTCGTGCCGCTCTCTCCTGATCTACTAATGAAGTCTAGTTGAGTGCTTTTCCAGTATCCGTTGTTTTGTAAATATTTAGGTCTGAACTCTGCTAAGTTATTGCGTACAGAAAATGAGAATTCGCCAATAGTGATTAGATTGATTTCCCGAATTTCGGTGTCAACTTCGAACTGCTCAAATTCCAGATGGTCGCAGGTTAACTTACTCACCTCAGCACGTGAAGACACTGTTTTTACAAAGGTCTTGTTTTTGGGTTTTCCAGAATTTTCAGCAACAACTGTAAGTGACCCACCAGACATTAACTTATCATAATCTCGCCTTATCGTGGTGCCATTTGCCGAGTCAAGCATTCCCATAAAAACACCATATGTAATGGTACTGACCTTGTTCCGCTTATCGCTTTTTTTCAAATAGTAATTAGAGGCTTCTGAATTGATCTTGTAATAGTCGGCAAAAGTCTCAACAGAAACATCGTCCAGCGACTTCACGCGGGAATATGTCAGGGCCTCAATTAGATTCATTCCGGCTCGCTGCCTGGTTGCGCGTTGGTTATCGCCTAATTCTTCAAGAAACGGTCTGTATTTTTGAGGGAGCGCACTCCTAAAAAACACAAACCGTGCAGGAGTTGAGGCCATGTAAACATGCAGAACACTGTCCACGATTAACCCGCGTTTACAGAACCAATTAAGAGATTCAGGTCTTTGCGGAAGGTGAATCTGGTGCCCAAATCTCAATTTAACATGAGCTTCAAATGAGAGATGGAGAAGTAAAAGACTTACAATTTGAAAGATATGTGAGTCACCCGGCGAGCCGTGCTCGTGAGTTACGCTAATATGGTTGACCAGTTCGGTCATTACTTTTTGTGTACGATTGGTTTTTGAATAGAATTTGGATATATTATCTATGTCATTCAACCAATTGTTTTTATGCAGACCTATGAGAACATGGCGGGACATATAAGCAAAGCGATCATTATTCCAATTGGCATTTCGCCCATCCTCAGTCGCTCGCTCAAGCCAATTCTCAGCACAGGCAGAAGCCTCTGTAATATTAGTTAAAATCTCAGTCTTTATTATCATTATGTCTTTCCTGATGTCAGATCAAAGAGCACCTGCCGCTGATGATCCTGAAAAAGGTTATTATCCTTACTCGCCCACTTGTTTTGCAAAACCAGATTAGCTAACCGCATCTTCTCCTTTGCGATAACCTTGTCTGTAACTGCGTATTGCTTAGTAGAGCTTATTTCGGCGTGCCCCATCATGTGCTGTACTTCCAATAGGCTGAATGTATGGCCCTCAGCCGTTCTATGAAAATTCAAAAGCCAATATCCGTAAAAATGCCTTAGAGAGTGTAGTGTGAAGCGCTGCCCCTTTTCGTTTTTTGCGGGACATCCGATATGCTCTTGAGTTTTTTTGAAGGAGTGACCTCGATTTGATCTGGATGTCGTAAACAGGGGCCTACCACGACCTCGGTTTGAGTTAGTGACGAATAGGTAATTGTGTTCGAGCGCCTTCGGCCTTTCATAAATAAGGTACGAACTGACAGCTTCAAAAACACTTCGTTGAAGGGGTAGATAAAATAGGCATTTTCAGTCTCTCGTCCTTTGAATGAAAGTCGGTTGGCGTCTTCAACACTAACCCCTTTAAAGCAATCAACCCTATCCCGATAAGAGAACACTTTTAAAGTTTCATTGACGATATCAACGTCTGTTACCAGCAACTGCGTAGCTTCGCTCATACGAAGTCCCGTGCCGAGGAGTAATGCCCATAGTGCTCTATCTCGGTAAGATGGCGCTGCATCGAGCAATGCCTCTATGTGAGACACTGGAAAAATCTTGTACTCTGAATCAGAGCCACCTTTCGGCATTGCTGCAATACGAAACAAGTGGGTTTTGGTGTATTTGGCACCACCTTGAATCACCTGAGACAATACGGAACGCTGCGCCAATTTCCGGCGCTCTGAGTAATTTAACGCCCTGCGGTGTAGCAAGCTCGCATGGATGTTTTCAGAAGGAACGTCTATGTCGATAAGGCCATGCGCTTTTGCCATTTTGAGGCGCTCATGTGTTATAGCGGAGCCTTCCACAAACCCATTGACCGAACTTAGGTATCTGTTAGCAGTTTTTCTGCTGACAGGAGACTGACCAGTAACCAAAGCTGTTTCACGTGCAATTTGTTTCTGAGCTCCGGCTCCAAGCACTAAGTATTCGGGGTAAGACAATATGATATCAGCGAGAAGGGTTGAGTTCGTCTCGAACTTTTGTTCGAAGAAAAGCTCCTGGGCATTGCTCACATATTCGAGAAATACCTTAAGATCAGAAGCGATCGCATCAATGCTGTTTTGAGACTGCTTGCGGTTTGTTATCTGTTCGGATGCTTTTTTATGCAAATAATCTGCATAAAATGGCACGCTTTCGCCAGTGTCTGGATCGAGAAGGTCATACAATTTCATTCCGAGCGGGCCAATTTCGAAGGCGACTTTCAGGTATTTTTTCACCAAAACTACCTTCATACACATGCATTGTTGAGTGCAATAGTAACTTTCTTTTGCACTAAGTGCAAAAGTTGGTGACCTCGGGGCAATAAAAAACTCCCGAACCTAATCGGCACGGGAGTTAATAGGCATAATACCTTGTTTTTTATGGCAATGTGGCCGGGACGGTGGAGTACGATTCCACAACCTTCCCCTTAGGAGGGGGACGCTCTATCCAATTGAGCTACGCCCCGATATAACTTTTATACCTTACTTACTTATGCATGTATACCCATAGTACATAAGAATCCACAACCTTCCCCTTAGGAGGGGGATGCTCTATCCAATTGAGCTACGTCCCGGTAATAGAAAAATACTGATTATTAGATCGTCTTCAGCATTATATTAACGCTTGCCTGCCAAAATAAGCCATTGCGTATTTATATCTATTTACCTGACTGTGTATGTCAGTAATTTAAATACGCACAGTCCCATACCCAAATTAAGAACGCAGATCTAAAACTTAGGAGGTTCTTGTTTTATCCAGTTAAACTATGGGGACACGAATCCCCATTATAGATAGGCGAGCGAAAATCTAAAGCCCTAACGCTTGGCAACGAAGTCGTTTGGCTGAATATTGGCCAGAAAGCCCTCTTCGGCGGCTTTTACCCGGGCGTTATCAGCGTAGGCTTCGATCACCGTCACTTCTTCGGGATACAGATGATATTGGGTGAATTTAACGCCACGATAATCAGTGACTTCCTGAATCTGATATATCGACAGGGTATCGCCCGGTTTAAGGCCGTGCTGGCGACCGAGTGAGACAGTTAGCTCATTGCCGCCGTTGATACTAATCACCCGACCTGTGGCTGGCACGCAGGCCAGTGTCGAGTCCACATCGCTTTGCAACTGGCGTAGCTGATTTTGCAGGGCCAGGCCGTAGGCGCTTTGCCAGAACTGGTTGGAAGACGCATCGAGTTGTGCAAATCGATCGAATTCCCATTCTGATTCGGTCTCATAGGTTTTATTTAATAGTGGTGCGCCATTAATACCGTCGATAAGTTCGACTTTTAACCGAAAATTCCGGGTTGCCGTATCGTCCTGCCAGAACGCCAACGTGTTACTTTTCGGTCGATAAACGCTGAGGTCCTCAATCACGCCGGTGAGAACAAACTGACTTTTGGTTTGCGTGGCGAGGGCCGTAGCCTGATCGCGAATTTGTCTGGACTGCCAGTGCACCACATAAGGCTCGATGCTGCTGATCACTGCATGTTGCGCTGATTGATCGAATTCTTGTTTTAAGCGGGCGGTAACCAGACGTCCCAGTTCCTGAACCTGACCGTCCTGGGCGTGCTGGCGTTCAAGTAACGGGAAGTAGCTGGTGGCAATAGTTTTGCTGAAAGGGGCGGCAGAGCACTGTTGTTGACTGGGAAAAATATCGGCACGGATCCGTACCGTTACTGCATTTTCATGCCAGGTTTCTGAGATCAGCTCTAACTGGCGAACTTCTCCCGACGCGCTGATTTCAAGGCGTTCATCGTTGAGTAAGCCATCGGTAAGCTGCTGAACACTGCGCACCGATGCGCCGGCGAATAACATGGCCTGGCGCAGCGCTTCTTCAGTCGCCTGGTGTTTAGCCTGGACCTTATTGCCGTTTAATACCACTGATTGCCCCTGAGTCTCATACCAAACGGCATAACTTTGCCCTGTGAAGGCTAACAGCAGGCAGGTTGTCGCCGACAAAAAAACGGTTAACCGTGCAATCAGTGTGTACTTTGTCTTCATTACTATTACTCTCACCACTTATCTGCTGTTGCAATGCGCTGGTTGTTCGCTGGCATTGGTCTTGCTGCGCTCTTTATACAAGAAACCCGGAAAGGCCGGGAGCGGTATGCAAGGTGTCAAACCTATGACCCGATTAGCCATTGTTGCAGAAAGCTCTGCATATATCGTTCCCAAAATTCATCCCGTCATTGGGCATAAATATTGCTAACTTCTGACAAGTACAAAGTGATTGTCCATTTTGCCAACGCCTGGTTGCGCGCAGCGGACAACGGCACTATTCAGACTACACAAAAATACGGTGGTTTTATGACGGTTTTAACACACATCAACAAAGCACTTGCTGTGCTTGGCTGCCTCTTATTTATAAGTGGCTGCACATCAATGTTTGATAAACATGTAGAATGGGAAACCGTTGAGCCAGACGAATATCCGGTGCTAACCGCGGTGGGCTATGCACCAATCGCCTCGCAGCACGGCGGCTCTGATTCAGAGAAGAATATCATGGCCATGAAAGCGTCAAAGCTCGATGCCTACCGTGAACTGGCTGAACAGGTCTACGGGCAGCGAATCAATGGCCAGCAGTCACTGGCCAACATGGTTATTAACAATGCGCAGTTGCAGGCATCAGTTGAAGGGGTGATCCGCGGCGCAAAGGTAGTGAAAGCCTACCCGGTAGGAGAGGATACCTACGCCACCGAACTAGAACTCGACATGCAGCAGGTGTATAACATTTACGTGTCGACGGCCCGGCCACAACGCCTAAAAACGGTAAGGTACTATTAAGGTCGAAACGGTTACTGCGTGAATCAACTCATTCTAAATGCAAAGCTGACCGCTTTGTTGATAATTTATATGTCAGCATCAAGCCAGGCCTTATTGGCATAATTTACGCTAATTAAATAGAACAGAGCTCATTTTTGTTGCCGCCAACATGTTGGTGAGCATGGGGGCACTGGTCTGTTGAAACACCCTGAGCCAGGTTGATTAACAGTCAGTTAACCGGGAAGGGCATTAATACTTACTTTTCGAGTAAGAACCAGGTGATATCATCTTGCGGTGCCCAATTATCTCTTTTGTAGATAAATCCATAATCAATCAGTTTCAGACCATAGCTATCAATCAAATCGCCGGCAAAATCACGTTTAAATAACTTATTTTGATGGCCGTAATAGGTAATTTGGGTGGGAGATGGATTGTAATACTCCGCCACAAGCACATAGCGATTAGAGCCATTTACCAAATTCTGGTAAACGTTGTCTAAATAGTCCGGATTGATATGAATAAGCACGCCAGCGGTAAACGTCAGGTCTGCTTTAGGTGTATGTTCAATCGAATCGAGTATAGAGCCAAGCGTGATGTCGGCGACACCATAACTTTTTGCCTGTTTAGCCGCTGATTCATTTATTTCGTAGCCACTGAGCCGAAGCGCGGGGTTTAAGCGTTTCAGTGCAACCAGATTCAGGCCAATGTTACAACCAAGTTCCTGAGCAGACGTAACATTATGTGCGGCCCTCAACATGCGTGACCACATGGCAACTTTCGAATTAAGCAGAGATTCAGAATTGTTTCTTTTGATATAGTCTTCGCCGAAATTTCCAGCCCAAAAGTTTTCTTGCTCAGTTTGGTATGTCATGAGGAACTCATTAATCTTATTTTGATATTTTTAACTAGAGGCACGCCCTAGAGTCTATACATGGTCTCCCCCATTATTGCAAGAGTAAACATGTTGTTTTGACTAGATGGTTTGCGTGCGTATATCCGGCTTTTCGTTGAAGTATTATGACTTCAAGCCCCGATGAACTTCGCCCGTATCGTCCTTATCGTTGACACGGATTAATAATCCACAGCCCTTATCAGGTTTTCGATATGTCGGTTTAACCGTATTGTCATCACGTTATGTTTATTCAGCAATCCTTGGAAGTGAACTGGTTCATTATTAACTTAAGCGGTTGTCAATTCAGGCTGATAATCGCCACTTTAAACTCACTATCATTGCCGATATGTTGATAAAGCGCACTGGCACATGACTCAACTCCCACCAAACAGGGTGATAGCTCACTAAAAAAATGCAGTACCTGATTTCGTCTCAACATTTTTTACGCACAATCTTGCCTGTCTGATTACAACACACTAAATGGCTCACACTTTTTGCTAAATCCAGTCCAACCGTTGTAATATTCATTTTGGTCTCCTCACCTTGTTAACTTGATTGTTCAATTCCAGGTTTGGCACATTGCGATGCCGTTTGAGGGGGGAGACCATTCCATCGTTGACCTTGCACTCTAGGTCAAAGAACAAAACGCGCTTAGTCGTACCTAAGAGCACGTTTGTTAGTGATTTATACTGTGTGGACTCAGCCTTTGTTTAAATTACTAACAGTTCGCTGCAAAAAATGTACAGAAAAGGTCGGCAGCTTCTAATAAACTTTTCATTCTTGCTGAACAGAGCTTAGTGCTTAGCATTTGCCGGAAGTGGTTTTTTCCCAACTAATCCGTTTGTGCAGATGAACGAATTACAGAAACTACAAGCTCAGCATAACCCAACCTACTCGTGCAAAATCTTTTGGGCACGAATGTAACTGTTTAAGTTATTGTGGTTTACGCGCTTACACCTTTACCTGAAAAGCCGCCTTTCTTTTTACCGGCTTTATCGTAGGTCAGGGACTCTTTGGCCCGAACATCCATCATCAGGTTGCGCAAATGAACCAGGCGTAACTGGCCTTGCTCAACGGCAAGCTGGTTTACTTCGGTACAATACTGGCATTCGCTGAGCAGGTTTTTTGCCTGGTCAATATGGGCCTGGATGTCTTCGGGGAGGGGCGCTTCTTGCTGAAGCGCCTGCAACTGCGGGTTAATGGCATCGTCGAGGTTTTGGATAGCACCGAGCAGTTGTTCTTTATCTTTGAGCAGCGTCATTAACGCTTCGACATCTCTTGAGCTAATCAGGTGCAACTCTTTATCCAGCATCGCTTTCAGAGATGTCAGATTTTCAGTTTGTTGCGTTAATTGCTCATTCAGTGTTGCCGTCATGATTTGTTGCTTCAGGACTTAAATCCAAAAATCTCCGATTCCAGGCGTGCAATCTTTTTCGCCAATGACTGTGGATCCACTTTGTACTCACCACTTTGAATGGCTTTCTTCAGTTTATCGACCTTTTCCTGATTAACCGGCGCTTCGGCACTTTTCTTCTGTACCTGATTTAACTGCTGAGCAGACTGCGTCAATGACACAGAATCCTGACGCGGCACATTGGCAGCCTGAGCTGTTGATGCGGCAGCTTGCTGCGCAGCCGTTTTATTTTGTTGTGGCTGTTGCTGACCGTTGACCTTATTATTGTCAACAGGCGCTTTGGGTAAGCCATTGTTTACGTTGTTAATTGCCATAATTAATTTCCACTACCTTTTAAACCTCAATTAATATATCGGCTGCAGGTAGAATTTCTTTAGGCTCAATAGCGTTTTTTTCGCATAAAAACCGCGGTATTTGTAGCCACCTTATCACAGATTCACCACGACTTCCTGGGTGCTGGCAACTTCAGCGATGACAGACTTATTAGAACTGCTGTTCACTACTTCAATGGTATCGCCAATCACGCCATCCTGTCGGGCGATGCCGGAGGTTTTTACCTTCATTGCACCCGCGTTAGCGCTAATGGTGATTCTATCACCTTTACAGATAAAGCATAGCATATTCGTTTGCACCGGCTGGCCTTCTCTTACCCGGTATTTCAGCCGGGCGCCGACCACCTCCTCAAGCGAGGTGAAAGGGGTGTGTCGCAGTTGTTTAATGTCGACTTCGGCCAGCGATAAGTGGCTGGCCGATAGCACGGTGTCAGGGCTTATCATACTGGCCGTGACAACGATAGTGCGGGTGCGGGTCACTTTGGCACTGGAAAATAAATACCAACTGTTGCTGTCACAACTCACCCGGACGTTGAGATAGGATTGCTGGAGCGTGGCAGGATCCACATCAAAACTAAAAGGCACGGTGCATTCCGGTATGTTAATGCGACTATCTATGGGGGTCACATCCACGCTTAAATTATCCGCTAAATCGGTTTCCTGGGTTGGTGCCAGACGGTTTTCCAGAAACGCTTTAACGGCATTCGTCATACGCTCGTGCGGCGTACCGGTGTTTTGTTGGGCAATTGCGCCAAAGTGAGCTAAGGTGATACCTGTAGTCAATATGAAAGCCAGGCGCGCAGGCAAAAGTAATGTTTTCAATATTTTCATGTTCAGATGTTTTCATTTTGACTATTATTAAATATAAATCAGCGAGTTTTGCTAATCAGAACAGCCGCGACAGTTTATTGACGCCACCTCTGTTAAACAGGAAACACGCAAACTCTATGCCCACATTGAAATATCGAGGTGAAGTATGTCTGGAATTTTAGATTCGGTTAATCAGCGCACGCAACTGGTCGGCCAGAACCGGCTGGAGTTGTTGCTGTTCCGCTTAAACGGTCGGCAGCGATTTGGCATTAACGTGTTTAAAGTCAGGGAGGTGCTGCAGTGTCCGGCTCTCACTTCCATGCCAAAACTTAATCCATTGGTGCGAGGCGTTGCGCATATTCGCGGTCAGACCATTTCGGTTATCGATTTAAGTATGGCGACTGGCGGACGGAGGATCGAAGATCTTAAAACCGCTTTTATTGTGATTGCAGAATATAACCGCTCGGTTCAGGGGTTCCTGGTAGGTGCGGTTGAACGCATAATCAATACCAACTGGGATGCCATCATGCCGCCCCCGCAGGGAACCGGCCGCGCCAGTTACCTCACAGCGGTTACCGAAGTCGAAGGTGAACTGGTCGAAATCCTCGACGTTGAGAAAATCCTCAATGAGATTTCACCACTTAATACCGAAGTTAGCCAGGAAGTGGCATCTACCCTGAATACCGATGCGCATAAAGATAAAATCATCTTTATCGCTGATGACTCCTCGGTAGCACGAAATCAGGTAAAACGGGCGTTAACCACCCTGGGGCTCGAAATTGAAATGGCTAAAAACGGCCTGGAAGCGCTCAAGCGCCTGAAGGAGATTGCCGAGGAAACCGGTGATGTTACCGACAAGGTCGGGGTACTGGTGTCTGATATCGAAATGCCGGAAATGGATGGCTACACCCTCACTGCCGAAATTAAAAATACCCCGGAGCTGCAAAAACTGCATGTAGTGCTGCATACTTCTTTAAGTGGAGTATTTAATCAGGCGATGGTGAAAAAGGTGGGCGCAGACGACTTTATTGCTAAATTTCATCCTGATGAACTGGCTAGCGCTGTTCAGAAATGGCTGGGTCCTGAAGAATAATCAACGGAGTATACACTGATTGATTAATAAGGATGTGTCGCCTGACGCGTACCGCCAGTTCCGGGAGTTTCTGGAACAGCAGTGCGGTATCGTGCTTGGCGATAATAAGCAGTACTTAGTGCGAAGCCGTTTGGGCGGGCTGTTGCACGAGCGCCAATTAACTAATATCGATGAGCTGTTAAGGCAATCCATCTCCGGTCGCGATCGCGGATTACTACAGCAGGTTATCGATGCCATGACCACCAACGAAACCCTGTGGTTTCGTGACAGCTACCCGTTTGAACTATTGATCCGGCAAATACTGCCCACCCTTGCCACCCGGCAACGACGTATTCGGATCTGGAGTGCAGCATGCTCCTCTGGTCAGGAGCCTTATTCCATTGCCATGTCATTACTGGAATATCAGCGTAATAACCCCGGCGCCGGTTCGTTGTCTGCGGAGATTCTGGCCACTGACTTATCCAGTAATATGCTGAGAAAGTGTGAAGAGGGCGCCTACGATGAGCTCTCACTGGCACGCGGTTTATCGGCCGAGCGCCGGCAAAGGTACTTCCAGCAGCATGCCAGCGGCATGTTACAGGTGAAGCCTGAAGTACGCCGTATGGTCAGCTTTCGCAGTCTGAACCTGCTGCACAGCTATTCTTCGCTGGGCAAGTTCGATATTGTCTTTTGCCGCAATGTGCTGATTTACTTCTCTACAGAGCTGAAACAAAAAATACTGCAACAAATTGCCGCCCAGTTAAACCCGGGCGGCATCCTGTTTCTCGGTGCGTCGGAATCGGTGGCCGCAGCGGCCGATTGTTACCGCATGGTTAAATGTAACCCTGGCTTGTATTACACCAAAAAAGACTAATTAAAATAGATAGTTAGTTTTTTCTTTTCGTGTATTTCTTACTTCCTGCTTTTGTTGGCACTTAGTTTGCTTTTATCTTTGCGATAGAGGAGAAGTGCTATGGCCATTAATTTAGACAAGCTCGTGGGTTTTCATCAGAACGCTTTGAAGATCCGCAACGATAAGATGGAAGTCATTGCCGGTAATCTGGCCAATGCCAACACGCCGGGTTACAAAGCCCGCGGCATCGATTTTCAAAAAGCAATGGCCAGCGCTCAGAATTCCAGCGGCCAGTCGATGACACGCACTCACGATAAACACATGAGTGGCGGCATGGTGTCATCAACAAACATCGGCTTTAGGATCCCCTCTCAGCCGGATACCGGCGACGGCAATACCGTCGAAGTCCAGCGCGAACGTAATGAATTCTTAGATACAGGTATGCGCTATCAGGCCACTATTGAGTTTCTCAACGGTAAAGTGAAAGGCATGAAGAAAGCGTTAAGTGGAGGACAAGGTCAATGAGTCTGTTTGATGTTATGTCAATTTCTGCGTCAGGTATGCATGCTGAAAGCGTACGCCTGAACACCACGGCAAGTAATATTGCCAATGCCAATTCGGTAAGTAGTAGTGAGCAGGATACCTATCGTGCCCGTCATGCTGTTTTTGCTGCCGAGCTGAATCGCGCAACCAATGATTACAGCAAGGGCTCTGAAGTTAAGGTACTGGGTGTGGTCGAGAGCGACCGTCCGCTACAAACTGAGTATGCACCGCATAATCCCCTGGCTGACGAAAATGGTTACATCTATAAGCCGAACGTCAATATCGTGGAAGAGATGGCCGATATGATGTCTGCCTCCAAAGCTTATGAAACCAACGTCCAACTGGCAGATACCACTAAGCGCATTTTCCGTCGGGTGTTAACCCTTGGCCGTGGTCAGTAGTAGCGGTCATTAAGAGGATACTAACGTGAGTACAATTACCAACACGCAGGGTCTCAATACTGACCTCTACTGGCAGGAAGAAAAAGTCAAAGTGTCCGATGGCTCGGAGCAGAACCTGTCTCAGGAAGACTTTTTCGCCCTGTTAACAGAGCAGCTGTCTAATCAGGATCCTACTAAACCGGTGGATAACGACCAGATGGTTTCGCAGATGACCCAGTTCACCACTGCCGACGGCATCAGCAAACTGAATGAGAAGTTTGAAAGCTTCGCTACCTCCATGACGTCGAACCAGGCATTACAGGCTTCCAGCCTGATTGGCCAGGATGTGCTGGTAGAAGCCAACGTAGGCTACATGGGCAGTGAAGGCGCCGGCCTCAGTGGTTTTGTGGTAAACGAACAAACCGTACAGAACATGGAAATTACCATCACCAATGCCAACGGTGAAGTCGTCAGAACCATCGACGCAGGCACCCAGGGGGCCGGCAACATTGAGTTCAACTGGGATGGTACCGACCGCAGCGGCAATTTAATGCCGCCCGGCGAATATCTGGTGAGTGCAAACGGCCAGGTGAATGGTGAAGGGGTAGCAATTTCCACCGCTATTCATCGCCACGTTAGCAGTGTAAGCCTGGCTGGCAGCAACCAGGGCATTATTTTGAATTTAGAGGGTGATGTCAGTATCAATCTTGACGACGTTATCCAGATCGGCAGTTAGTAGGAGAAAAGCACATGTCTTTTAACATTGCATTAAGTGGCGTCTCTGCCGCACAAAAAGATTTAGACACTACCGCAAATAACATTGCCAATGTGAACACGGTAGGTTTTAAAGAGTCGCGGGCCGAGTTTGGTGATGTATATGCCGCCTCACTGTTAGCCAGCGGTAAAACCAAAGTAGGTGATGGCGTCCTCACGCAGGAAGTGGCCCAACAGTTCAGTCAGGGTAGCCTGCAGTTTACCAATACGGCACTGGATTTAGCCATTACCGGTAATGGTTTCTTTGCCACTGTACCCGATATCACCTCGCGGGATTTTTCCTTTACCCGTGCCGGTCAGTTTAAGCTGGACGAAAACAACTTTGTGGTTAACAGCAGCGGCGACAACCTGCTGGGCTTTCCGGTTAACCCGGATGGCACCAGTTCGTCAGTGGCGTTAAGTACTACCGAACCTGTGCGTATTCCCGACTCCTCAGGCTCACCGCAGGCAACGCAGGAAGTCACCATGCGGATGAATCTGCCGGCGAACGACGATTATCTCGATCCGACAGCATTTAATCCTGATGATACGCTCACCTACAACGCGGCAACCTCGGTAACCGTTTATGATTCACTCGGTGAAAGTCACATAATGACTTATTACTTTGTGAAAGATGGTACCGACCAGTCGACACCAACTGGCCCGGATCAGCTCAATAGCTGGTTAATGTTTGCCACCCTTGATGATACCCCGGTAGATATTGCAGGCGGTGATACCAGTGTACCGCTGCCAACGAGGGACGACCCGCAAAACCCGGGGAACACAGAGGCCTGGTTACCGGCCAGATTGTCATTTAACCAGAGTGGGGACTTTACCTCGCAAATACCTGCCGGTGGCATCGTGACTGTACCACTGGGGGATGACGGTTCGCCTGACGCCGCGATTGCGTTAACTGGTGGTGCCGATCAAACTCAAACCATCGGTATCGATTTCAACCTGGATCCGCTGGGTGGCCAGACTATCAATGAGCCAACTCAGTACGCCTCCGCCTTTGAAGTAACCTCACTTGAGCAGGATGGTCTGCCAGTAGGCCGCTTAACCGGTGTGGATATCGGTGAAGACGGCCTGGTCAGAGCAACTTTCTCTAACGGTACCTCAGAGCCGGTAGTACGCGTTGCGTTGGTTCGATTTGCCAATGAGCAGGGCCTGACCCAGCAAAGCAATACTGCCTGGAAAGAGTCAATCGAGTCCGGCGAAGCGCTGGCCGGCGAGGCGACTACAGGAACCTTCGGTGAAATCAATTCTTCCGCCCTTGAACAGGCTAACGTTAACCTGACTACTGAACTTATTGACATGAT
Source organism: Alteromonadaceae bacterium UBA2620 (assembly GCA_002339125.1). GTDB lineage: Bacteria > Pseudomonadota > Gammaproteobacteria > Enterobacterales > Alteromonadaceae > Alteromonas. The sequence goes on from DDJQ01000150.1 coordinate 13,729, forward strand.
TATTGCGCAGCGGAACTTCCAGGCGAACTCCCGGGCACTGGAAGTTAACAACCAGCTTAATCAGACGATTCTGAATATTCGATAAGATCCCGTTATCATTCTGAGGCCGCCTTTCGCGGCCTTTTTTGTATTTATTTTACCTTTTACACCTCTTTTCTTCTGCCTTTTACTTATTGGCATTGCCTTTGCAATGATCCTTATATCTATTCTTTGAGCGTCAAAAGGCAGTCATGGACAAATTACTCTATATCTCCAGCAGTGGTGCGTCGCAGGACCTGTTAGGCACGTCAATACGGGCTAACAACCTGGCGAATGCTCAAACCAATGGCTTTAAAGCACAGCTTGAACAGGCAAGGTCGATGCCGGTATACGGCGAAGGTTTGCCGTCCCGGGTATTTGCCATGACGGAAAGCCCTGCCAACAACTATGAAGACGGCCCGCTGATTCAAACGGGTCGGGATCTTGACGTAGCCATTCAGGGGGACGGCTGGTTTGCGGTACAGGATGAGCAGGGTAACGAAGCCTATTCCCGTGATGGTAATTTTCAGTTAGGGCCGGATGGAGTCCTGGAAGATGTGCACGGCAACCCAGTGATGGGCGATGCCGGCCCAATATTTTTGCCGGTGCCACTGGACAATCTGAACATTGCCGCAGACGGCACAATTTCCGTTCGCCCACAAGGCGCGCCAGCTGCGGTTAACGAAGAAGTAGGCCGGTTAAAACTGGTTAAACCTGAATACAGTGATTTGCAACGCGGCAATGACGGATTGTTCCGTCAGAAAGATGGCACTATCGCTGCGGCAGACGAAACCGTATCGGTAATGACCGGTATGCTCGAAGGTTCAAACGTTAATGCCATTGATGAAATGGTCAATATGATCAGTTTGCAGCGTCACTATGAGTTGCAAGTCAAAATGATGAAGAAAGCCGATACGCTGGATACGCGTGGCAACATGCTGTTACGGATTATTTAATAAGCCGCAGCGAATTTCAGTAAAGGCAGAGGAGAGACAAGTATGCATCCTGCACTTTGGATCAGTAAAACCGGACTTGATGCGGCACAAACCGATGTGTCGGTGGTATCAAACAATCTGGCCAACGCTTCTACCGTTGGGTTTAAAAAGGATCGGGCGATCTTTGAAGATTTGCTTTACCAAAACATCAATCAGCCTGGTGGTCGCTCTTCAGCGGATACCGAATTACCGTCAGGGTTAATGGTGGGCGCCGGCTCTAAAGTGGTCGCTACGCAAAAAGCTCACACTCAGGGCAATCTGTTAACTACCGACAATGCACTGGATATGTCTATTCAGGGTCGCGGCTTTTTTGAAATTCTGCAGCCGGACGGCACCATTGCTTATACCCGAAATGGTCAGTTTACGTTAAACGATCAGGGGCAAATTGTTACCCCAGGAGCAGGCTTTCTTTTGCAGCCGGAAATTGCCATTCCTGAAGATGCCCAGCAAATCACCATTTCACAGGATGGTGAGGTGTCTGCATCGGTACGTGGTCAGGCTGAGCCTCAGGTGCTTGGTCAGCTCAATATTTCTGATTTTGTTAACCCGACCGGCTTACAGCCAGTGGGCCAGAACCTTTATGTGGAAACGGCAGTTTCCGGCGCCCCATTGCAGGGCGTACCGGGCCTGCAGGGCCTGGGAACTATCGTGCAGGGGACGCTGGAAACGTCCAATGTGAATGTGACCGAAGAACTGGTAAATCTGATCGAGAGCCAACGACTATATGAAATGAACTCCAAAGTTATTTCATCGGTTGACCAGATGCTTGGTCAGGTTATACAGCAGCTTTAATCTAAGGTGATCTCATGATGCGTGTATTACTGGTATTTACTTGTGTTGCACTGTTTAGCGGTTGTGCCAGTACTTCGCCCGATCGTGTTGAGGCGAATGATCCATCTTTTGCGCCGGTGATCCCTGAGATGCCGCGCGAGCAAATTGTTGAGGATGGCGGCCTGTTTCGCCCGCGGATGGCTAATAGCCTTTATTCAGATGTGACGGCCCGGCGGGTGGGAGACATCATTACGGTTACTCTCAGTGAAAATACCAATGCCACGAAATCTGCCGGCACCACCACGTCAAAAGAAACCGGTGTTGATGTGCAGCCGATTACCGGATTAGGTGGCAACGCGTTGAATATAGGCAATCAGTCTATTCAGCTTGGGGTAAATTCTTCCAGCGAATTTGCCGGTGATGCCCAGGCGAATCAAAGCAACAGCCTGAACGGGAGTATTTCGGTTACCGTCACTGACGTGCTGGCCAACCAGAATCTGGTAATACGCGGTGAGAAATGGCTGACGTTAAACCACGGTGATGAATATATCCGTTTAACCGGCATTATCCGCGCGTCGGATATCTCGCCGGAAAATGAAATCCTGTCTACCCGTATTGCCAATGCCCGCATTCAATACAGTGGTACCGGTAGCTTTGCCCGCTCTCAGGAGAAAGGCTGGCTGACAAAATTCTTTTCATCACAATGGTGGCCTTTCTAGGGGGTAACATGGGTAAATTATTAAGTGTTGTACTGTGTTGTCTGAGTCTGGTTACCAGCGCTCACGCCCAGCGTATCAAAGACGTAGCCAGTATTCAGGGCGTGCGTAGTAACCAGTTAATTGGTTATGGTCTGGTGGTGGGCTTACCCGGTACTGGCGAGCAAAGCCCGTTTACCGAGCAAAGTTTCAGAACCATGCTGACCAATTTTGGCATCAGCCTGGACCCCAACATTAAACCCAAAATCAAGAACGTTGCGGCAGTGGCTGTCCATGCGGAGTTACCGCCGTTTATCAAACCCGGCCAGACCATTGATGTCACAGTGTCTTCAGTGGGGGAAGCCAGTAGTTTGCAGGGCGGTACCTTATTACAAACCTTTCTGAAAGGTGTGGATGGCAACATCTATGCAGTAGCGCAGGGTAGCCTGGTGGTCAGTGGTTTTGGTGCTGAGGGCGGTGATGGTTCAAGGGTGGTGGTGAATACGCCAACCGTCGGCCGCATTGCTAACGGTGCGTTGGTTGAGCGGGCAGTACCGAGCGGTTTTGCCAGTGGCGACAGCCTGACGCTGAACTTACATTATCCTGATTTCTCTACCGCCAAAGCACTGGCCGATGTGATTAATCAGCGCCTCGGAGCTCAACCGGAAAAAGGCTATGCCATTGCTGAGCCCCTGGATGCAGCGTCGGTCAGAGTGACTGCTCCTCGCGATCCGGGTCAGCGTGTGGGCTTTTTAGCCACGCTGGAAAACTTTGAATTTACTCCCGCAGATGCACCGGCGCGAGTGGTGGTTAATAGCCGCACCGGCACCATTGTTATTGGTCGCGACGTGCGTTTATTGCCGGCCGCAATCACTCATGGTGGCCTTACTGTGACCATCAGTGAGAACCAGCAGGTGACACAACCTAATGCGCTTGCCGATGGTGAAACAGCGGTAACTACGCAGTCCATCATTGATGTCAATCTGGCCGATAGTCGCATGTTTAAGTTTGAACCTGGCGTAACGCTTGATCAATTGGTGCGTGCGGTTAACGAAGTAGGCGCAGCGCCCGGCGATCTGATGGCTATTCTTGAAGCGCTTCGCCAGGCCGGCGCGTTACAGGGCGAGCTGGTGGTGATCTGATGGACGTACTGAATACAAAATCGCAGTTAGAGTCGGCCCGCAACGTTCATGACTTATCCAGTCTGAACCGCTTGCGTGAGGCTGCCTATTCGAAAGATGACAAAGCGCTCAAAGAAGCAGCGCAGCAGTTTGAAGCGATTTTTGTCCAGATGATGCTCAAATCCATGCGCAAAGCCCAGGATGCCATGGCCGATAAAGACAGCCCGTTTAACACTGAAGAAGTAAAATTCTATCGTGACATGCACGATAAACAACTCGCTCAGGATCTTTCCAGCGGTGGTGGTGTTGGCCTGGCTGAGATTATTGTTCAGCAGTTAGGGCAGCATGATATTAACGATTACATCCCGGCCAGTGTGGCCCGTAACGACGGCAATCTGGCGTCGCTGAATCGACAACGGCAATTTCGCATTGAGCAAGCCCAACAAACCGCCGAACTACTCAGCGATCCGCAATCACAACAGGCTTTTAAAACTGCAGCGTTCAGTAATCCTCAGGAGTTTGTCGAACAACTTTGGCCAGCTGCCAGCAAAGCAGCGGTAGAACTGGGTATTGAGCCTCAGGCATTAGTGGCGCAGGCGGCAGTAGAAACAGGCTGGGGGCAACATGTTATCCATCATGGCAGTGGTAGCAGTGCCAATAACCTGTTTGGTATTAAAGCCAATAGCAACTGGCAGGGAGAGTCGGCGACGGTCAATACCATGGAGTTCGACGGTACGGTAGCGCGTCAGCAGCGCGCCGCGTTTCGCTCTTATGATAATTTACAGCAGGGTTTTGAAGATTACGTTCAGTTTATTCGTGGTCAGGAACGGTACCGCCCGGCAGTAGAAAATGCCAGCGACCCGAAGGCGTACTTTAAAGCGTTACAAGATGCCGGCTACGCCACGGATCCGCAGTATGCGGATAAGGTGATGGCCGTTTATAACAGTGATTCTTTGCGGAGCTATCTGCCATGAAAAAGAGTTGCCCGGTAATATTGCCGCACCAGGCTAAGGCGTGCTTATGAGCGGCAACGTTGATTTATATTCAATTGCCACCAGCGGTGTAAATGCCAGCAGCCGGCTGCTGTCGACTGCCAGTAATAACATAGCTAATGTTAACTCCGAAGGCTATGTGCGCGAACGTACATCGGTAACCAGTGAGCTTTATGGTGGTGTTGGCCGTGCCACCACAGAGCGGGTCATCAATCAGTTTGCGCAAAATCAGTTGCGCCGTGATACCACGTTAGTGGGAGAGTGGGAAACCTTCTCTGAAAAGACCTCAGCGATAGATAATTTGTTGGCCAACGAAGCCAATTCGCTGTCTACCGGTTTCAGCGACTTTTTCGCCTCAGTGCAAACCGCAGCTGACGATCCAACTAATTTATCTTCACGTCAGTTAGTGTTGTCTGAAGGCGAGGCATTGCTGCGCCGCATGTCGTCAATTTCTGATTTTATGGAAGCGAAGGAAGAAGAGCTTAACCTTGAATTTAACAGTATGGTGAGCCAGGCCAACAGCCTGATTGAATCTATTGGCGATCTGAATAAAGCCATTTTGGTGGCAAAAGGCAACTTTAAAGACAGCGAACCCTCGGCGTTACTTAACGAGCGTGACAAAGCGATTAATGATCTGGCGGAGATCATGGATATCACCGTGCGGGAAAGTAAAAATGCCAATGGCTCTTTGCTAATTAATCTGGCCAGTGGTGAGTCGCTGGTACTGGAAGATGGCAGTTTTAACCTTTTCGAGCTCAGTGATAATGCTGACTTCATGCAAAAGCAACTGGAATTAGCGACTAACTTTTCGGGCAGCAAACCCAATACCGATATCAATATTGCTGAGGAAGATCTGGGCGGCGCCTTAGGAGGCCTGTTTCGCTATCGGGATGAGGTATTAGGCCCGTCGCAGCGGGATATTGGCCAGATGGCAGTGGCTTTTGCCGACGCGGTAAATTCGCAAAATCGTCTGGGCATGGATATGGATTTTCAACTCGGTGGAGACATATTCACGTTGCCGGAGCTAAGCGGCCTGCCGTACAGTAATACACCGTCTACGCTGGCTTTATCCGGCCAGTTTGCCCCAGGCAAAGGCAACGAGCTTACCGATGCCGATATTCGCGTGTCCGTTACTAACGTGACCGGCGCCGGTGTACCCAGTGAGGTATCGGTGGAACTGTTAAATGGCGATGGCACGCCTAAGCTGGATGAAAACAATCAGCCGGTAGTGTTTAGTAACATTACGTTAAATGCCGGTTATACCGAAATTCCAGGCGGCATTGAAATTGAATTTCAGTCTGCTGGTGGCTACAGCGTGGGCAACCAGTTTCTGGTTCAGCCGGTAAAATACAGTGCGTCGGATATTACTATGACTACCACGCGGCCAGAAGATTTAGCCTTTGCCAGCCCGGTACGAAGTGACGCCGGCAGCAATAATCTTGGCGATGCCACCGTAGTAAATACTCAGGTGTACGATACGGATGTTACTACATCGTTTTTTGATGGCGCGGGTGGACTGGATGCCGGTGCCCCTGCGCAGATTCGTTTTACCGCAGCAGACAGTTATGAAGTACTGGATAGCAGCGGCACGGTGTTATCAACCGTTACCGGGGCCACTGATTTGAATAACCTGTTAGCCCAGGCGGGCGGTGGTTTAGACGGCAGTTACGATATTAGCCTTGAAGGAATACCCGCTGCCGGTGACACCTTTTCGATCAGCTACAATACCAATGGAAGCTTTGATAACCAGAATGCCCTGGAATTAGCCTCACTGAAGCAAGCGTCGTTGGTGCAACTTAGCACCAACTCAAGCAGTGAGCCGCGCACGTTGCATGAGAGTTACTCGACCCTGGTAAGCCGGGTGGGCGAAGAGTCAGCTTCTGCCGGTATTGCCCTGCAAGCCGCCGAAAGCATGAAAGTGCAGTCAACTGAGTGGTTTGACTCAGTGTCGGGAGTGAGTCTGGATGAAGAAGCTGCGAACCTTGTGCGTTATCAGCAGTCTTATGCAGCAGCAGCCAGAATTTTGAGCACTGCCCAGGAATTGTTTAATACTATTTTATCGTCGGTTAGGTAACAGCCATGCGTATTTCTACTAATCAACTCTATGATCAGAATATCCGTGCCATCATGGATAATCAGTCAGGGCTTGCTGACACACAGCAGCAGTTGAGTACGGGTAAGAAGATTAACCGACCATCGGATGATCCGGTTGGCAGCGCCAAAGTGCTGCGCATGACCGAAGAGCTGGCCAGTTTACAGCAATATCAACGCAATAATGACCTGGTAACCGGTTCGCTGGAGCAGCAGGAAACCATTCTGGATAACATTACCAATTCGGTTAACCGCGCTCGAATGCTCACTATTCAGGCCGGTGACGGAGCCTTATCTGATGCCGATCGTAAAGCGCTGGCGTCAGAGATAGGCCAGATCAAAGACGAAGTCTTCGATCTGATGAACTCGCAAAACGCCGAGGGTGACTATTATTTTTCGGGTTATCAGTCTGAATCTCAACCTTTCGTTTTGAATGCGGGCGGTCCTGGCAACGCGTATACCTATCAGGGCGATAGCGGTAGCAACGAAGTACAGCTTTCTAATAGTGTCAAGGTGAGAAGCAGCGCATCAGGGCAATCTTTATTCGAAGATGTACCGGCGCGGCGCAACTTCACCATCACCAACAATTCCGGGATTACTGTGAATGAAGCGGTGGTGGCCGGGCAGGGCGATTTTGATACTTTCTATAAGAATAACTACGATCCGCTCAATGCCGCCAATAATAATTATCGTATTAGCATCACAGCGCCTAATCAGGTGCAAATTCAGAATCTCGGTACTGGTAGCGTAGTCGCGACTAAAGTTTTCACCTCAGGTGAGCCATTCAATTTCGCCGGTATTGATTTTAACCTGCAGGGCGGAACCGGCAATACCCTGGATTTTCAGTTAGATGCGCCGCAAAAGAAAAATATTGCCACCACGCTATATGACTTACAGCAGGTGCTTAATAACGATCAGGTGGGTGATGCCGCTTACCGTGAAGCGTTAAGTGATGCCCTGGTAGGCATTGATAATGGCCTGGAAAAAATAGCGTTTGAAACCTCGTCTATTGGTGCCCGGCTGAATGTGGCCCAGTCGGTTTATGAAACCAACCTGGATTTGGAAGTGTCGACCAAAGAAGCTCGCAGCGCTATTCAGGACGTGGACTATGCCGAAGCCTCAGCCGAATTTGCCAAGCAGGAAGCTGCGCTTACTGCAGCACTAAGTACTTTTCCGCGTATCTCAGGATTATCGCTTTTCAACTATCTGTCGTGATGCTCCTGAGAATGTTGACCACCGCATAAGTTATGAGCAAAGGTTAACATTCTCTGGCTATCTGTAATAATCGCTTACCAATTCAGACGTATCCTGTGACTATATCCATTGGGATTGTGGATTCCACGCCTTAATAGCAATAGATTTGTGTTTATTAGCCAGGCTTGGTCATTTCATAATTATTCCTATCAGCTTGTCACCCTATCACTCTTTTAGACTGGCAAGTTGATTGCTCAACTGTAACCGTCGCTCAAATCAAACTTCATCAGACAATATATCATACCCCGGTCTATTCGTTTCAGGTGATTCAGAGTCACCGTTCACTATCAATCGTAAATTTATTAGATATGACAATATGTTAGCTATCTAAATGACGTCTATAGTCATTACTGCATAAAAAAATAGTCAATTTCATTAAAGGGAATTTGGGAATTGTCGATAATAGTTCTGAGAGAGCCAGTTCATCAATTACCCCTCAGGTATTGATGACTACTATTACAATGTAATTGCCGGATATTCTGGCAGCCAGCCCTAGCTGGATTGAAAGTGTAGGAGAGACTTATGTCTTTGTTCGTCAATACCAATGTGTCTGCATTAAACGCACAACGCCAGTTGTTTGATGTATCTAATTCTTTAAGCACGTCTTTTGAGCGTCTATCATCGGGCTTCCGCATTAATGGTGCGGCAGATGATGCGGCTGGTCTGCAAATTACTGACCGTATGACGACTCAGATTCAAGGCCTGAACCAGGCCGTACGTAATGCTAACGATGCTATTTCACTAACCCAAACTGCGGAAGGCGCGCTGGATGAAACAACCACTGCGTTGCAGCGTATTCGTCAACTGGCAGTACAGTCCCAAAACGGCGTGAACAGTGCTTCAGATCGCAGCGCTCTCAACAAAGAGGTGACTGCGCTGAAAACGGAAATCTCGCGTATCGCAAGTGATTCAGAGTTCAATGGTAAAGCCCTGTTAGATGGTTCGTTTGGCGCTGACTTTTTAGTTGGTGCAAACGCTGGCCAGAATATCAAAGTGTCCTTAAGCGGTCAGTCTTACGGCGCATCTGGTTTAAACATCGATACATTGAGTGTCGGGACTTCCGCGGCTGCCGCGGCTGCATTGACAGCAATCGACGACGCAATTTCTGCTATCGGAGGAACCCGTGCAGAATTGGGTGCACTGCAAAACCGTTTCCAATCTACAATCCGTAACCTGAGTAACATTTCAGAAAACGTGTCGGCGGCACGTTCGCAAATCAAAGATACTGATTTTGCAGCAGAAACTGCTGCCTTAACGCGTAATCAGATTATTCAGCAGGCAAGTACTACGGTGCTGGCTCAGGCTAATCAGCGCCCACAGGCGGCATTACAGCTACTGGGATAACTGGCTACTCCGAACGAGTCAGGGAATGGAGCCAGGAGGTAGTGAACCAGGTATCAGCCTGACCCCGGGAGTGAGCTTACTCTCAAAACTGTGAGCATAGCCGGACAAAAGTCCGGCTTGTTATTCAACCTAAGATACTGATTATTAAGTTTATTTAAATTTAGCAAAAAAAAGCTAAAGGATTTCTCCTGCGCGTACGATAACTATTACAAAGGCACTGCGAACAATAATAATAAAGACGCAAAAATGCCTGACAGCTCAACTAATAACAATAATATGAGCGGTCAAAAAATCAGGTTAATAAAAATAATAAAACCTGAGTTATCAAAAATCGTTAGGAGATTAAAATGAGCTTATATGTAAGTACGAATGTGTCGTCGCTAAATTCACAGCGACAACTGTTTACCTCTGGTAACCAACTGAGCACCGCATTTGAGCGTTTGTCATCGGGCTATCGCATTAACAGTGCAAAAGACGATGCGGCGGGTT
>DDJQ01000150.1:23805-39958 GCA_002339125.1 Alteromonadaceae bacterium UBA2620
GGCAAAAGACGATGCGGCGGGTTTACAGATTTCTGACCGGATCACGTCACAAATTATGGGGCTGGATCAGGCCGTACGGAACGCCAACGATGGTATTTCTCTGGCTCAGGTGGCGGAAGGCTCCATGCAAGAAATAACCTCGGCGCTGCAACGCATCCGGGTGCTGGCCATTCAAGCGCAAAACGGTATTAATACCGATGCTGATCGCCAGGCACTGCAAAAAGAAGTATCTGCCCTTAAAACTGAAATCAGCCGTATTGCGTCTGACTCGCAGTTTGCCGGTGGTGATATTCTGACCGGAGATTTTGCCACCTCATTTTTGGTGGGAGCACAGGCCGGACAGTTTATCGACTTTAATTTGTCCCGGGCGGGTGGCTTCGGTTTTTCGGGGTTAACCAATGGTTATAATGCGACGGTATCTACCACCTCCGGTGCATCGGGAACGTTGCCGGTTATTGATGCTGCGATTTCCGCTATTGATGCAAAACGGGCAGAACTGGGTGCGATTCAAAACCGCTTTCAGTCGACCATCAGAAATCTGAGTAATATCTCTGAAAATGCGTCAGCTGCGCGGTCACGTATTCGCGATACCGACTTTGCTAAAGAGACTGCAGAATTAACCCGTTGGCAAATTATTCAGCAGGCCAGTACTAATGTATTGTCGCAAGCCAACCAACGACCACAAGCAGCATTACAATTACTGCAATAGTGGAGTGAATGGCATCGCTAATGACTGCAAAAAGCGGGGGCAGACTGCAGTTGATAAACAAAAAACGATGAGTAGATAAAGAAAAACGGTCGAGTTGCAATATGTGGGGGCAGACTGCAATCGACCGATGAGTAGAGAGTATTTGCAAGGTAATTAAAGAATAAGCGGGCTAATCCATAAACCCTGAAGGGCGTTAGGTGTTGAGCTAAGCTGCCGACTGACAGGAATGAAGCCAGGAGGTAGTGAGAGGTATGAGGTCTGAACAACATACCTGCAGTCAGCATGAGCCTAAGCTCAGTTAGCACTACTTAACTTTATACATAAGCCAAGCAAAGCGTCAGTAAATTAACACTGACCCTCTTCTTAAAGCATAAGGTGTGCCAATTAAATAAATTGAGTTGTTTGATTAATGCACTGGAGTATGGCAGAGCTACCACCTGCGACATAGAGGCTTAGACATAAGCTTACTAGTTGTTCATACCGGGTCCAGAGAAACTGGCAGGCGGCAACGGTAAACCTCTGTTTTACATGTTTTGCCACCTGAGCGGCAGAAACTGCCTTTGATATAAATAAAGCGATCCCCCGCATTAACGCAAAGCGCTGACAAAACCTGAGCGCCAGGTCGTACGCTGCGATTGCCAATGATAAGCCGGGAGATGAAAGTTGTGAAAAATACCATAAGAGGGTGGAATTGAGAGGCCAACCCTTGCCAGGGATGGCGGCCGTAAGGCCACCAAAACAAGGATTAAAACGCCGACTAGCAGAATTGAGAGTGTAGAATAGTTGGTTGAGAGGCCAGTATTTATCTACTATTATTCTGCAAGCCGACTAAAACCGAATTTGCTCCTTCTCCTAACGTGAGCAAGCTGGCCGGGTCACTTCGTTGACTCGGCCTTTTTTATTGTAATTACCAAATCGTTTCCCGTCACTTACATTAAAGATAAAGCAACAGTGATGCCAATTTTTTATATTATTGGTTAAGGTCGTATTCTCGTATTGCCAATCTGCATTAACTCTTAAAAATCAGCAGTTAGAAATAGCTTAAATCCGCAATAAAAGCGGACAAGACTTGCCTGTTATCCTGAATAAGTGCCCTGGTTTTGCCGCTTTTATCCAACTGCAATATCACCAGTGTTGTTCAGGTTGTTCAGTATGCATGGCCGAAATTAAAATGTGTTGTTGTTATTATTGATGCCAGCCTTTTACTCTTGTGTTCGCTTAGTGTTTTCGCCCAGATTCACGACCTGCCTGACAATCATTACAGGATTTGGTCTGTACAGGTTGGGTCGGGTGGCTGGCACTATTAGATCTTTCTCTCAGAGAGATGTTGTTCATGCAAAAGGGACGGCACAGCGACGTAGTCACCATCGACTTTTCTGCTCTCCACTCTTCCTTAATCGTAAGTCCTTCGCCTAAAAAATTAGCGCTAAAATGCGCGATATATACCGGTTTGAGAATATTATTCAGACGTCCTTATGAATAATCCTCCAAGGAAAAACCTTTTAAAACAAATGGTTGGTTTTTATTGTTCGTTTTTTTTAATTTTTTTAGAAAAAAAACTAAAGAATCTCAAGGTTGGGCCGATACCTATAGTTGAGGGGTAATTCATTCATGAATTGCGTGGCCGCTGTGAGAGGCGCTACAACGATGAGGTGATTTAGCTGAATACTGTTTAGCTAAATTGAATATGAAGATTATAACTTAACGGAATTTGAACAATTCTGACAGTTATAATCCCAGGAGGTTTATTATGGCTTTATATGTAAATACAAATGTATCGGCCTTGAATGCACAGCGTCAGTTATCTGATGTAAGCAGCAAGCTGGGTACATCTTTTGAACGTTTGTCTTCAGGTTTCAGAATTAACAGTGCTGCAGATGATGCCGCGGGATTACAGATCACTGATCGTATGACAACGCAGATTCAGGGCCTGAACCAGGCAGTACGTAACGCTAACGATGCTATCTCACTGACGCAAACTGCCGAAGGTGCGCTGGATGAGACCACCACTGCATTGCAGCGTATTCGTCAATTGGCAGTGCAATCGCAAAACGGTGTGAATAGTGCTGCAGATCGCAGTGCTTTAAACAAAGAAGTTACCGCACTGAAAACCGAAATTTCAAGGATTGCATCTGAATCAGATTTTAACGGCAAATCGCTACTGGACGGTACATTTGGCGCAAGCTTCCTGGTAGGAGCGAACGCTGGACAAACAATCGTTGTGTCATTAAGTGCTCAATCTTATGGCGCATCTGGTTTAGGGATTGATGGTGTGAGCGTGGGTACATCAGCTGCGGCGTCAGCTGCGTTAGCTGATATTGATGATGCAATCTCTGCTATCGGGGGCGCTCGCGCTGATCTGGGGGCGTTGCAAAATCGCTTTCAATCAACTATTCGTAATCTGAGTAATATTTCAGAAAACGTGTCGGCTGCGCGCTCGCAAATCCGTGATACAGATTTTGCTGCGGAAACCGCCGAGTTGACCCGTAACCAGATTATTCAACAGGCGTCAGTCTCTGTTTTGAGTCAGGCCAATCAGCGTCCACAAACCGCATTGTCGCTATTAGGCTAAAATTGAATTAACAATGTGGTATTAACATACCAATGTTAAACATTGAATGAGCGGGCGACTGCGATAAGCAGGCCCGTTTTACCTGTTTTAATACGGGGGATTAATTGTGGATCTTCAAGCTACACAAACTGGCCAGAACTTTGCAGCGAATGTTAAAGTCAATTCTCCTGGTGAGCCTGGAGTGGAAGTCAAACTTAACCAGAGTATTGCTGATACCCAGAAGGCAAGTGAGCAAAATAAGGTTGAACTTCAGACAGAAGGTGCTCAAGGTCAACAGGAATCTGCCGATAACCTTTCAAGAGAGGGGCAGAGACAAGTTCTGGATACTGCAGTCGAAGAAGTTCAGAGCTTTTTGCAGGTACAAAACCGTAATTTGGCTTTTTCTGTGGATGAAAGTTCCAGAAGGCCTGTAGTCACTGTTAAAGACTCTTCTTCAGGTGATGTGATAAGACAAATTCCATCCGAAGAAGTGTTGAGGTTAGCGGAAAGAATAAAAGAACTCCAACAAGATATAGGAAGCAAGGTAGGAGTACTTTTTAATAAACAAGTATGAGGTGAGCTATGACTATACAATCGTTAGGTGTTGGGTCCGGTCTTGCGCTTGATGATTTGGTCAGGCAGCTTATCAGTGCAGAACGGACGCCTAAAGAGCAGCGTCTTGATGCCAGAGAAGAAAGAGTGCAGGATGAAATTTCCGCACTCGGACAGATCAAATCCAAGATTTCCGCATTTAAAGACGCGGTGGATGACTTACGTACTGACGCCAGTATCAATGGCCGGGAACCGACGATAACTCACCCCTCTGAAGATATCGAAATCTTCAGCGCAGAAGCAACCAATACGGCCTTACGAGGTTCGTACGACATAAGCGTTTCTCAACTTGCATCTGGTTCACGCATAGAAACCGCTGACGCCGCCTTTACCAGCCCCACTGATGCAGTGCTTACCGATGGTGCTGGTGACACCACTATGACATTTAAAATTGATAGTACCGGGGACAGTTTCACGGTTAATGTCACCCAAAATATGACATTGGCAGAGTTGCGAGAGGCAATAAACAATAATGCAGATAACTTTGGCGTTAATGCCAATATTATCGATACCGGCACAGCGACCGGAGGCGCTAAATTAGTTTTTACGTCTGATACAACCGGCACAGGTAACGACCTGGTCATCGTCAACGATGGTGATCGCGCTGAATTAGATCGCCTGACGACAACCGACTCTGCAGAAACGGCGACCAATTTAACGCCAGTACTCACCGCTGCAAATGCAAAAGCCACTATCGACGGTATTCAGGTCGAGAGTGAGACTAATACGTTTGATAACACCATCCAGAATGTCACATTTACTGCCAATAAAGTTTCACCGCTTAACAGCGATGGCGTAACACGACAATCGTCAACCATGGAAATTGGCTACGACAAAGAGGGTTTGGAAACCAAGATCAATGATTTTATTGATAGCTATAACGGTATTATTGATGAAATCAAAAATGTGACCCGCTACGGAGAGTCTGAGCTTGAAGAAGATGGTGCACTGGCTGGTGACTCCTTACTGCGCGGCGTAAGCAGCCGGATGGCAACCATAGTTGGGTCAAGTGTTCAAAGTTCTGAGTTGGGCGGATTGTTTGCAATCGGTATTGAATTGACCACTGATGGCAAGTTAGAAATTAGTTCCACCGATTTTGGTTTGGGATCCGGAGAGTCGCGTTTTGACGATGCACTGGAAAATAGCTTTGATGATATCGCTAAGATCTTTACCGACGAAACTCAGGGTATTGCGACCCGGCTTTATGATATCGCTGATGAATACGCCTCTTCAGGAGGACTGATTAGCTCACGGGAAAAAGCGGCGAAAGATAATCAAAGTCAGATCGACGATGCGCGTGCACGCCTGGAGCAGCATATGCTGGGTTACGAGGCTATGGTGAGAGCAAAGTATTTGAATCTGGATCAAACGGTATCGAGACTTAACCAGACGGGCTCAGCTTTATTGGCTTCGTTAGGCTCATATTATTAATATTAAGAAGTAGCAGGAGAATTTACAATGGCACTTACAGGCATCAATGCGTACCGCAAGGGTAATCTTAAACAGGATATTGCCAATGCCGATCCGCATAAGCTGACTTTAATGTTGATGCAGGGCGCGCTGGATCGTATTGCTTATGCTAAAGGGGCAATGGAACGTCGTGAATATGAGCAAAAAGCGCAGTTTATTTCACGGGTTGTCGCAATCCTGATTAACTTACGCGATACACTCGATCTTGAAGCAGGGCAAGAGATGGCGGTAAATTTGTTTGAGCTGTATGACTACATGATTGATCGTATCAATGAAGCTCACATAACTAACAACTTGCAGTATTTGGATGAAGTGTCTAGCCTATTAACAACAATTCGTGATGCGTGGGTACAGATTCCGGAATCAGCCAAACAGGAAGCGTACGAAATTCAGCGTCAAAAACAACAAGCCATTTGAATCTAGTTAATACTAAATCCCCACATACCACACCGGAGCTTGAGCGAGTAAACCTGCAACTCGCTCAACTTCTGAGTAATCAAGACCCTGAAAATCCAGATAACTACGAGCAGTTTACGCAACTGACTGAAACGCGTGACAAATTAGTCAAAAAACGGTTATCAGAATTACAAGAACCTCAATTAAGTGAATTCGCGAAAGCTGAATATCAATTAAATCAAGAGTTTGTGAATATGGCGCAGTCTTTGCTTTCGTCGGTAAAGGATGACCTGGTACAGTTTATACGTGGTCGAAAGGCGGTAAATAGGTATAAATAAATGTTAAATGATATTCGCTTGCAGCTTTGCAGTGATGAGCAGCTTCAGTCTCGTAATGAGGCTGTGATGTCGTCTCAGATTCAGCAAAACCAGCGTGAGAGCATCAATGCGTTTAAGCGCTATATTCCGTCGTTGTTGCCTTATGCTTTCTCTCAAGCAAAAAGCAATATTTCTATTTTTTGCAATAAAGCAAAGGAACTGAATATTGTTGACTATAATTCAGGTCAAACGTTTTATGGGAATAAGCCGCTTACGGAAGTCACCGCACAGGTTAACAAGGTGGCACAGCAGGCCGACCTGGTAAACTTAAACACCGGTCAATGGACGCAGCGCGCCTTACCTATATCGTTGGACGCATTAGTTGTATTTGGTATTGGCGCGGGTTATCACATCCAGCAGTTAATTGAACGCTATGACATCAAACATCTGATTATTTATGAACCACAACATCAGTATCTCAAATGTTCAATAAGTATGCTGTCGTGGCAGAATATTCTGCGACTGGCGCAAAAAAAAGGGACCGCACTCTATTTTCAACTCGAGCAGGACGGGCGTAATGTTGAACAAGATTTAGCTGAGTTGAAGCAGAATACACAGACAAACGAGTGCTATTTCTACAAACATTATAACCATATTGTTTTTGATGCACTGCTTACGCAAATTCAGCAACATGGCCTGTTCAGTGTGTCGGGGTTATCCCTTTATGCTTTGGAAAAAGAAAGTGTTGGTGATATTTCGCCGCGCTGGTCAGTTCCGCTGGATAGTGACGCCTGGACAGCGACTCAGTTACCTCAGGAAAGATTTAACAAAAACCTAAGCGCGTTTAAAACGTTTTTTAATGACATATATGAAGAGTTTGTCGACTATGAGCCTGAGTGCTGGTTGCCCAGAGCGAACGCCAATGCAGAAGTTAACTTGTTTCATAAAGTAAAGAATATTAATTTGTACGGCGAATCTCCGTTACAGGAATGTCGCAATAGCTACGAATTCTTTGCTTCACATCCTCACAAGGACGCGTTAGCTACGGGTACTGGTGGCGAAAAAAAGCGTCACTTTTTTCACTACCAATTAGTCAACAAAGTCGAACCATTACTGAAAAAGATTGAAGACAAACAGGCAGAACTGCCAGAAAAAGTACGGTCGCTGATTATTTTTGGCCTGGGGGTTGGTTACCAGTTTGAATTGCTGAGTAATACCTATACGCTGGACAGGTTATTTATTTGTGAACCCAACCGGGATTTATTTTACGCCTCACTGTATGCCTTGGACTGGCATACTATTTTACACCGAATAGATGAGCAAGGCGGTTCTTTATACCTGAATATCGGTGACGATGGTACACATACTTTTCATGAATTAGTAACGCAATTTCAAGTGGTTGGGCCTTATGTGTTAGCCAATACGTTTTTCTATCAAGCCTACTACAACGAAAATTTAGTCAATGCTATTGCGCAGTTAAGAGAGCAATTGCAAGTGTTGATTGCGATGGGAGATTATTTTGATCACTCACGTCATTTGGTTGCCCATACGCGCCAGGCAATACTGGACGGTATACCGCATTTACGCGATGAGCCGGTTCAGTACCTCAGCCAGGCAGAAAAAAATGTACCTGTTTTTATTGTCGGTAACGGCCCCTCACTCGATGGCTTGATTGATACCCTGAAAGAATCTCAGGAAAGCGTGATTATCATATCCTGTGGCACTGCGCTACAAAGTTTATATCGCCATGGTATAACGCCAGACTTTCACGCTGAAATTGAGGCTAATCGCTCTCCCTATGACTGGATAAGCAGAGGTGCTGATCTCGCCTTTCTGAAACAAGTCAGCCTGATCAGTTGTAATGGGATACATCCCGATATTAGTAACCTGTTTAAAGATGTTTATTTAACCTTTAAGCCTGGTGAGTCCGGCACAACTGCCGTGCAGCGATTGTATGATAATTTTCCGTTTGCATTGACAAAAAATGCCTACCCGACCGTAACCAATTTTGTTATGGCATTTGCCAGTCAGTTCAGGTTTTCGCAGCTTTACTTGCTTGGGGTGGATTTAGGGTTTGTGGATGAAAAGCACCACCACTCTAAAGCTTCCGGCTATTACATGAGCGATGGTAAAGAGCAGTATGAATACAGCAAAGTACACAACACCTCGTTAAGAGTGGCGGGAAATTTCCGGCCTTTTGTGAATACCAAATATGAATTTAAATTAGCCAAAGAAATACTGGAGCGGGCTGTTAAAGACTGTGATGAGGTGTATAACCTCAGTGATGGCGCTAAATTTGAAGGAACA
Organism: Alteromonadaceae bacterium UBA2620; assembly: GCA_002339125.1. GTDB lineage: Bacteria > Pseudomonadota > Gammaproteobacteria > Enterobacterales > Alteromonadaceae > Alteromonas. The sequence goes on from DDJQ01000150.1 coordinate 32,168, forward strand.
CGCCCTTTATATAAAGAAGATACGCTTATTTTATCCACGCCCGAGATAAAACAAATTTGCCTGAGTAGTATCAAATCCAAATGTTTTGAGCACCTCGATGCCGATGAGTTTCAAACCCGGTTTAACGCTCAATATCAACAAGATGATTTGATCAAAGGTTTTCAACGTTTAATGACACTGACCAAACGGGAAGTAGAGTCTGTCGAGGATGTCGAAGAGCTAATTGAAACCCAACGTAAAGTGATATTGCTATCTGTAAAGGGTAGCCATAGTTTGTTGTACTTTTATTTAAATGGCTCGTTGAATTTTGTGAACAGCGCACTGACAAAAATTGTGTCAGTTGATGATGATAAACTGGCGTTAACATATGCATCGGACGTACTTAGTCTGTGGCATGAGTCTCTCCAGGTATTTTTAACGTCGTTAACAGTAGAGCCTTATGCATTTGACTCGGTGTATGCGTTTTATGATACCCGGCAACAAGTCGTGTTTCCCCAGTATATTGCCAATAACCAGATCAAATATACAGCCGCTGATAGCGCTCTCAAAGATATGTTAAAGGCCGCTCTGAACTATTGGGATATAGCGAACGCCCTGGCCGATGATGATTTCAATGTTGTTATCACACAAAACATTGAGCATATAGAATCCGCCGTCAAGAGAGGGGTTACAAGGGTTTATCTGCATACCAACAAAGCGCCCCCCGCTGCGCCAGTGCTAACTCAGTCAAACGTAATTACGTTGTATTGTCCGGCCAATAAAATAGCGGATTACAACAACCTGTATTATGGGTGCTTGCTGGCTGTTGCGGCGGCGACTTTACAGTGCGGTACCTGCATTGTGGTGCCTAAGCTTCCAGCGGGGGAGTCTGCGTTAGCTGCTGATAACCTTTATGATTTAACGTTTTTAGACGATTATTATGCTTACGATCTGCCAATGTTTTTTATATTCAGCATTGAGCCTATCGCTGAAGCTAAAAAATTGATTGGGCTGGGTGATCGGGCAAGGTTTGTCCCTCACTTTACACCTGAATTACTGGTCGCTACTGAAATGCCTGCTAAGCTGCTACAAGAAGTTTTCAGTGAACAGTCAACATCACTAAATGAGAATAAAAAATGAATGATTTTAACGGTAAAACGATATTGATTACTGGTGGCACAGGATCGTTTGGCAAGAAATTCGTCGAGTATTTGCTTGCCAACAGTGAGCCGAAAAAAATAATTATCTATTCCCGTGATGAATTAAAACAGTTCGAAATGCAGCAGCAATTTAATGCGCCGTGTATGCGTTACTTTATTGGTGACGTCAGAGATAATGAGCGTTTGAAAATTGCCATGAAAGACGTAGATTATGTTGTGCATGCTGCTGCGCTAAAACAGGTGCCAGCTGCCGAATACAACCCTAATGAATGCATTAAAACCAATATCAACGGTGCGCAAAATGTGATTGATGCCGCCATGGCTAATGATGTGTCTACCGTTATTGCCCTGTCGACAGATAAAGCGGCAAATCCGGTGAATCTTTACGGCGCAACTAAATTAGCCTCGGACAAATTATTTGTGGCCGCAAACAATATCTCCGGTGCCTCCGGGCCGCGCTTTTCGGTTGTTCGCTATGGCAACGTCGTTGGCTCAAGAGGCTCGGTGGTACCGTTTTTCCGTAAATTGCTGGCCGAAGGGTGTGACGAGTTACCGGTGACCCATGCTGAAATGACCCGTTTTTGGATTACCCTGAATGAAGGCGTTGAGTTTGTGGTTAAAAACTTTGCCAGAATGCAGGGAGGGGAAATTTTTGTCCCTAAAATTCCGTCTATCCGCATCACCGATTTGGTCACGGCGATGAGTGGAAAATCTGATTATAAACTGGTTGGGATCCGCCCTGGTGAAAAGCTGCATGAAGTGATGGTGCCGGAAGAAATGGCACACCACACGATTGAGTTTGACGACCATTATGTGATTGCGCCAGCGATTACGTTTTTCGATAAGAATATTGATTACCGCAGTAACCGGCTCGGCGAACAGGGCAACCCCGTCACCGACAAGTTTGAATATCATTCTGGTACCAATCCGCATTTTCTGACCATTGATGAGTTAAAAGTACTGGATAAGGACACGTTATGATCCCCTATGGTAAGCATCGGATATTTGCCGATGATGTCAGGGCCGTGGTTGATGTTCTTGAGCATGGATTTTTAACGCAGGGACAGCAGGTGCCCTTATTCGAAAGTGCGTTATGCCAGTATACCGGTGCAGCGTTTGGGGTGGCTTGTAATAGCGGCACATCAGGCTTGCATATAGCCTGTCTGGCGACAGGGGTAAAACCCGGTGATGTGGTATGGACCGTACCTAACTCCTTTGTTGCCTCGGCCAACTGTGCGCTCTATTGCGGCGCTGAGGTTGATTTTGTTGATATCGATCCTGTCACCCGCAATATGAGTGTTGACGCGCTGGTGGATAAACTCCATCTGGCGCTGGCAGAGAATAAAATACCTAAGGCTATCGTGGTGGTGCACTTTGCCGGTAGCAGTTGTGATATGGCCGCCATTGCCGAAATCACCGAGCCTTATGGCATTACACTGATTGAAGATGCAGCACATGCGCTGGGGGCAAATGATTCCCAGCAGCATAAAGTCGGCGCCTGTAAATATTCAGCAATGACCGTGCTGAGTTTTCATCCGGTAAAATCCATTACCAGTGCCGAGGGCGGAGCGGTACTTACCAATGATGAAGAGCTCGCGGTATTATTACGCCGTTATGCCAGCCATGGTATATCCCGCGATCCGGCAATGTTCGGGGAGTCACATCATGACGAGCTCTGGTTTTATGCGCAGTTTGAGTTAGGTTTTAATTACCGTTTGAGTGATGTACATGCCGCGCTGGGTCGTTCTCAGCTTAAGCATCTGGATGAATTTGTCGCGCAGCGTCTGGCGCTCGCAGAGCGTTATAATGAAGCCCTCGATGAATTACCGGTTATTAAACCCGTGCTGGATACCAATAGCGCCTGGCACCTGTATATGATTGAATTAACCACGCATGATCGCAAAGTCGTGTTTAATGAACTGCGAGCACGCGGTATCGGTGTCAATGTGCATTACATTCCGATTCATTTGCATCCTTATTATCAGCGACTGGGCTTTAAATCGGGGCAATTTCCACATGCGGAAGCCTATTACGAACGGGCCCTGACTTTACCTTTATTTCCCGCACTAACTGCCGATAACCAGAAGGAGGTTATTACGCAGTTAAGAGAGGTGTTATCGTGAACATTGCAGTGATCCCCGCCAGAGGCGGCAGTAAACGTATTAAAAGTAAAAATGTCAGGTCGTTCGCCGGGCAACCACTCATCGCGTATTCCATTGAGGCTGCAAAGCGAGCAGGCGTGTTTGATGATATTGTGGTCTCTACCGACTCAGACGAAGTTGCCCGGGTGGCCAAAGCATGGGGAGCGACTTTCATTGTTGAGCGGCCCGCAGCGCTGGCCGATGACTTTACCGGTACCTCACCCGTCGTCAGACACGCTATCGAAAGTTATCAATCGCAAAATGATTCACCGGATCATGTGTGCTGTATCTATGCCACTGCGCCGTTTTTGAATGGTGGTGTGTTAGCGCAGGCGTTAAGTCAACTGGAAAGTGAACAAACCATGGATTTTGCGTTTTCAGTGACAACTTTCGAGTTTCCCATTCAGCGGGCTATCAGGCTGGCTGATAAGGGCGTTGAACCGTTAGATGCCAGCCAGATGGAAAAGCGTTCGCAGGATTTAGAAGAATACTATCATGATGCAGGCCAGTTTTACTGGGGAACAAAGGATGCCTGGCTGGACAATAAACCGTTGTTTTCCAAGCACAGTATGCCGGTATTTTTACCTCGTTACCTGGTCCAGGATATCGACACCGAAGAAGACTGGATCCGGGCCGAACTGATGTATCGGGCCTATATGCAAACCAAGGGAGATAAGTAGTCATATGGCTAAAGGCGTATCTCCTGACGTAATACATATCGGTGATCGTGAAATTAGTGCCCGACAAGCGCCATTTATCATCGCCGAACTCAGTGGCAATCATAGCCAGTCACTGAACACGGCCAGAGCAATGGTTAAAGCAGCCGCTAAAAGTGGTGCACACGCAATTAAATTACAAACTTATACCGCTGACAGTATGACGCTGGATGTCACGGAGAAAGGTTTTGTTATTGAAGAACAGGACAGTCTCTGGCATGGCGCCAGTCTATATCGTTTGTATCAAAAAGCGTCCACGCCCTATGAATGGCACGCCGAATTGTTTGAGTATGCCAACTCCCTTGGCATGCTGGCGTTCAGCTCACCCTTTGATGAAGCCGCTGTCGACTTTCTTGATGAGCTGAATGTACCGTGTTTTAAAATTGCCTCATTCGAATTAACCGACATTCCCCTTATTCGCAAAGCAGCCAGTAAAGGTAAGCCGCTGATTATGTCGACCGGCATGGCGAGTTTGAGCGAAATTGAGTTAGCCGTCGAGACCGCTCGTTCAGCGGGATGTAACGATATTATTTTATTAAAGTGTACCAGTACCTACCCAGCTGAGCCGGTGAATACCAATTTACTGACGATACCGCATTTGCGGGATGCGTTTGGCTGTGAGGTGGGGTTAAGTGATCATACTGGTGGCATCGGCGCTGCCGTTGCCTCTGTAGCTCTGGGCGCCAGCGTAATCGAAAAACACTTTGTACTGGATCGCAATGGTGGTGGCGTTGATGCGGCGTTTTCCCTGGAGCCGGAAGAACTTACTTCTTTAGTCGTTGAAAGTGAACGCGCCTGGCAGGCTTTGGGCCAGGTGAAGTACGGTGGTACTGTGGCGGAAGATAAATCCAAACAATACCGTCGCTCAATCTATGTCAGTCAGGACATCCAGCCTGGTGAAGCATTGGGACCAAACAATCTTAAAATTGTCCGCCCGGCCTTTGGCTTAGCGCCAAAGCACTGGGACTCAGTGTTACATAAAAAAGCCGCTGACTTTATTAAAAAAGGCACTGCGCTGAGTTGGGAGCATATCAGCCAATGAGTAGCTTGCTGTTTTGCACTGGTGGCAACAAAGAAAGCGGAATTGGCCATCTCATGCGCTGTCAGGCGTTAGCGCAGGCGGCACAGGATCATGGAATTGATGCTGTCTTTGTGGTGAGTGAAGCCGCCAGAGAAATAGCCTTAAGCCGACACGACTGGTGCGGCAAACTGATGACAGATACCGCTGATCAAAATGCATTAGCTACCGAGCTGTTGGGTGTCGCACGCGATATCGATGCTATCGCAATTGTTGTGGATGGCTATGCATTCAATGAGAGACTTTTACAGTCGTTAGGTGAGAGTTCATATCCTCTGGTATTACTCGATGATATACGTCAGCCCGGCGTTCAGTTTGCCAACCTGATTTGTAATCCGGCAGGGCGTGAGTGGCAGGACTATTATCAACAGCAAAACCCGCAGGCGACATTATGTTTGGGCGCCGAATATCGCCTTCTGCGACGGGAATTTACTGCTACAATTCCCTTACCAATAGAGCGTCGCTTCAGTTTAACTATTAATTTAGGTGGAAGTGATCCGCTTGATTATACCTTGCCGTTATTGCGGGCAATTAGTGAAGCCCTGACTGATGCACCCATCAGGGTTGTCACCGGGCCCGCGATGAACTGTGAGCAGATTGAGGCCATAAAAGCTTATATAAACGACTCCGCATACGCCATTCAGCATGTGCACAACTGTCAGGATATGGCCGATTTATGGAGCAACTCCCGTCTTGCTATCACCGCTGCCGGAGGAAGTCAGTTTGAGCTGGCAGCCTGCCACACGCCTGCCGTTTTGCTGGTAGTTGCCGAAAATCAGCGAAATACAACCGAACAATCTGTAAAGCAGGGATGGTGCATGATGTATGATGCTCTTGATTGTATTGATTTAGACCAAATCAGTAAGCACGTGACATCGATGTGGCACGATGGTGAGAAGTTGAGCCGTATGAGTTTGGCTGCCTCAGACTATGCAACCAAAGACGGGGCATTTTGCTTGCTGAATTCAATACTGGATCTTTCATAGTTACTGTAAGCCAGTGTGAGTAAGGTGGAGGGTATATCGCTTTGGTAAAGGTTAGAGAAGCATCGCCGGAGGATTGTTTAGACATATACCGTTGGCGGAATGACGAAGTAACCAGACAAATGTCTCAAACGACAGACAAAGTCGCACGCAAAGAGCATGAAGAATGGTTTGCCGCGTCTTTAAAAAACAGACGTCGGTTACTGGTGATATGTGAAGATGAATGCGGCGATAAAATAGGAATTGTGCACTTTGAAGTTAAAGGCAACCGTGCCCTGATTTCAATCAACATTGCTCCCCATCAACGTGGCCGCGGTCTGGCAAGAGCCTGCATAACCGAGGGGATTGCTTTGCTAAATAGCCGCTTCGAAAATATTCATGTTGTTAAAGCTGAAATTAAACCTGAAAATACAGCGAGTCAGCAGGCATTCCTCAATGCAAACTTTTGTCCGGCAAAACACGCTGAGGCACTGCTGTGTTTTGAGTATAGCAATACAGTTGATACCCAGTAAGCGGCAACCCCTCCGTATTTATACTTCCGTATTCATTACTATACATAATATGCAATTTGCGAGATATGGCTTTGGTTGGCTAACCTTTGTACAACTGCTAAACTGGAGCTGAGGTGAAAGGTATGATTAACTTTAATACAGATAAACCCATGTCGCTGCTCGAACAAGTTCAGCAACGCCAGGATAAGATGTCTGAGAAGCTCGCTTCCGGTAAGCAAATCAATAGTGCTGCCGACGGCGCTGCTGCGCAGCAAATTATTGACCGCTTAACGTCTGAAGTTGAAGGCGGTCGCCAGGCCGTAAACAATGCTTACGATGGAATCTCGCTTGCACAAGTTGCAGAGAGCGGGCTGGAAGGCATTAATAACGATGTGAATCGTATTCGTGAGTTAACGCTGCAATCAGGCAGTGGTATTCTGAACGATGCCGATCGTCAGGCGATTCAGTCTGAGATATCCCAGTTACAGCAGAATATTTCCCAGACCATTGAACAAACCGAGTTCGCTGGTAAGCCCCTGTTGTCGGACAGTGGCTCAATTGATTTTCAGGTAGGTAGTCAGGCGGGGCAGCAGATTAGTGTGGGCACCCGTGATATTGGCAGCGAGTTATCAGACGTTCTGTCAGTAGACATAACTTCGCAGTCACTGGAAGATTCACTGGCTGCCGCTGATGCTGCCATCGAGGCCGTAGGCGGTGCGCGTGGCGACCTTGGCGCGGTACAAAATCAGTTTGCATCTACTGCGCGTAATCTTACCGAAACCAATGTGAATCAGGCGGCGGCACGCAGTCGGATTCAGGATACGGATTATGCTCAGGCAAGTTCTCAGCAAGCTGTCAATGACGTGCAGAATCAGGCGGCACTGACGGTGCAGGCACAGGCCAATCAGCAGCAGGGTCAGGTACTGAGTTTGCTGAATAACTAAATCGAGCATTTTTAGAACAAAGGCAGGTTTACTTATATATAGTACCTCAAACTATGTATAATGTGTTCACAGGCAGAGAAATCTGCCTTTTTATTTGATAAGTATCGCTTTAGATGTATAGTGTATATTGTGTTTAATATGTATGAGGGGATTACAAGTTGTCATCGGTTAAAGTCAAAGCAACCATCGTAGAAGACAATACGGGAATTAAAAGCCAGCTCCCTATTTTGATTACCGAACAAGGTGAAGTTGGTTCAGTTACCGATTACTTGCTTAGGACTAAACCGCTCCGCGGTAGT
>DDJQ01000068.1 GCA_002339125.1 Alteromonadaceae bacterium UBA2620
CTACCCGGCCGGCAAATTCGTTGTGGAAGAAAGACAAACTCTGGCCAAGCAGATACCGGTGGGCCTGCCAGCGAATTCGCATGGGGTAGTTACCCAAAAGCGACTGGCGGGAAAACAGTGAGCGCAACAGAATAAAGCCGGGGATTAGCACCACCACTACAATACCCATCAGAATAAGTGTGTTACTTTCCTGCTCTACAAAGGTGGCGCGATCTCTTTCGGCAAACCAGTCCACCAGTTTGCCCATAAAACCAAATAATGTAACTTCGAGTATCGCTACGATAGCGCTGAGCAGTGAAACCGTGAGCAATACCGCCCACATACCCTTGGTATAATGCTTACAAAAAGCCACCATTGTGGTCGGTGGCTGTGTGGGAGGTTCGGCTGGAAACGGGTTGGTTAATCGCTCAAAAAAAGAAAACATCAGGCCTTTTGCTTATTGTCAGGTGTCACTGAACCCCAGTTTGCTGAGGATAGCTTCGACATTGTCATGGTGTTTGGCTTGCCATTCATCCAGAGTCATACTGCTGTCTTTGTCGGCGCGTTTTTTAGCTATATCAAAGGCTTCGGCAGCAGAGGCTTGTGGGACGACGGCAATACCCTCTTCGTCGGCGACAATGATATCACCGGGATGCACTGTCACACCACCACAGTTAACCGGTTGATTGAGTGGGTCGACGCATTTCTTCGCACCGGGTTTGGGGACCACGCCGCGGGCATACACCGGAAAGCCCATCTCCCGAACTTCGGCTAAATCCCTGATCACACCATCTACCACAAAACCGGCTATGCCCCGCCGTTGAGCAATCGCACATACGTTACCACCAGATACCGCAAACTGATCGTCAGCTTCCACCACAATAATGTCACCCGGGTTAGCCCGGTAAATGGCCGCGTGTAGCATCAGGTGATCACCCGGCTGGCATTTTACGGTAAACGCAGGGCCCGAAATTTTAGGCACCGGTTGCCACAGTGAATGAATGGCATAATCCATAAATTGCTCGCGCGGCAGTGCATCGGCATATTCGCATGTTGAGACAGATGAAAAATCGATGGTCATTACGTTCTCCCTGATTACATAACAGCTTAAAGAATCACCACTATAACAACCCTGCTCCGATTGAGGAGTAGATAGCGTGTATTTTCATTATCACTGCCTGTGTTATTTTGGTGCTAAACGAACAATTAACCAACCACCTCATGACTCTGCCCGATTACCACCTGTTGGCCGCGCTGCTTTATTCAGCCTTGTTACTACTGTGTACCGGCTCAGCAAAGGCCGCTATCCGCTTCGGCGTACCAGTGGCGGCCGTGTGGTTATCGCTAAGTTTTGCCGGTAGCCTGCTGTTTGCATTGCAGGCCTCAGCCTATATCGGCCTTACTTATTTGCTTCATCAACAACGCCTGTCAGGGCGGTGGCCGAAGATAATAGCCTGGGTACTGTGGAGCGTTTTTAGCGTTGGGATACTCACTCACCTGCTGCCGGGTTACCAGGGATTGCTATTAACCGATAATACCCAGGTAAAAGCCAATAGCCTGGCGGCCAGCGTTTACCTGAATACCGATAAGGTTCTTATCGCCTGGGCACTATTGCAATGGATAACGGTATGGCAAAAAAATTCCCGCACAGCCCCGCAAGTCTCAGCATGGGTGAAGCTAATCTTACCATTGCTGGCAATACCGTTAATTATGTTGTTGGCTGTTCAGCTTGGCTTACTGCAATGGCAACCGGGGTTTTCCGGATTGCTGGTAATCATCATCTTATCTAACCTGCTTAATACCTGTTTTGCCGAAGAGCTATTGTTCCGTGGTACGCTGCAACATTACCTGAATAAAACACTGGGGATGTTAGGCGGGCTGATTATTGCCAGTGGCCTGTTTGGCCTGGCGCACTTCGCCGGGGGCGGTTGGTATATGCTGTTAGCAACATTAGCCGGACTGCTGTATGGCCTGGTGTATCTGCTAACCGGCCGGTTGTTGTGGGCGGTACTTTGCCACTGGGGACTCAATACCACCCACTTGATGCTGTTTACCTGGCCTGTGGTGCAGGCCGGATAGTCATCCCTGTTTGTTAAGGACGGACAGCGGTAACTTCAATTTCTACAAGGTAGTTAGGGTTGGCCAGGCCAGCCACCTGAAACGCCGAACGAGAAGGCAGATTAGGCTGTTCATCAGTACCGAAAAACTGCTTATAGCCACGCATAAAACCGGCGAAGTCCATTTTACCTTCCATTGCCGGGTCGCCCACTAAAAACACCTGCATTTTCATAACATCACCCATGGTCAGATCCAGGCTTTTCAGATTTTCCTCAATGCGGTTAAGCACGCTGACAGTTTGCATTTCGGTATCGCCATAGGCTTCCATACTGCCCTTTGGCGCATCCGGGTTACTGACCCCAGGCACTGAACCACTTAAAAAGACAATGGTACTGGTAGCCGGTACTTCCGAAGCGCGCAGGATCGGGAAGTCAGAACCAATCAAACCATGGCGAATCACCGTTTCTTTGGCCGGCGAAGTGGCTTCTGCGTCGTTACATCCAGTAGTGGCAAATACTGCACTTAGCAGCAGTGGAGCAAGGAATAATTTTTTCATGTTGTGTTCCTGTATTCTGGTTAGTGTTTATCGTTGTGCAATGGTTTTAACGTCGTCGGCGTCGACCACGTCGGTAAAGTGGTTACCAAAATGGCTACGGGTGTAATTCACCACCTCTGCAATTTGTTCATCAGACAGGTATTGCTTGAGCGGCGGCATACCGCCCATGCCGTTGCTGACCATATAAATCACATAAGCACCGGCGGCCAGCTTGGGGTTTTTGGCTAATGCCGGATACATCCCGGCACCTTGTGCGCCTTCCGCATTGGTCATATGACAGCCCTGACAAATGGCATGATAAAGGGCTTCGCCGGTGACTTCCTCGAAGTTAGCGCCTTCGGAAAACCCGGCATCATCAGTAGCATGTAAGCATGTGCTTACCAACAACATAGAGCCTGATATTATAATCTTTAAAGTTTGATTCATGAGTTCGTCCTCAAATTATTAAGCCATCGTACTCAGGGCTTTCTGGTGAAGTCGTTTAATCGCGTCGTGGGCCGATGAGATTGCGCCCTCCTGCCAGGCAGGTAAGTTAGAGGCGTGCTCTCCGGCGAGCACCAGACGGCCGTCAACCTGACAAAGATTCTCGTAATGTTCTGCGCGCTTTTCTTCCGTCCACAGGCCATAGCACCCCTGAGTCCAGGGCACTCGGTGCCAGCCCACGGAGATACCGTTGTCAAATTCCTCGGCATACTGCGGATGAATTTGCTTACCGTATTTCACCGCCTTTTTCACCCGCTCCTGAGGCGGCAGAGAGGTAAATTCAAAAGCATTGGCGCCCCATACATAGGCACCAAGCAGTACGCCTTTGCCATTGTCGCAAAATTTTGTGCTGGGGTAGCTGATATTGGTTATTGGCAGGTTGGTGTAGCTCACGCCACCATAAATGGCTTCATCCTGCTCCCAGAAACGGCGCTTAAATTCCAGGCCTACTTTTACTGAAGCGGCATAGGGTAAAGAGCGAATGGCCGCTTGCATACCACTGCTGGTCTGCACCGGGATCTGGCTAAGGATGGATAAAGGAATGGTGCACACACACCAGTCTGCCTGAGCGGTTTTTGCGATGCCCTGCTGTTGGTAATTTACCGTTACACCAGTGTCACTTTGGTCAATTTTGGTTACTTTAGCATTGTACTCAATCAGGTCGCCCACGCGCTTTTCAAAAGCTTTGGCGATATTGTCCATGCCACCAACGGGCTGAAAAATGCTGCTTTGGAATTCAATATCCTGACCGTTAACAATGTATTTCCACAGTTCAGACTGAATCAATGCGCTCTGGTCAAACAGCTCGCTTGGCTCTGGCTTGGGTGACAAACCGCCGCCTGGCGAAATGGCAAAGCCGCGTCTTAAACTTACCTCATAAGACTTCTTATAATCGCCCTTATTTGTTAATGCGCCCCAGTGACGCAGCGATTCAAAGAGTTTCTCCCGGTCTTCCAGGGTAAGGGCATCATCCAGCGCGTTTTGATTTAACGCTTTACCCAGCAGTTCTGCGGCATAACCCTGATAATCGGCCTGTACTTCGCGATAACGCTGAGGCTTGCCACCAAAAGCCTTGGTAGAGTGCACCAGGGCGTTATAGTTAACCTGAATAAATGGTTCGATGGCGATATTGAATTCGTTGATATAAGACATCACATGATGGTGATGATAAGGCACTCGCCAGGGGCCAGGATTAATGTAGTTGCCCTCGGCGAATTGACATTGCTGAGTCTCGCCACCCAATTCGGTATAGGTATCGCCGCCACGCAACGTCCAGCAACGCCCGCCCGCCCGGGCATTAAATTCAAGCACTTTTACTTTGTAGCCAGCCTTTCTTAATTCATAGGCCGAAGTCATACCGGCCAGTCCTGCACCCAGCACCAACACTGTGGCGCCTTTTTTTGCACCGCCCAGTTTTAATTTATCCGGGTGTGATGACTCTGCCGCAAACCCCAGGGAAGTCATAGCCTGATACATGGCACTGGCACCCGCCGTTTTACCTATCCAGCCCAGTAATGCCCGGCGGCTCATAGTGTGATTATTCAACGAAAAAAACCCTAAAAACTAATGGATGCGCATACGGATGCACCGCTGGTGCCAGCTTGTTCACAGACAGGGCTAAACTTATAAAATATACGATTAACTACTGACAATAGACGATTGGGTGAACTTTACGCACAAATTGGGCACAAATAATTCAGTGGTTAACCTTTGATGGCCCAATACGATGCAAAGCAATGCACCTATTATGAGCATGGTTATTCATCTTCCCGGTGGGAGTAACAACATATTCCTTTACACTTATTCACACATAAGGGGTAGAACCACTGATGTCATGGGTTAAGCTATGGCCACTAAACCTAACACTTCACATAAAAAGGAACTTAACTGGCGTCCGATGATGGAAAAAGTATACCGCGGCCGCTTTCCCGACTACGATAATAATAAATCAGCCGCCCTCGCTGCTCGCTCGGTAATAAATTGGCTGGACGAACTGCCCGATGCACCGGTTTTATTGCTCCATGGCAGCGAAGATAAGCGGGTTAATCCGGAGCAATCCCGTACACTGGCTGCCGCCCTTAACCAGGTGAAACATAAAAACAAACTGGTTATCTATGAAGGCGACAATCATGGCCTGGTTAAAAACCGTCAGGCCATGGAGCAGGAAGTGATTGCCTGGCTCGATGAGTACATGAAGTAAAATTAACTATGTTCGGCGGTCAGTGCTTTAAGGGCCGCTATCGCCCGCTTGGCATCGACCTGCGGTACAAAAATATGATCGTGATAAAAAGCGGCGATTACGTTTGAGCTAATCCCCTGTTCGGTGAGTGCCTTAGACATTGCCGCGGTTAACCCTACCGCTTCCAGGCTGGAGTGGATTTCGCAGGTAATGCAATTAAAGACCGTCTCATAAGCAAAGCCTTCGGCGTCGGCCACTGACTGCAACAATACCAGGGTAACGCCCTCTTTTTCACGGAACATCACCTTAGGATCGAGTCTCACAAACACTTCCGGGTCCAGTACCAGGATGCTTACAAACACCCAGGATTCTGGCTGTAGTACCGGATTAAGCCCACCAAGCAGCGTATTTAAATCTGTTTCACCTGTCATAACTACCCCTTACAGTTTAAACGCTCTAACCCGTTTACCTTTGATTTTACCTTCCCGAAATAGCTTTAATGCGCGTTTTACGCTGCGCCGTTTTACGGCCACAAAACTTTCGTTGGCCTGCACTTTAATTTTACCAATGTCCTCACCGGGCACATCCGCATCTTTGGTGAGTGCGCCCAGAATATCCCCGGGTCGCAATTTCGCTTTCTTACCTTCATTGAGATTCAGGCAAACAAACTCCGGCTCAATAATCCGATTGGCATGGAAACGCAGACTCTGCGCGCCTTTCTTTTTTAAATCCTGTTTGGTGTGAATTTCGATCGCCGCCAGGGCCGCGCCTTCACTTTCACTCATCAGAGTGAACGCCATGCCCGGTTGCTGTGCCCGGCCAGCGCGGCCAATACGATGAATATGTGCATCAGGGTTTTCACTGACTTCATAGTTCACCACACAGTCTACGCCGGCGATATCCAGACCACGAGCCGCAACGTCTGTGGCCACCAGCACATTTAAGCAGTCACTGGCAAAGCGCATCAGCACCCGGTTACGGTCTACCTGCTCCATATCACCCTGAATTGCCGCCACCACAAAGCCTTCCTGGGCCAGCATATCGGCAACTTCCTGGGTGGTTCGTTTGGTTCGGCAGAACACCATAGCACTGTTGGGCTGCTCAGTGGTAAGTAATGCTTTTAAGGCATTAAACCGCTGCCCTTCTTCCACCGTGTATACCAGCTCACTCACGTTAGCACGCTGCTCAGAATCCACTTTAATCGATTCCGGGTCGCGTAAATAGGCCTGCGCCAAAGCAGTAGTTGCCTCGGTAAAGGTGGCTGAAAAGAACAAGGTTTGAACCGGCCCGCGTAAGCCGGCAAAAATCACCGCAAGGTCGTCGGTAAAGCCCATATCCAACATGCGGTCGGCTTCGTCGAACACACGCACTTTTAAATGCTTAAGCGTGATGCGTTTTTTCTGGACATGGTCCATAACCCGCCCTGGAGTGCCTACAATGATGTGGCATCCATGTCGTAGCGAGTTAATTTGTGGCCCCATTGGCTGACCACCACACAGCGTCAGCACCTTAGCATTTGGCATATCCTTGGCCAGCACACGACACTGCTCTGCCACCTGCTCAGCTAACTCCCGGGTGGGGCACAGCACGATAGCCTGCATGGCGTTTTTGTTGAAGTTGAGTTGCTGCAAGCAACCTACTGCAAAGGCCAGGGTTTTACCCGATCCCGTCTGAGCCTGGGCTAACACATCCCGTCCGGCCAGAATGGCCGGCATACTCGCCTGCTGCACAGGACGAGGCGCAGTATAGCCTGCACGAGCAATTGCCGAGATTAATTCAGGGCGCAGGTTGTAGTCGCTAAACAGTTCGCTCATAAATAAATTAAGCCAGTTGCCAGTTAAGGGTTTGTCCGGCAAAAAACGGCACCATTTCAGTACCATCGGCCAGGGTAACCAGCTCCGGTACCTGCCAGCTTTCTTTCACCAGGGTAATAGTGCCTTTGTTGCGCGCCAGTCCGTAAAAATCCGGGCCATTGTTGCTGGCAAAGTCTTCAAACTTGTCCATAGCGCCCAGTTGCTCAAACACTTCGGCATAGAGTTCAATGGCACTCCACGCGCTGTAGCACCCCGCACAGCCACAGGCATTTTCTTTACGGTGCTTGGCATGGGGCGCTGAGTCGGTGCCTAAAAAGAATTTTTTGGAACCTGCCGCAACCACTTCCCGCAAACGCGCCTGGTGAGTATTACGTTTTAATACTGGTAAACAGTAGTTGTGCGGGCGAACTCCGCCCACCAGCAAATCATTACGATTGAGTAATAAGTGTTGTGGGGTAATGGTCGCACCAACGTTATCACCGTGGGCCAGTACAAAATCGGCCGCATCGGCCGTGGTGATATGCTCAAAGACCACTTTCAGCGCCGGAAAATCCTTAACAATCTTCACCATGTACTCGTCGATAAACACTTTTTCACGGTCGAAGATATCCACATGGGATTCGGTAACTTCACCATGCACCAGCAGCAACATGCCATCTTTCTGCATTTGCTCAAACACCGGATAAAGCGCGTTAATGCCCTTTACCGCCGCATCAGAGTTAGTTGTTGCACCAGCAGGATAGAGTTTACACGCAGTAACCCCGGCCGCTTTGGCTTCGGTAATATCTGCAGGGGTAGTTTCGTTTGTCAGGTACAGCGTCATTAACGGCTCAAACTGACTTCCTTCAGGGCGTGCTGCCAGGATCCGCTCTTTGTAAGCCATAGCGAGCGATGCATTCGTTATCGGCGGCACCAGGTTGGGCATTACAATTGCGCGAGCAAAACAACGGGCCGTTGCCGGCACGGTTTCAGCTAACATTTCATTATCGCGAAAGTGAAGATGCCAGTCATCTGGCTGACGAATAGTGATACTTTGCATGGTCTGATGCCCCCGGAAACTCAGCTAAAGAAAATCCGGCGCAGTATAGCAAGATAATCAGCGAAGTACCTTAAACACTTCCCGATTAGTTAATCCTGGAGTACGTTGCAGTGGTTTCTGCGCTTAATCACTTCCATTTGAATCAACACGGCGCCCCGCATTATCACGCTGGCACCATTTAGTACCAACAACGGCCATGCCTGGTTAAGCGGCATGGTCAGCCCGAAAAGTAATGTGCTGATATCTTTCACCAAAATACTTCTGAACAACCCAAACGATAGCGCGCCGATTTGCTTGTATTTATACAGTAGTAACCATTGGTGATAGGTTCCTTGTATCAATATAAGGGTCACGACGAGCATTAAGCCGTTGGCGCCAAGTTGAGCAAATACAGGAAAAGGCCTGAACGTTATCGATGCAAAGCCTGCAACAAGAGCAACTGTTGCAGCCAATAGCGTTAGCGCTGTTACTTTGTTATGACGCTCCTGCCAGATATGCCACAAAATAAACAGTGTAAGCAGCAGAGCACCGCATCGTGTCCAAACCAGATAATGGTTAAATGGCTCAACTGAAATGCCAAAAATAAAATTGGCATAAAAGGCAAAAAAACTGGACCCGAATTGGTTAAGCGATAAGCTTTGGGTGCCTGAGCCGTTTTGTTTGCGATGCCGGTATATATTGCTAATTTGCGCCCATAACCCTAGCCAGGTAAGAATAAATAATAGTGCGCTTATGGCTCCCAGGATGTGATACAACATGGAGGTTTCGTTTGGCTTTTTAAAACGCCAATTGTACCACGCCCCTATAGATTCGGATATCAGGCTCTATAATATGGAGCTCTTTGCCGGAAGCTCCCCTCATTTAATCTGCAAAGCTCGCCAGCGCATTTCCAGCACTGTAATGGCAAAGACATATAACCCAATAATCACCAGTGAAACAGCCAGGAAGCGATCTTCCGGGAACAGATACCATACTGCCACTATCAGTACCGTTCGCATTACACCATGCACAATGCCTATCCAGTGCTGAATGATCCAGGAAATGGGTAACCACATAAGCCCTGTTAAGACACCAATAGTCAGTGGTAACGAGGTGTAATCAACCAAAAAAAACGGTATTGCAATGGCGTAAACCAGCACAGCCATTCCAACAGATAACATAAACAAGTTATCAAACGTGTTTTTGGGGCGGCTTTTGTCCAGAAAATTTTCACCGGTAAATTTAGAAACTAAAAGCCCCAAATAGACAATTGAACCGGTTGCTGCGAAAGTTAGCAGGCTAAGCGCTACCGGCTCCAGGAACAGCGAACCAACAGCCACCACACACCAGGCTATAAGGCTGGCTATCGGGGTAGCAATTAAGCGGCGGTTCGCAAAATCCTTGATGAACATTCTCTGTCACAGCATCAGCTTATGCTCGAAGTAACCGAGAGTGCAATGATGACCAATATCGATCAGGTATGCCACACCATGTCACGTATTTCAGAAGCAGGATTGGTGTTTAGCATTGACGATTTCGGTACCGGCTTTTCTTCTTTAGCAATATTGCGTGATTTACCTATTGGGCAAATTAAGATTGACCGCTCATTTGTCAGTCAGATGGCTCAGTCAAACTCCGACTTTGCCATAGTGGAGTCATACCAATTGCATTAATTAATTGACCAAATTTGTCCACTCTCTCCAACAGAGACTTTTGACTCGCTCAACATCCGCAATGAATGTATTCCAGGCACGA
>DDJQ01000044.1 GCA_002339125.1 Alteromonadaceae bacterium UBA2620
GGCAGATAACTGATAATCTAAACACAGGATGACATTGCAGAAGCTGAAGTGGAAGGGGTGATTACGGCGGTAGATGCTGCTGCTCAGACGCTGGAAATTTATGGTCAAACTTACGCTTATAATAATGCCACTCAGTTTGAATATGGCGCAGCTGAAAATTTAGCGCCGGGTGTAGTGGTTGAACTGAACCTGGCCTTTAATAACGGCGAGCAAACCGTTACCAAAATTGAGTTTAAACAACTATCCGTTACCGACGGCAAGCTAAAGGGAATGATTACTGCTCTGGACAACGAAGCAGGCTCATTTACCGTTAACAACACGGTATTTTACGTTAATACACAAACCCGCTTTGAAGACGATAATGACCAATACATTGCACTGAATTCACTACAACTGAATGATTTAGTGGAAGTGGTTTATCAGGTGGAGGCAGGGCAAAACATCGTACTGCGACTCGAGCGTGAGGATGACAACGAGTATTACGAGGAGTCTGAGGTTGAAGGGTATCTTACAGCTTTTACAGAGAACTCTGTAACGCTCTCGGGCCTGACTATCGCTATGAGTGTCGACGCAGTTTACTTGCTTGACGATCGCCGTGTCACGTTGGCAGAGTTCATTGCTGCCCTGGTTAACGGTGTAATACTTGAGGTACGTGGAAACTATGATGCCAATGGTAGCTTTACCGCGAATAAGTTTGAGTTGGAGCTCGAAGATGACAATTCGGATGATGATTCAGACGGTGGTTCGGATGATGGCTCTGATGATAATTCGGACGATAACGACGACGGCCAGGATAACGATGGCGCTACCACGGGTACTTATCTGGAGATTGAAGGACGGGTTAGTGCAGTGGGTGCAGACAACCGCTTTACGGTGAATGGCTACGAGGTAGATATAAGTGGTGCGTCCGAGCTTGAACTTAACGGCCGCCGGGTGAGCGCCGCTGAGTTTATGGCAGCCATCAGTGCAGGCACTATCGTCGAGGTAGAAGGTTCGCTCAACGAAGCAGGGGTACTACTGGCCAGGGAAGCTGAAATCGAAACGTCCGACGATAACGGCGAAAGTGACGACGACTAATCAGCGTTAACCGTTAGCGGCTTTATACAGCCGCTAACGGTTTGTTATCGCTCGGCTCTGCAATAAGCTGGTTAGTTTATTCCGGCAGCCGCCATAGCACGGCGCATATAAGCAATTTGCTGCGCCAGGGGCAGTTCTTTGGGGCAGAAGTCTTCACAGCCGAGCATGGTCATACAACCAAATACGCCGTGTTCGTTGCCAATGACTTCGTAAAACTGCGCATCGGTGCGATTGTCCCGGGGATCAATTTTAAAACGAGCTAATTGATTTAAGCCTACTGCGCCAACAAATTCCGGGCGCATTTGGGCAGTACCACAGCCGGCGATACAGCAACCGCACTCAATACAACGCTCCAGCTCGTAAATCTGTTCGGCCTGCTCTGGTGCCATTTTTTCTTCCATCGCATCAAAGTTACTTACTTCTGCGCTGTGAATCCAGGTTTGTAAATGCTCACTCATGCCGCGCATCCACTTACCCGTGTTCACCGATAAGTCGCCGATCAGCTCAAAGCCGGGTAATGGCATTAAAGTAACTTTGGTTGGAAGCTGGCTTATCAAGGTGCGGCAGGCGAGACCCGGGCGACCGTTAATGAGCATGGCGCAACTGCCGCAAATGCCGGCCCGGCACACAAAATCAAACTGCAAAGAGGGGGCCTGTTTAGCGCGAATTTCATTTAACGCGATAAACAGCGTCATGCTGTCTGCTTCTTCTAACTGGTAGGTTTCAAAATGCGGCTCGCTGGCCTCATCGAAAGGGTTATGCCGAAAAATCGCAAACTCAATGGTTCTCGCGGTGCTCACCTTTACCGGAATGGTTTTTTCTGTGCAGGCGTTCATGCATCAAGCTCCTCGGATAAACGGGCGTTGCGGCCACGGAAGGGTTCGGGCAAGCAGCCTGTAAAGGGCATCAGTTGCTGTTGTTTGGCAAAACGGTCTGCATCGCCTGCTTGTACGCCATCTACTTCGGCCTGACGAGTAGGCGTATCAGGGTGATCAATGCGCTCTTTGCCACCATAACCGCGCCAGCCGGGCGGCAGTTCCATGCTCATTACATCGAGCGGCTCATAGTCTATGGCAGGCGAGGCTGCCTCAGGTGACCAGCTGGTCAGCGTACGCTTGAGCCAGTCTTTGTCGTTTCTAAGCGGGAAGTCTTCACGGCAATGCGCGCCGCGGCTTTCTTCCCTGGCTAATGCACCACTGGCCACACACAGGCTTAGCTTAAGCATCTTTTTGGCGCGATAAGCCGCGCAGAGTTCCGGGTTTACACCACGGCTGGTGTCGCTGACTTTTATTCGTCCGGCACGCTCATACAGAGATTGCAATTCAGTAACCGCCTCAGCCAACTGCTCACCGTGGCGGAAAATCCCCACTTTGTCGGTCATCACTGATTGCATGGCTTCAATAATTTGCCAGGCGTTTTCGTTATTCTCGCTGCGCTGGAACGACGCCAGTTCATCACGAACCTCATTCACCTGGCTATCAATGGCCGTAGAACTGATTGCCAGGGTAGCCTCTGTGGTCAGGCTGTCGGCCATAAACTCGCCTACAATCATGCCGGCTACCACGGTTTCAGCCACCGAGTTACCGCCAAGGCGATTAAAACCGTGCATATCCCAGCAGGCTGCCTCGCCGGCTGCAAATAAGCCTTTTAGCGTTGGTGATTCGCCGCGGTAATCGGTACGGATACCACCCATAGAATAATGCTGAGCCGGGCGCACCGGAATAAGCGACTCGGTAGGATCGACACCTAAGAAATACTGGCAGATTTCCTTCACCTCGCGCAGTTTGCTGTTGATATGCTTTTTGCCCAGCAAACGGATATCCAGCCACAAATGTTCACCAAAACGGGACTGTACGCCGTGGCCGTTACGAATGTGCGTTTCCATCCAGCGCGACACCACATCGCGGGAGGCAAGCTCGCGCTTCTCGGGTTCATAATCCGGCATAAAGCGGTGCTCTTTTGCATCCAGCAACAGGCCGCCATCGCCGCGACAGCCCTCAGTAACCAGTATACCCGCCGGGAAAATTCCGGTGGGATGAAACTGCACCGCTTCCATATTGCCCAGTTTGGCAATGCCGGTTTCAAGTGCGATAGCAGTACCAATGCCCTGATTAATTACGGCGTTGGTGGATACCCGGTAAATACGGCCGAAGCCGCCGGTAGCAATACAGGTGACTTTAGCCAGGTAAACCATGAGTTCACCGGTAATGAGGTTTCGTACAATCGCACCCTGACAGCGGCCGTTATCATGGAGCAGAGCAATGGCCTCCATGCGCTCGTGGACTTCAATGCCCTCGGCAATGGCCTGATTACTCATGGTATACAGCATGGAGTGGCCGGTGCCGTCGGCCACATAGTTAGTGCGCCATTTGGCCGTGCCACCAAAGTTGCGCGCGGTAATCAACCCGTGTGACTCATCCCGTTCTGTAATCGTCACTTCTTCGCCGTTGATCACGCTTTTATGATCGCCTTTTTGTACCCGGTTCCAGGGGACACCCCAGGCAGCCAGTTCGCGCACGGCTTTAGGCGCGGTATGCACAAACATGCGGGCAACCACCTGATCGGCGCCCCAGTCGCTGCCGCGAATGGTATCGGCAAAATGCACGTCTTCGTTATCGCCCCAGCCTTTGGCACTGTTGCCTAAGCTGGCTTGCATGCCACCCTGGGCGGCGGCACTGTGGGAGCGTTTAGGCGGTACAAGGCTTAAAATGAGCGGCGTAAAGCCGCGGCGTTTAACCCCAATAGCGGTTCGTAAACCCGCCAGACCACCACCAATAATCAGCGCATCGGTTACTATAGTTTGCATTAGTCATTCTCTCCTTGCGAGGCGCTGTGCAGCTGCGAATATTCGGCGGGTTGATAACGCTCTCCGGCGCTATCCTGATGCTCGTAGCCTACTTTCATATAGGCGGCGAGCGTCAGTGATCCCAGTACCAGAAAGAATAAAGTGAGTACCCATTTGGCTATGGTCAGGCGTTTGCGGCCAATTTTTGGATCCTTGCCCATAAACCAGCCCCACTTGACGAGCACCCGGTACAGGCCAATGCCGCCGTGGAGCTCAACCACAAACAGCAGCATTAAATACAGCGGCCACATGCGCCCAGTCCATACTCTGTCGGATGAGGCGTACGGGCCGATATCCGCCGGATGCATGATTAACTGGTATAAATGAACAGAGGCCAGAAAGAATAAGGCGAAACCGGTGAACACCTGCACATACCACAGGTAACTGTCGGTATGGCGTATACCGCCAAGATGATTGTGCAGGGTACGGTACTGGCGGTGAGTGGCCGGAAACTTACGCATCGCCAGAAACGCGTGAAGCACAACTAACGACAGAATAAACAGCGCAAACAGGCTCACCAGAATGGGGTAGCCCTTACCAAAGATTGGCTCGCCCTCAAACATCTTGGTCACCCAGTACATGGCATCATTGCCCAGCAGAATGCTCGACACCATAAACATGTGCGCCCACATGAACAGGGCCAGAATGATGCCGCTGACACTTTGCAGCATGTCCATTACAGCGGGGCCGCGGGGGCTGGATAGCGGATTTTTGAACAGCACAGCACTTTCTCCCTGAAAGTCGGGTTCCCTGCATGCAGGGAAAGATGGCCTGAGTGATTGAATGTAAGAGTTAAGTTTTACTTTGTTATGACATGGCTGGTTGGGATTGCATAAGACGACAGCACAAACCATGCGGTATTTGTTTTACTTTACGGCACTAAAAAGTGTGGCGCAATGCACTAACTAAGGCAACTTTACCAATGTTTGTTCTGGATCATCCTCTGGTTTCAATCTCCCGTAAAAAGAGCAGGGTGGTTAAACTACTGGTACAGTTTTGTCTCGACAAGGAGCCTAAATGGCCCCTGGCTGTGCAGAATTTGGTATTTAAGAGGTCATCAGCAGGGTTGCTTTTACCGCTTTATGCCACTGGGTTAAACGCTGCTCGCGGGCGCTGTCGGTGGCATTGGCTTCAAACTCACGCTGGCAGGGATTCGCTTCGGCCAGTTGGTTTAATTCGGTGATATCTCCGGCCTGAAAAGCGGCCAGTAGTGCAGCGCCCAGTGCGGTGGTTTCCATCACTTTTGGCCTGACTACCGGCACATTCAACGTATCGGCCAGATACTGGCAAAACCACTCGTTGGCCACCATACCACCATCTACCTTTAAAATAGTTGGTGGATTACCGCCGCTGCTCATGGCAGTGACTAGGTCGTGGGTTTGAAAACAAATCGATTCGAGGGTAGCGCGCACAATATCATTGGCAGTAGTGGCACGGGTGATGCCGAAGACTGCCCCACGGGCATCAGGATCCCAGTGCGGTGCACCAAGACCGGTAAAAGCGGGCACTACCACCAGGCCGTGTTCGTTACCCACCTGTCCGGCAATGGCTTCGGAATCGGCGGCTTTTTCAATTAAACCCAGCCCGTCGCGCAGCCATTGTACCGCCGCGCCAGCAACAAAAATGGAGCCTTCTACCGCATAATGAGTAATGCCGTTAAGCCGATAAGCAATGGTGGTAAGCAGACCGGTGTGGTTGATGTCGCAATGGCACCCGGTATTAACCAGAGCAAAGCAGCCAGTGCCATAGGTAGCTTTAACACTGCCTTGTGTAACGCAGCCCTGGCCAACCATGGCAGCCTGTTGATCGCCAGCCACGCCGCTGATGTTTAGCACCACCGGTAACAGACCTGCCTGAGTCCGGCCAAAGTCGTCGGCACAATCTTTTACCTCTGGCAACAGGGCGGCTGGAATATCAAACAGCGCTAAGAGTTCCTTATCCCACTGCTGGCTGTGAATATTAAACAAACTGGTGCGACTGGCATTGGTTACGTCGGTAGCGTGCACCTTGCCGTTGGTTAAGCGCCAGGTCAAAAACGTATCAACGGTGCCAAACAGCAGTTTGTTATTTGCGGCGAGTTCGGCAGCGCCTTCCACATTGTCGAGGATCCAGCGTATCTTGCTGGCCGAAAAATACGGGTCCAGTTTGAGGCCGGTTTTTTGTTGTACCAGGTTTTCATGCACCGATAAGCTGCTGCAATAGCCGCTGGTGCGCCGGTCCTGCCAGACGATAGCGTTATACACTGGCTGGCCGGATTCTTTGTTCCAGACCAGCGTGGTTTCCCGTTGATTGGTGATCCCCACATGTTTGACTGACAGTTTGAGATCGCTGGCAACAGTTAGCGCTTCACGGGCCACATTCAGTACCGACTGCCAAAGCTCCTCGGGATCCTGCTCTACCCATCCGTTTTTGGGGTAGTACTGCGGGAATTCCCGCTGTGCCGTGTAAAGAATCTCAAACTGTTGGTTAAATAAAATGGCCCTGGAAGAAGTGGTTCCCTGGTCGATGGCCAGGTAGGCAGAGTTACCGGTTGCAGCAGGCATACGTTACTCATTTTTCAATTAGTTATAATGATGTAGTTTAACGGGATAAAAGCGGAACGCCAGCCCGCTGGCTATTGCCCGCCCTATGGCGAAATAATTGTGGGTTACGCCAATTTATTGCTTTGCTGTCTGCGATTTTTACCTTAATGTAAATTAAGACTTATATTAATAAGCTTAACCCGCTCCTACCTGCAGCATCAGCGGTTTGTTATTAAACAATCTTTTATCACTCAAGGATGAAATATGACTCGCTTTCGCTGCTTAAGTGCTTTTATAGCTCTGTTTTCCTGTGCTCTGCATATCAATGTTAGCGCTGAAGAATGGCAACAAATCCCGGTGCCAGCCTCAGTAGAAATCATCAATGATGAGGGGCAACCGCAAACGCTGTCGCCAGCCTGTGCTCTGGAGACAATCACTGACCCTGCTACCGGGGCTGTTATTCCAAACGATTTCCACTTTTATTTTAAACCGGGCAATGCCGGTAAATTAGTGGTCTTTTTTAATGGTGGTGGTGCCTGTTGGAACGACGCAACCTGCGTGACATCGCTGGCTCTGAGCGGTGTACCTGGTGGCCGTCCTACTTATAACCCGTCTATGTACACCGAAAACTCGCCGGTCAATGCCGGGGGCATATTCGATGATGATAATCCGCGTAACCCCTTTGCCAACTGGAGTAAGGTGTTTATTCCTTATTGCACTGGCGATATCCACATTGGCTCAAATGATGTGGTGTATGAAGATACCACTGGCATAATCACGGGCGTGCCTGCCGCGCCGGTTCCGGTGCGCCATCGCGGCTTTGATAATTTTATGGCTGTGCGCGAATGGTTAAAAGACTACTATGCTCACAGCACGGTTAAGCCCCGCAGAATGCTGGTCGCCGGTTCCAGTGCTGGTGGTTATGGTGCCACTATCAATTTCCCATACCTGCAAGCTGCGTTCCCAAGAGCCCGTACCGCTTTGTTAAGCGATGGTGCAGCCGGCGTCTTGTCTGCGGGCTTCGTGGAATCGACCTTCTCCTTCGGTCATACCTGGGGCGTAGAAAATAGCCTGGCGCCTATGTTTGCTCAGTTTATGGGAGCTTATCAGGCAGCTACGTTAAATCAGGATATGATGGGCGTGCTGGCGGCCAGCTATCCCCAGGTTCGTTTTGCTCAGTATTCCACGCAACTGGATGCAGTACAGGTGCTGTTCTACAAAATTTCCTCAGAGATTGACGCCGGTAATATGGATCCGTTTACCTGGGGCCTTACTGAAGATGACTACCTGTTGTTTATGGAGTGGAGCGCAGCAATGACAGGCTCTTATGCTTTCCTGAATGAGTATGTGCCGAATTATCAATATTTTATTGGCGCAGGTGATGCACACACAGTGCTTACGAATACTTATCTCACCGCGCCGGGAGAAAATCCGTTTTATGATGAAAGAGCGGGGCGAATGCGATTCACTCGCTGGCTTCATCAGTTTGCTAACCGCTGGCAGTTCAGAAAAACCAGTGTGATTGACCAGTAAATAGCTAAGGCTGCCATCTGGCAGCCTTTTTAATGACACGAATTAGCTCAGTAGCATCAGTAAACCACCGCCAATCATAAACAGGTTTTCCGACAGTGAAATAAAGCCCAAAGGCACATTGCTGTCGCCGCCCACGCAGGCACATTTGAGTTCTCGCTTGTCTACATACACCGCTTTAAATACTGATACGGCACCAACGGTGCCGATAAACAGCGATACCGGAGCAACCCACAGGGCTGGCAAACCCGTTATCATGCCGATACCCGCATAGGCCTCCAGAAATGGATACCAATAACCGTAGCGCAGCCAGCGCATGGCAAGCAGGTCATAGGTAATAAAAGACTGCGTAAAGCTGTATAAATCCTGCAGTTTCTGCACTGCCAGAAAACACATGCTGACGGCAATAAACAGCAATAATGAAGATAAACTCAGCAGGCTGCTGGATGAGGCAAACTGCCAACCGACGGTCATTAATGCTGCTACCGAAAAGATGGCGATAACCGGAGTGTAGGTAGTCCCTGTCTGGCCCGCCTCGCCTTTACCGAAATACTCGCGGAGGTCGTCGTAACCGCCAATCCGCTGGCCATCAATAAAGGTTTGAGGGGTAGTTTTAACATCGTATTGCTGTTTAAACGCATCGGTTTCTTCGCGGGAAGATAACTGATGATCTTCCACCTCAAACCCTTCCCGCTCCAGTAAATCTTTAGAGCGCAGGCCAAAAGGGCAAATATGTTGTGATGTCACCATGCGATAAAGCTCGGCTGTTTTATTCATGAAGTCCTTCGCAATGAAAATTATTCACACCCTACGCGACCAACCTGCAATAACTACAGCACAACACGTTAAAATAGAGGGTGTTTAACACTTTACGGAAGAGCATTGCAGGAACCATTCCTGCAATGGTAAATCATTATTGTTAACTGCTTAGTGGCTTACTACCGCGGGGGCCTCAGGTAAAATCGAATTCAAAGTCGTAGTAGTGCTTACCATCGACTATTTGAATTTGCATATTTCCGTATAAACCTTCCAGGCCGTCGGTGGCTGTATCTGGTACCACTACGATGGTTAGCTTTTGCTCGCCCCGGCTCATAATGCCCAGATGTTGCAGGGAGAAGCTGCCTTTTTTGCCCTGTAGTTCGCCTTCAAAGGTTTCGATGGCTACGTAACCTGCCGACCCCTGCACTGTGCTGTGTTTACTGAGCATCTGTCCACTGGAAGTACCGGCAAGCTCGCCGGTAAAGGATTTTGTGAATAGCATTCTGCCCATGTCCAGCTCGTCCTGCTGTGGGGTTAACTCAACGGCAAATTCTCCTAATACGCGTTGCATTCCCTCATACTCCTTTCCGTGGACTTATCCCGGCACCATGAAATGCTCACAGATAATATGTTAACGTCATGAATTTGTACTACTTTATAGTACTGTGGTGGGTAAAAAATAGCCAACAAATTTCTATCATATTGACTTAATACGTAAAAAAGCAGTAATCCGGGTCAGTTTTAGATGCGTAAATTGTCATAGCGCTGACTGTAAAGACCGTTATAATACGCGCCATGTGTATGTCAGCTGCAAATCATTTTTACCAGCACGCAAAATATTTAAGGTGTTAGCGATGGATGGAACTTCTCAGGAGTGGTCTGTTGAAGAGGCAGAACGCGTATACGGCGTTTCCCGTTGGGGCGGTGGCTATTTTCACATTGGTGAAAACGGCAATATCAAGGTCACACCCAACCCTTCAGATCCATCAATTCAAATCGATTTCAAAGCGGTCATTGAAGAGATCCATCAGGAAGGCGTGCAACTGCCAGTTGTAGTACGTTTTCATGATATTTTGCGTTCTCAGGTTGCTAATCTGAATACTATCTTCCGCAATACCATTGCAGAGGCTGAATACAGCGGCGAATATCAGGGCGTGTATCCGGTGAAAGTTAACCAGATGCGTGAAGTGGTGGAAGAGATCGTTGATGTGGGTGAACACTACAACTATGGTCTTGAGGCCGGTTCTAAGGCTGAGCTCATTACCGTGTTGGCACTTAACACCAATGAAGACTCATTGACCATTCTTAATGGCTATAAAGATGAAGAGTTTATGCGTTTGGCATTGCTCGGTCGCAAACTCGGTCGGCGCATGGTTGTGGTCGTTGAGAAATACTCAGAGCTACTGTTACTGGTTAAAATCTCCAAAGAACTGGGCATTGAACCGTTAATTGGTGTACGCGCCAAAATGACAGTGAAGGGCCGTGGCAAATGGGAAAGCTCCGGTGGCGAACGTGCCAAATTTGGTTTGAGTTTTGCCGAAATCATCAATACCGCCCGTTACCTCAAAGAACAGGGAATGGCTCACTGCCTGAAGCTACTGCATTTTCATATTGGCAGCCAGCTTACCGACATCCGCTCGGTAAAAGAGGCGATTTCTGAAGGCGGTCGCATTTATGCCGAAATGCATAAAATGGGTTTCCCGCTCGACTACGTTGATGTAGGTGGTGGTCTGGGTATCGACTACGATGGTACTGCTTCAACCAGTGAGTCCTCGCGTAACTACTCCATGCAGGAGTATGTGGCCGACGTGGTTTACGGTATGAAAGAAGTGTGTGATCTTGAAGGCGTGCCGCATCCTAATCTGGTTAGTGAAAGTGGCCGTGCGATTACCGCTCACCACAGCTGCGTAATTACTCAGATTATGGGTGAAATCCGCTCCAACAGCGCAGGAGTAGACACCAGCGAAGCCGAAGGTGAGCATTATTTCGTAAAGAACATGCGCGAAATGGCCAGCACCTTCGACCAGCAAACCAATATGCAGGAACTGTATAACGACGCCTCTCAATACAAAGAGCAGGCGCTTGATGCATTCAAGCTGCGCGTTCTTTCGTTAGAAGAACTGGCAAAAATCGAAACCCTGTACTGGGAGATCATGGAGCGTTTGCAGAAGTACTACGCCCACGCTGAGTATGTACCCGAAGAGCTGCAGGAGCTTGATTACAGCTTGTCATCACAATATCTGTGTAATTTCTCAGTGTTTCAGTCGGCTGCTGATACCTGGGCCATCGACCAGCTGTTGCCGGTTGTGCCTATCTCGCGGATGAACGAGCGGCCGGACGTAAACTGCTCGCTGGTAGATATTACCTGCGACAGCGACGGAAAAATCGACCAGTTCACTGTTGGTCGTGAGATCACCGATGTGTTACCCATGCATAAACTTCAGCCTAACGAGCCATACTATATCGGGCTGTTCCTGACCGGCGCTTATCAGGACGTAATGGGTGATATGCATAATCTGTTTGGTCGTCTGAACGAAGTGCATATCTTTAGTTACGACGACGATCCGGAAGATTTCTACATCGAAGAAGTGGTGAAAGGATCATCGGTAGAAGATGTACTGAGCATTATGCAGTACAACCCTAAAGCCATGGCTTACGATGTTAAACGGTTAATCGACAAGCAGGTGTCGGCGGGCAATATCAAACCCCGCGAGGGTGTGCGTTGGACAGACTTTTATGAGGCCTGTCTGAGCGGTTATACCTATTTAAAAACCGGCAAATAACACCAGCCCCGCCCCCAATTCTGTGGGCGGGGAACTACTCCGGCGAGCGACGTTTTGCCTGCTCAAAGTAAGCCTCCCAGAACTCCGCCGTGGTGGTGTTTATGAGATTAGACTCAGCGTTCATCAGCATCACATAGCCGGCTTTGTATTTCGGCGAAAACGACACATCTGCACGATAGCCTTTTACCCAGCCGCCATGATAGTTAAGCACCTCGCCGGCATAATCATAAATCCGCCAGCCAAGACCATAGTGGGCATCGCTAAGATCGTCACGCCAGCCGCGGCGGTAAACTTCACGGGTGGTGCGTACCCGCGGGGTGGTTACTGCTGCCACAACATCTTCCGGCACAACAGTGGGAAACTCTAATAACATCGCCTGCAGCCAGCGGGTCATGTCGTTGATGCTGGCATTCACACCGGCCGCGGGCGTAAACCGGTAGTAATTACTTTCCACCTGGCCCTCGCGCCAGCGATTTCGCGCTATGGCAATGTGCGGGCGGGCCCACTGCCCGGAAGCCAGCAAGCCGCCTTTGCCGGCACTGGCAGTATCCATTCCCAGCGGTGTGAGTAATTGCTCCTGCAACTGGCGCTGATAAGAGGTATTGCGACTGACAAAATACTCCTGGATCACGCCAAACAGCGCGTTCTGATAAGTGTAACACTCGCCGGGCTGACACAAGGGTTCGAGTCCGGCGAGTTGATTGAGGACCCGCTTTAATGGGTAATTCGCTTCAATAAGATTGTCGTAAGCGTTAGGCATAAAGCCACTGGACTGGCCAACAATATGGCCCAGTGTCATGCCTGGGTTCAATGTGCCTGCGGCGCCCAGCGTAGGGCTCATTTCGGTCACGGGGGTCGTCCAGTCGAGTTGATTCTGCCGCACCAGCTTGGCCATCAGTACAGCGGTAAAGGTCTTCGATACCGATGCCAGGCGGAACACCGTATTCTCGTCAACAGGCTTCCCGCCACTGTGAGTTCTGCCGTAAACCTTGATAACCGGCGACTTGCCCTGCTGATAAAATACCATGGCGTAACCGGGCACATTGTATTTGCGTGCGTCGCGCTTTACCTGGGCAGCATAGTCTTCAAACCACTGGTCGGCGGCGATCGTGGTGTTACTAACAATGCATCCAGGCATTACACACAGCGCGATAAAACAGTACCGACGCAGCAAGTCCAAATAAGGCAAACAAAAAACTCCGGAATATGGGATTGAATATTATTGTGGCAAATGATCGACGCTATTATGCGGGGTGACCGCACAGTGATCAACTCATTGAAAGTAAGTGCTGATTAATCCATCGCTGACTGTCAGTTCCGATTTCTTCGCAACCTGTTCAGCAAAGCAGGCTACAATGGCCATATGTAAATCAACCGCGAGACTGCGATGCTCACCCCCGCTCTGCAACAACAGTACTCTGAGGCCCGAAAATCGAGGGATCGCCGGTTTGACGGGCGGTTTTTTGTGGCAGTAAAAACTACCGGCATTTTTTGTCGGCCTGTCTGTCCTGCCCGTCTGCCGGATGAAAAAAACGTCGATTATTATCATTATGCCCAGCAGGCTATTGAACAGGGCTATCGGCCTTGTTTGCGGTGTCGGCCAGACAGCGCTCCGGGCTCATTTGCCTGGCGCGGCGTGAGTACCACCACCCAGCGTGCCATGCGCTTATTGAGTGAAGCGCTGGATGAAACGGTGCAGGCCATCGCTGAGCGGTTAGGGATCAGTGAGCGCTACCTTGGGCAGTTGATCAACCGGGAAGTGGGTATGTCTCCCAAACGGTTTCAGCTTCACAGCCGTTTATTGCTGGCTAAACGCCTACTGCAGCAAACGTCTCTGCCAGTGGAGGACGTGGCATTGGCCTGCGGGTTTCAATCGAGTCGCAGCCTGCAAAGCCACTTAAAAAAGGATTTTGCCTTAACCGCCGGTGATATTCGCAAGGCTGGCGGGCGGCAGGCCTTGGCATCGGAACTAGTGCTTTTTATGCCGGTTCGTTTACCCTACAACTGGCCCCAGATCCGGGACTTTCTGCAATTAAGAGCACTGACGGATATCGAGAGTGTGGATGCGCGAAGTTATAGCCGTGCCTTTAGTGTTGATAATGAGCCGGGTTTTGTTTGCGCTACCTTCGATGAACAACAAGGCGGCTTTCACATAAAAGCGCAGCTCACCCGACCACAGCACTTGCAGCCGTTGCTGAGCACTTTGCGCCGGGTACTGGACATGGATACCGATCCTCATAGTGTCGCGCAGGCATTAAGCAACGCCGGATTATCGCCTGAGCTGCAGACCACCGGCGTACGTTTACCCGGTGTGTGGAGTGTATTTGAAGCCGGCTGCCGGGCAATTATAGGTCAGCAAATCAGTATCAAAGCGGCAATCACGCAGTTGCAGCGTTTGAGCAACGAGCTGGGTGAAAAGCAGCCATATGGCCACACTTTTCCAACCCCGCAGCAAGTGGCATCGTCGTCGCTGGACATGCTTAAAATGCCAGGAGCCAGAAAGCAGGCTATCCGCGATTTTGCCACATTGGTGGCAGCAAATCCGGGGCGGGAAATCAGCGACAGTGACATTCTGGCCATCAAAGGGATTGGCCCCTGGACCTTACAGTATATTAAACTGCGAGGCAGCAGTGAGCCGGATATCTATCTGGAGAAAGATCTTATCGTTGCCCGACAGGTACAGCGCTTTGCCATCAAAGCATCGCTGGCTGCACCATGGCGCAGTTACCTCACCATCCAGCTATGGCTACTGGCCAATCAACACACCGGAGAAACCTAATGGCACTCAGTTACTGGCAAAGTCCCTGCGGACTTATGGCAATCAGCGCGGATGAAAAGGGCATCACCAGCATTCGGTTTGTGTCAGAGTCGGCTGCTGAGGCAAGCCCCTCAGCTCTTACTCTGGCCTGTTGCGAGCAGCTCGAAGCCTACTTCGACGGCCGCCTGACCACTTTTAGCGTGCCGCTAAATCCATCTGGCACGGCGTTTCAGCAGCAGGTATGGCGCCAGTTGCAGACTATACCCTATGGCCACACAATAAGTTACGGTGATATTGCCGATGGCATTGGTAAGCCCACGGCTTCGCGCGCAGTGGGCATGGCAAATGGCAAAAACCCGTTAACCATTATTGTGCCCTGTCATCGGGTGATTGGTAGCAATGGCAAATTAACCGGCTATGCGGGCGGGTTAACCAGAAAGCAGTTTTTATTGGCATTAGAAGGAGCAATTTAGGTGACATCGCGAGAGCTGGGCGCATTATTACTCCTTGGCGCTATTTGGGGAGCCTCGTTTATTTTTATGCGCGTGGCCGCGCCTGAATTTGGCATATTGCCGCTGGTGGTCCTTAGAACGTCACTGGCAACCCTGGTGTTTCTACCCTTTTTATTTCTCACCGGCGGTGGCCGGCAGATGGTTAAACTGTGGAAGCCAATGTGTCTGCTGGGGGCAATAAATACCGCTGTGCCTTTTGCGTTATTCAACTTTGCCAGCCTGCAATTACAAAGCGGGGTACTGGCTATTCTCAATGCTACCGCGCCGATGTTTGCTGCCATGTTTGCCTTTATCTGGTTGCGGGAACGCCTTGGTAAGCTCGCTATTGTCGGCCTGATGTGCGGGTTTGTTGGCGTAGTGGTGATTAGCCTTGATAAAACCCTGGGCAGTCAGCTCAGTATTGTGCCGGTACTGGCTGTGTTAGGTGCTGCTGGTTGTTACGGTTGGGGCGCTTGTATGATGAAGAAATCGCTGGCGGGGGTAAAGCCAGTGGCGGTGGCTGCGGGCAGTCAGTTCTGGGCCTCGCTGTTACTCACGCCGTTTGCATTATTGCAGCTGCCCCAGGCCTGGCCGTCGTCGCTGGCATGGATGAACGCCCTGGCGCTGGCTCTGGTAGGCACTGGTCTGGCTTATTTGCTGTATTTTTTTCTGATAGCTTCTGCCGGCCCGGCCAAAGCGGTGATGGTAGGTTATCTGGTGCCGTTATTTGGTATTGCCTGGGGCGTTATTTTTCTTAATGAGATCTTAAGTGTGTGGGACTTCTGTGGCGGACTGCTGATATTGCTGGGGATAAGTTTTACAACAGGTGTTGCCCAGCGCGTTGCGCACTGGGCAAAACAGCGGTTAGTCGTCAATTAACTGCACACGCACCAAATTCCGGCCGTCCCGGCGAGCCTGATATAAAGCATCCTCAGCGTGGGCGGTAAGCTCATTGAGGTTACGCTTAGAGGCAGTAAACGACACACCAAAGCTGGCGGTTAAGTGCATTTCCGGATAGTCGCTTGGCGGAGGCAGAATAGCAATGCCGTGGCGCAGAGTCTGCGCCAGCTCCTGCGCTTCACGAGGCCCCATTTCGGGGAGCAGAATAATAAACTCCTCGCTGCTCCAACGCCCCAGTACGTCCTGTTCCCGCAGGTGGCTGGAAATAAAACCAGAGACCTTGTCGAGCACGTCATCACCGGCATTGCGGCCAAACTGGTCGTTGATATCCATAAAGTGATCGATGTCGACCATAATGATACTCAGTGACGCGTTTTGTTCCGTAAGCGACTGGTAGGTTTCTTCCAGCTGATTGCGATCCGGCAGGCGGTGAGTATTACGAATAATCAACTCCGGCTGCATATCGCGGCGGAAGTAATACAGCAAATTATAGATAAGCAGGA
This sequence comes from Alteromonadaceae bacterium UBA2620, assembly GCA_002339125.1. GTDB lineage: Bacteria > Pseudomonadota > Gammaproteobacteria > Enterobacterales > Alteromonadaceae > Alteromonas. The sequence continues at coordinate 16,169 of DDJQ01000044.1, forward strand.
ACAGCGCAAAAATAATCACCAGTATGGTAACCACACTGAAAATAAAGCCCTGAGAAATTTCTGCTTGTCTGGCGTCCAGCGGGCTCAACAGGTAAACCGTCCAGC
>DDJQ01000008.1 GCA_002339125.1 Alteromonadaceae bacterium UBA2620
AGCCAGGCTATGTACCGTTTCAATCTCTGCATTGGACAACGTAGTCGATTCAGCGTCGTCAATGTAGCGTTGAGACAACAACATGCCTTTATAAAGCCGATGCCACCGCCTGATGATATCTTTAACACTTAACGAATCGGCTTTTTGTTTATTGATGCGTAAGACCACATGGGTGTGGTTGCTCATTACTGCATAGGCGCACACGTCAACACAAAACACCTCTGCCAAAAACAGGAGTCGTTCTTCTACCCATTGCCGGCGGTGCTCGTAGCTTCTTCCTGTCTGATTATCTTCACCACACAAATACGCTCGTCGAACACAGCGGGAAACGCAATGGTAGTAAGGGGTATCTGATAGGTTGATAAGACTTTTACGAGGTCTTGGCACAATGATTCACTAATTTAGAAAAGTAGTGTGTTCATTGTGCTGATATTAAGAAAGAATCCAACTGAACCTGAGTCTAGCGAGTGACTGTCTCAATATGAAAAGGGGAAGGCTTTACGTTATTGCAAAGCCCTGTTCTTTTTTAGCAAACTGCCGCGAAGGCCTTTGCGGTAGCTTCGATATTGCGGGTATTCAGGCCGGCTACGCACATTCGGCCGCTGGCAATCAGATAAACGCCAAACTCGTCTTTCAGGCGTTTAATTTGCTCCGGGCTGAAGCCTGTGTAACTAAACATCCCAACCTGCGCAGCAAGATAGCTGAAATCCACATCCGGGCGCAGCTCGCCAAGCTTGGTGACCAGTTGCTGACGCATGGTATGCATGCGCTCTCGCATGACTTCCAATTCGGTTTTCCACTCATCGGTCAGCGCATCGCTCGCAAGCACGTGGTTAACCAGGCGCGCGCCGAACGATGGAGGTGTAGAGTAGTTAGTCCTTACGGTAAACTTAAGCTGGCCCTGAATAGTTTCGGCGGTTTCCGGTGATTCACACACCACATACAACGCCCCTACGCGCTCACTGTAAAGTGAGAAGATTTTCGAGAATGACTGTGCTAACAAAAACGGCTGACCAGACTCCGCCATCAGTTTAATGGCCTGAGTATCTTCGTTTAAACCAAACCCAAAACCCTGATATGCCATATCGAAAAAGGCTAGCAGGTTACGCTGTTTAACTACGTCCACAACCTGTTGCCACTGCTCGTTGGTCAGGTCGATACCCGTTGGGTTATGACAACACGGATGCAGCAGAACAATGGCTTTTTCCGGCAGTTGATTTAAATCTTCCAGCATGCCGCTGAAATCAAGCATTTTAGTTTGCGGGTTGTAGTAGCGATAGGTATTTACCTTCACGCCCGCGCCTTTAAAAATAGAGTGATGGTTTTCCCAGGTCGGGTCGCTCACCCAAAGCTCTGAATCGGGGAAATAGCGTTTGAGTAGATCAGCGCCCACCTTCAGCGCGCCCGAACCGCCCAGGCTCTGGGTTGATGCTAAGCGACTGTCCACTAATGGTAGTGCATCACCAAAGGCCAGCGATTTTACTGCTACTCGGTAATCCGGTAAGCCGTCCATCGGCAGGTAAACGGGCGATGCCGGTGGGTTGTCTGCCGCCCATACTTTGGCCTTATCAACACTGCTAAAGTTTGGCACTTTGCCGTCTTCATCAAAATAAAACCCGATGGTGAGATTCACTTTGTCCTCACGGGGATCTTTCATGAATTGTTCAACCAGCGAGAAAATCGGGTCGCCGGCATAGGCATCAACATGTTCAAACATAATAATTCCTTAGAGTGACTGTCTCTTGGGAGCAGCTTTTTATTAATCTATTGGCCAGTTTAAGCTAAATAACGGTCTTTACGGTGGTTAAATGCTATCAGGATATTCAGTACCACCGCGCCCAGAACAGAAGCGATCAGTGCCGGAATGCTCACTACAAAGAACGCCGCACACACCACCAGCACATCTACCCCCATTTGCAGGTACCCGGCACGGAAGCCGGTTTTATCCTGAATGTACAGCGCCAGAATGGTTACGCCACCCAGGCTGGCACCATGGCGGAACAATACCACAAAGCCGGTGCCCATGAGCAGATTGCCAAACAGAGTTGAGTAAAATAAATCCAGCTCACCAAACTGAATAAACGCTGGGTGAATATGAGTAAACAACGACACCAAAGACACGGTAGCAAAAGTCTTAAGCGTAAAAACCACACCCATTTTCTTCAGCGCCAGAATATAAAACGGAATATTCACTAAAAAGAAGGCTACGCCAAAGGTCATCGGCGACAGGTAATCAATCAAAAAGGCCATTCCTGCGGTACTGCCGGTAAGCGCGCCAACCTCACGCAATAAAATAGCCCCGAAAGAAACTAAAATGGTGCCGGTGATCAGGGCCAGAACATCTTCCACCCAACTGTGCCGAATGGACTTCGGCTGACTGATTGCTGCTTCACTCATTATTTTCCCCACGGAATGACCAAAAATTAAACCGTGAGAAATATAGCACAATAAAATCATATTGTGCGTTAATTTTACTCATAACGCGCAATTCGTGCGTATAAAACTTATTTTTGCGGCATTACAACCAAACACCATCCTCTTTAAGGCGTTCCAACACCACCGCGGTGCGGATATGCCCCACCGTTTTGTGTGCGGCCAGGTCGCTGATCAGCGCCGATAAGTCACTCAGCTCCGCCACCGCTACTTTAAGAATGAAATCGGCGTTGCCGGTGGTTTTATACATGTCCAGAATAGCCGGGGTGTGTTTTACCAATTCATAAAAGGCGGTAACAGCCTCGGGTGAGGCTTCAGCAAGGGTAATTTCCAGTACCGATGATATATCCAGATTCAGCGCGGCCGGTGAAATTCGGGCGCTGTAACCGATGATGTATTTTTGCTGCTCAAGGTGAATTCGGCGGCGGGAGATTTGCGAAGCAGACAGGCCCACCAGCTCGCCTAACTCCTGATTAGTCAGGCGGCCGTTCTGGCGCAGGAGTTTTAGGATCTGTTTATCGTAATCATCAATATCATGCATGATGTGTGCAAATTTCCGTACAGTTTGAGTTTATCGTGCAAGCTTAGCGCGAATGCGCAATGAGATCATGCAATGATTCAATCGCCGGCAGTTGATGCTCCGGCTGATAGAATAACCGGTTAAGACGGCCGAGGAAATTTACCTTACGATTGGGATCCTGCGGTTTTACCCGGCGTTCACTGCTGGTTTGCAAAAACTCCTGCGGGCGCAAATTCAGCTCTCGAATCTCATCGGTGGTAATACCCTGGCCATAAACCGTGCTCAGAATACGCTCCGTTTTACTTTCCATAATCGGCATAATGTCGTTGGCGTAAAGTTCGCTAATGGGTTCGCCAATGGCTTCCAGCGAATGATTTATCGCCGCCCATAACTCATCGTGAGTATAGTGCGCATCGCCCGGCGCGTAGTAACCCATGACTTCCCACTCAAATTCGGCATTACTGGCCGCAATGGAGCTATCCACCGTTGGCGAAAAAGACAGGTCCGGCCGTGCGCCGATGTTATAAGCGTCTACCGACAGGCCAATACAAATCACCAGGTCACCCATTACCGCGGGGTTGCGGTAGAGCGCCTCGAAGGCGGCCCGTTTAACCCCCATCCAGCCATAAATCATCGGCTTTTGCTGAGCAAAATGGCGCACTTCATGGGGCAGATCTTCACCGTACTTTTCCACCAGCAGCGGCATGGGGTCGGCCTCTAACTGGCTTTCCGGTACCCAGACTTCGTACTCCAGACGATTATCGGCTTTACCCCGGCTCTTAATACCGTAGGAGAGGTTGACCGGACGGCAAATACTGCGGTCCTCATCCACCCGATGAAAATACTCCGAACGTAACCGTTTAATAAACGGGGCATCCAGACCGGCCAGTGCGGCAGTGGGATAACGGTAACCACAGTCACTATGCTCAACAATGGTAAGTCCTGGAACACGCTCAGTTAAGGCATGTTTCAATCCTTTAAACAGATGGTAGTCAGGAAGAATGATGCTGCGCTCCGGTTCGATGGTAAATCGTTCGCCGGTTTCGCTGATAAATTTGGGAGTCTTACTGAATTCATAGTTGCCGAGGCCTGACTGCTCAATAGCAAGGTCTCGCAAACGGGCAATTTCCAAAAACAACGCTTCATGGTTGCGAATATGTTTTAACAGCGGTCGTTCCATCTACTCACATCTGGATTAATTAAAGCCTGTTAGCCAGTCTGCCAGAAATAGCACCAGAGGTTAAGCACTTAAGTAGCGGCCGGAATTGATGCTGCACACACCGCAGCACTGCCATTCAGTAAGCAGTTCAATACAGCCGCTGATAGCCACATCCTGACGGCAGGGTTGGGTTAGCATTTTGATTCGGGCTTTCGGATACCGGCACATCAACTCCAGTTTTCTGCCGGTATCCGCCGACTCGGTGATCACACCTGAGGTGTAGCCATAAAGCAGTCGCATCAGCCTGGAGCGCAGGCGAGGTGTTACGCCGCTTTGCGAAATGCCCCAGTTGGTATTATGCATTAATCCGGCAACGTTGCCCCGTAAGCCCGACAGCAGGTTAGCCATGGAGGCGGCCTGGATATACTGATCGTCCACCGCCAGAACAATTTCACCGGGATGGCTTTGCATATAGCGCTTTAATTCGGGCACCGCCAGCCACACACTGCTGGCTCGCAAGGTTTTGATGGTTAAATGCGGGTGTGCCGGTAAACGGCAGGACGAGTTATCTTTGTTGTTGAGCAGCAGTAATTCAACATGCACGCCACTCATCAACAGCCCTTCTATCAGCTGACTGGTGAGATCACCGTCTTCGCAGCCATCACATTCTGAATACGCCGCAAAAACAGCAAGGCGCTCCAGTGAATGTTCTACAGAAAAATACATGCTGCCCTCGATATTAGTGATATCAGCGTAAGGCAGAGTTAATCATATCCAAGCAAACATTTCATTAACATTTACATAACAAACAGCAAAATAATTACCATCCTGCCTGTATAACAGCTTCACAAAGGGCCAATTTTAGTTTGGCGTTCCCGTTTCCTGCCAGTACGACAGTTGCTCAATATAAGTATTCACAGCCACGTCTTGTTGAAACTGGCTCACCGCGTCCACTAACACCTGACCCGCGATAGGTGACTGAATGGCAGCCTGCATTGCCTCGGCCAGGGCCTGAGTGTCGTTGCAGGGGACTACTCGCCCCACCCGGCCGTTTTGCAGGGTTTGGGCGACATCCCCGACATCAGTTGCTACACAGGGGATCCCCATGGACAGGCACTCTGTTAGCACCGTTGGCGAGCCTTCGCAGTCGGACGACAAAACAAACAGGTCGGCACGCTTCATTTCAGCGTAAGGGTTTTCAACAAAACCAAATAACGATACATGCTCTGAAATGCTCAGTTCAGCGCACAAGGCTTCAAGCTCACCGCGCTGCGGCCCCTCGCCGAAAATAACCAGCTTTAACGGTATTTGCTGTCTGAGTAAGTCAAACGCCCGAATAAGTAACGCAAAGTTTTTCTGTGAGGACAATCGCCCTGCCGCCACAACCACCGGGCACTCTTTATTGGTTAACCAGGGATGAACTGGCGATGCGGCCGATTTTTTAGCGATTGCCGGGGTGATAACAGGGTTAGGCAATATTTTTATCCGCGCGTCGGGTAAGCCTGTAATGGTTTGTAACGCACTCGCGGCATCCTGCGATACCGCAATGACGCCGGTTAAGTAACGATATAAATGCCTCATCAATGCAAACCTGAATCTGACCATCAACCCGTTTCGGGATGCCAGCCCGGTAAGCATATTGGTGTGGATTTGCCCCACTACCCGGCCTCTGCAACGATTTATCCTATTGGCTAGCGATGCCGCCTGAACCGCGCGGTCTTTAATCGCAAAGAGCAGCCGGTTGGGATGCTTATTCAAATACCTGACTAGCTCCGGCACCGCCAGTATGGCACTGCTGGCATTGAGTTTAGTTACCGTAAGCTCCGGATGCTCTGGCAACTTATCGATGTGGGGACCGCGGGCTTTCAGCAGCAGAAGTTCGACCTCAATACCAGCATTAACCAGCCCCTGCACGAGATGATTAGTAATGACTTCAACGCCACCACTCCCCGAATACGACACCAGGACAGTCAGTTGCGTGAGTGACTGTCCATAAACTTCAAGTGACTGTCCTTGATTTGTATTTACCTGTGAATTCATAGCTACCGATGTGACTGTCCTTAATATGTCATATTGCTATCGTATTGTTTGAATGAAACATTTTTATGACTATCGACGATATCAATGCTGCTTTCCCACAAACATCAGTTTCTTTTTGTGCATATTGCAAAAACCGGTGGCACCAGTGTGCGTGATGCGCTGTCACGCTTTCGCTGGGATGCCCGATACGGTGTGCCGCAATTTATAGTAAATAAGCTAAGTCAACTCTGTGGGCATAAACTGGGTTGCCGCTTTCCACGCCACAGTAAAGTGATTGCCGCCAAAGAAATGTTACCGGCGGAGTACTTTGCCGGCCTGTACAAATTTGCTTTCGTACGAAATCCGTGGGATTTACAGGTGAGTTCCTATCACCACATCAAACGTGAACGGCCGCATCTGGTAGCGGGCTTTGATGACTTTGACAGCTTTATGCGTTACAAGCTCGATCCTGAACGCCCCTATCAGTATCACATCGACACGTCCATGCAGTTACAGACCGATTATCTGACCGATCTGCAGGGCAATCTGTGTATGGATTTTATCGCCAAGTACGAAAACCTGCAGGATGATTTCAATACCATTTGTAAGCAATTAAACCTGCCGACTGCGACGCTGCCTCATAAGCGCAAGGCCACTGACCGACAGACTTATCACCGATACTATTCGGATGAGTTAGCCGAGTTAGTGGACAGGCACTTTCAAAAAGACATCAACCTGCTTGGCTACCACTATTAACATTTTCATCGATATAGCGTACGGCCTATAACTTTTTCAATCTCCAGCTAAGTTAGTGGACAGGCACTTTTACTTATACTTTTACTTATATTTGCAACCAGAGCAGCCTGAATGAGTGCCTGTCCACGCGACGACCTACGCTGCGGCTAACGTTTTTGCTGATAAAGCGTAAGCCTCACGACTGCCTTAATGAGTGCCTGTCCACGCGGCGGCTAACGTTTTCGCTGATAAAGCGTAAGCCTCACGACTTTTTCAATCTCCAGTACAATGAGCAATGCAAAACCGGTTAGCACTATCACCAGATTGTCGACTAACGTGGGTGAATGCGTACCGAACACGGTTTGCAATACCGGAATGTAAGAAATTGCCAACTGAGCTACCACTACCACACCGACAGCTGACCACACCACCTTGGTGCCTTTTACCCCGGCTAGGGAGATTGAACGCAGGTTCATGGTACGAACAAAGAACAGGTAAAAAATCTCCAGGCCCACCAACATGTTCATCGCCAGTGTCCGGGCATATTCCACATCATGCCCGGCTTTAATGGCGTACTGGTAAATGCCAAATACTGCCAGGAAAAACAGTGTGCCCACCAGCATAATCTGCCACACCAGCGCAGGCTGAATAAGTGCCTGTCCACGTGGTCGCGGTGGTTTTTTCATGGTCGCCGCGTCGGTGGGTTCAAAGGCTAACGCCATGCCAAGCGTAACTGCCGTGATCATATTGACCCACAAGATTTGCACCGGCGTAATGGGATATGGCAACCCCGCCAGCAGTGCAACAATGATGGTTAGCGCTTCACCCGCGTTAGTAGGCAGCGTCCAGCTCACCACTTTTTTGATGTTGGCATACACGGTACGGCCCTGCTCTACCGCCGCCGCTATGGAGGCAAAATTATCGTCGGCCAATACCACTTCGGCCGCTTCCTTAGCCGCTTCGCTGCCTTTGAGACCCATGGCCACACCGGCGTCGGCGCGCTTAAGCGACGGTGCATCATTTACGCCGTCACCAGTCATCGAGACTGTCAGACCCAGTGACTGCAGCGCCATCACCAGCCGCAGTTTGTGTTCAGGCGTGGTTCGGGCAAACACATCTGTATGCTGCACCGCCTCTTTCAGTTGTTCATCACTAAGGGCATCGAGCTCCGTACCGGTTAGCACCTTGTCGGTATGCGTTAAGCCCAACTGTTTACCAATCGCCTGAGCGGTCACCGCATGGTCGCCGGTAATCATCTTGACCTGAATTTTTGCATTCAGACAGGTTTGCACGGCGCTAATGGCTTCCTGTCTGGGCGGATCTATCAGTCCTACCAGCCCCAGCAGACACAGTGAATCCTGCAAATCCGTGGCACTCAGAACGGTATGATCAGCAGGCACACTGCGAGCAGCCACAGCCAGTACACGTTGACCTTTTCTGGCCAGCGCCTCCGCTTTATCGAGCCACGCGGTTAAATCGATGGATTGTTCCTCGCCCTGCGCCGTTTGTTGTACCCGACATAACTTCAATACCACTTCCGGCGCGCCTTTCACCAGAATGATTCCGTGGCCGTTGTGGTCGTGATTGAGCGTGGCCATATACTGGCTAGTAGAGTCGAATGGCAGTACATCGGTGCGCCGCCAGCGCGCTTTAAAATCCTCGCCTTCATCAAAAGTGGCTTTACTGGCAAAGCTAACCAGCGCCGCTTCCATAGGATCACCCTCGAAGCTCCAGTTGTCATCACGATGATGAATTTCGGCGTCGTTACACAGTGCGCAGGCCCTGGCAACTTCCTGCAATAAGGGCTGTTCAGCCGTGTGTACCGGTTTATCGTTAAATAATACGTCGCCAATAGGCGCATACCCTTCGCCGTCCACATCGTAGTCGTTGGCGGCGGTTTGCACGCTAACCACCATCATTTCATTGCGGGTAAACGTGCCGGTTTTATCGGAGCAGATCACCGACACAGAACCAAGTGTTTCAATTGCCGGTAATACCCGTACGATGGCGCTGCGTTTGGCCATGGCCTGCACGCCAACGGCCAGGGTAATGGTAAGCACCGCGGGCAATCCTTCAGGAATGGCGGCGACAGACAAGCCCACCACTGCGAGAAAAAGCTCAGTAAACGGCTGATTGAGTACCAGAGTGCCAACCAGCAACAGGATAACCGCCACGGTCAGAATAAAGCCGGTGATCCACTTAGCCAGCACGTCCATTTGTTCCACCAGCGGTGTGGTGAGCTTCTGAACCCCCGACAACATGCCGCCAATGCGGCCAATTTCGGTATGAGCGCCGGTGGCCACCACTACCCCGGTTGCCTGGCCGGCTGTTACATTGGTGCCACTAAACGCCATGCATTGCCGATCGCCTAGCGCTGCGCCCTCTTCCACCTTGCTTGTACCTTTTTCCACCGGTAGTGATTCACCGGTTATCATGCTTTCCTGAATAGCCAGGCTGTGACTGCTAAGCAGCCGGATATCTGCCGGCACTTTATCTCCGGCTTCCAGCAGGACCACATCACCGGGCACCAGCTCTTCACCTGCCACAGTGCGACGCTTACCATTGCGGATCACCGCCGCTTTTAAGGCCAGCATCTGGCGAATGGAATCCATGGCTTTTTCGGCCTTACCTTCCTGCACCACGCCAATCAGGGCGTTAACAATCACCACTGCAAAGATCACCGCCGTGTCTATCCAGTACTGTAAAAATGCGGTAAGAATGCCAGCCACCATCAGCACGATAACCAGCAGATTGGCAAATTGCTTAAGGAAGCGCGCCAGCGTGCTGGCCTGTGGCGCCTCAGGCAACTTGTTTGGTCCATAGCTTGAGAGTCGCTGGCTAACCTGTTCCTGGCTCAGGCCGTCGCGGGTGGTTTCGAGTTGGGTAATCGCTTCATCGGCGGTTAGCGCGTGCCATTTGGATTGCTGTACATCGGTCATGATTACTCCCGTACATGTAAGACAAAGGCAGTACAAAGCAGGGGCGTAATGTTATGTGCTCAGCACCTGCATGCCATCTATGAGTATAGATACCATACAAAGATTACGCGCCGAAGACACTGATTTGCATCAAAGAGAGGACTACCGGGAATACTGGCGTCTTGTCACAGCAGTCCCGGTGTAGGAAAGTTCAGATATGCAATGTTGCACCATGCTGAGAAAAAATCGAGCGCACTTTATCCAGTTCGTCCGGTGAAGCCTGTTTGAGAAACGCACTCAGGGAGCGAAACAAATCCAGCGCCTGACTGCCAGGGCCGGTAAATTCGATCATCCTGACCCCCTCGGCACAAGACTGAAAGGCATGAACGTAATCCGCCGGCACATACACCATAGCCCCGGCGTCGCAGTGGTAACCGTCTTCATTCAGCATAAAATCCACTGCGCCGCTTATCACATAAAAGGTTTCCGACCAGGGATGACTGTGGGGCGGCGGGCCAAACCCAGCGCCGCTACTCTCCTGAACGGTGACAGATTGCTCATCACCTTTCTGAGTATCACTCATTACATTGATCAGGCCGCCGAGCAGATCAATAGATTCAAGTGATGCAGTCTCCTGCAAAACAATAGCCCTGTGCATAGCATTACCTCTTTCACCAACGACTCATATACTGACTCTCAGTGCAGGGTTGTTATAGAAATTACGGCTCTCACACTAACCGCAATGCAGATAAGATGGGCGTCGTCTGCAAAGTTGACGGTGAGTTTTGTTTTATAGCAATTGAGTATAGTGAAGGGTTTTAAAAACGAGATGGCGAAGAGAAAATATCCGGCTGAAAACTTACCAACGGGTCTGCTTTCAGCTAGTCTTTCTGACGCTGGGCGGCCAGATACTTATACAGCGTAGATTCACCAATATTAAGCTGTTGGGCGACCTCTTTTTTCTTCATGCCTTTGGCAATCAGCTTATTGGCTTTGTTAATAATCGTTGCCGGCAGGGCTTTACGGCCTTTGTACTTACCATTAGCCCGGGCTTTGGCTATACCAATGGCCTGCCGGTCGGTCAGCAGGTCTTTATCCATTTGCGCGGCACTGGCAATCAGCGCATAGATATTTGGCGCCGGGCCGGCTACCGACTCCAGATTATCCACAATCAGCATAATACCCTGTCGTTCAAGGTCAGCAGTAACCGCCGCTACCGCCCTAATGCTGCGCCCGAGCCTGGACACATCGTGAATAATCAGCCGATCACCCCGCTTTAAGCGCTTTAACAGTCGGTTGAGCTTGGGCTTTGCGCCGGGATCTACATTGGGCTCGCGCACCACAATATCGTGAGGGTACTTGTTGATTAAGGACTGTGCCTGCTCGTCAACGTCCTGTTTTTCGGTACTGCTGCCAACGTATAAGTAGGTGGTCACGCGCTGATTCTGATTAGCCTGATTATGCTCAAAATGATAGTAAAATCAGCATTGAATACAAGCGTTAAAACATCCGACCTGACATTTAGCGGGTTTTCACCCTGCCTTGACCGTTGCCAGGCTAAGGTTTGCATAACATACTAGAGCAACAGACTTAAAGGACGCCGGACTGTGGCAACATCAATTTCTGTTTTATTAATCGAAGACAACCTGGCCATTGCCCGGCAGATTGTTGATTTTCTGGAAGGCCACGGCTGGCTGGTCGATTTTGCTGCCACCGGCAAGCAGGGTGTTCAGCAGGCATTAAACGGTCAGTTCGACGTTATCATTCTGGATCTGAACCTGCCTGATATAGATGGCCTGGAGGTTTGTAAGCGCGTAAAGGCAGAGGCCACCAAAGTGGTGCCGGTGTTAATGCTCACCGCTCGTGATGCTTTTACCGACAAAGCCAAAGGTTTTGGTCAGGGCGCCGACGACTATCTCACTAAGCCTTTTGATTTACGCGAGTTAGCACTGCGCTGCGAAGCCCTGGCACGACGTCCACAACTGCACACCGACACTACCGTAACCCAGGGAGCCCTGCTCATGGATACCCGGGCCATGACCGTCAACTGGCAAAGCACCGTTATTCCGGTAACCGGTATCGGCTTTAAGATCCTGCATAAACTGCTTTGTGACTACCCTTATCCGGTAAGTCGTTCAGACTTAATCAGTCATATCTGGGCCGACGACCCGCCTGAAAGTAACGCGCTGAAATCGCACATGTATACGTTACGCAAAGCCTTGGAACAAGCCAGCGGCCGGGCCCTGTTGCACACCATCAGTAACGTGGGTTATCAGCTAAAGGGGCTGGATGATAATGAAGTTTAAAGGCATTCAGGCGCAGTTGTTTATTGCGTTTGGAACCCTGGTACTAATCATTGGCTTATTTTATACCCGCCTCAGTATGCTGTTTATGGAGGTGACCCAGGACATTGTTGCCTCCCATTTACTGAGCATGGAAATTACGCAGCTTGAAAACAGCTGGACTAACAATAGCAAACTGAGTGTGCTGTCTCCCTCTTCCGCGGCATATACCATTATTAATCACGACGGCGAGCTCCCCGGTAAGCTCACGCCGAGCACCTATGGCGATAATGTCGCTACGGTTGCCGGACAGGAGGCAGTTTACTTTCAGCCTTTTACACTGCCTGATATCCCGGCCAGAGGCGTGATGGTGCAGGCTAATGAGCTTCTGCCTCTGGCTAACTTTGCCAGCATTTATCAGGTTTTCCTGTTTAGCGTATCGGCGGCGGCACTTATCCTGGCAATACTGAGCACCTGGTTTCTGGCCTCACGGCTAGCCAAGCCTATCCAGCGCCTGTCGGTTTCAATTAAACAGCAGTCGCCCGATTCGCCCTGTCAGATTAGCGGCGAACGTCGCCAGGACGAAATCGGGGAACTGGCGAATTCGTTCAAGAATACTTATTCTGAACTTCAGGAAGCCTGGCAACGAGAGCGGGATTTCACCCGTGATGTGAGCCACGAATTGCGTACTCCCATCACACTGCTGAAGAATACCCTGGCAATCAATGACAACCTCATAAGCGATCCGGCTGAGCGCCAGCTAATTGAGCAGGCTACCAATACCTTGCAGCAAACCGTAGAGGTTTTGCTGGCACTGGCGCGTAAGGAAAACCTGCAGTTCGGCGAGGTTAAATTACTGCCAGTTCTTGAAAAGCAGTTACTGGCGCTGTACCAGATTTATCCCGACCAGGCATTTAATGCCGACATAGAACTGCCCGACAATTTTACCCTGCCAGGCAACACCTACTTAATCACTTTGTTGTGTCAGAACCTGATTAACAACGGCTTTTATCATGGCGGTGGAGCCGGTATGCGGATTTATGTACAGTCAGCACATCTGGTGTTTGAAAACCCACTGACCGAATTGCCTTCACGGCCCTATTATCAGGGTCTGGGGCACGGCCAGTATCTGGTGCAGCGGATTGCGTCGGTAATGCACTGGCAAGTCAGTATTGAGCAATCCGCCACGCATTACCGCGTGTTACTAAGCTGGTAGTACGGGCATTTTCTGCTTTAACAATAAGCGGCCCAGCCAGCAAAACCAGCCAATTTGCAGCAACCCGAAGGCGCCGCCTGCAGCGGCTAATGGCGGATAAAGGGTTAACATACCAATCAGGCCCGTTATGGCACCTGCAACACTTAAGGCTCGTGGCACACTGCGCTGGCAGTACAGGCTAATATTAATCACCAGCATCCAGATACCGCCAATCCATTCTACGCCATCGCCAAGCCCCGTCTGAATAGCCAGGATCGCCGGCCAGGTTTCATCGGTTTCAGCAGGTGTCAGGTGGGTAAGGTATTCGATGGTGAGCACCGAAATAAAACCGATAGCAAATACATAGGCGGCCCAAACGTAGCCGATCAGCGCGCCTATCAGTTGCCACTGCCCGACTTCCTCGCCCGCCGGGCGATAAAGGCTGCGGTTAAGCAGCAGCAACGCCATGCCGAACACCACAAAAATAATAAAGTACCAGCTCTGGATCAGGCGTGGTTGGGAAAGTATGGCCTGCAGACGCTGTTCGCCATCAATATTAATGTCCGGCATGACAACCAGTATCATGGTAAACCCAATGATATAACACAGCGCACAGACTACTGCGGCAATACCGCCAAGCTGCAAGCGAGTTTTCATTTTGGCTCCGTCCGATGGCAATAGGCAAAGCATCAGCTTACCACTTAACCCGCTTTGCCAGAACTCAGCGGTTATGAGTTCAGGCGCCTAATTTGTAACAGATTATCTAAAGCGGACGTGATGGCGATTAAGCTCACTGATTTTACTGCAGCCCATCAGGCGCATATCCCGTTCTATTTCTGCCACCATCAGCTGCATGGCCCGCTCTACGCCAGGTTGACCAGCGGCCGCCAGAGCATATAAATAGTAACGACCCAGACCCACCGCTTTTGCACCCAGCGCCAGCGCTTTGAGTACGTGAGTACCGCGCTGAACACCACTATCAAAAATCACATCAATTTTATCGCCTACCGCATCAACAATTTCGGCCAGATGATCAAAGGAACTGCGTGAGCCGTCCAGTTGCCGGCCACCGTGGTTAGAGATAACAATACCGGTACAGCCAATGTCTACGGCACGGCGCGCATCATCGGCACTCATGATCCCTTTTAAGCAAAACTGGCCGTCCCAGAATTTAACCATCTCCTCCACGTCTTTCCAATTCATGGATGGGTCGAGCATATTGGTAAAGTAATCACCGATAGAGCTGCTGCCACTGCCCATATCAATGTGCGCTTCGAGCTGCGGTAGGGAGAATTTTTCATGGGTGATGTAGTTAATCCCCCATGCAGGTTTGCTGGCAAACTGCCATAATCCGGCCAGGTTGAGCTTAAACGGAATGGAAAAGCCGGTTCTGAGATCCCGCTCCCGGTTGCCACCGGTAATGGAGTCTACCGTTAGCATCATAACTTCGATGTTGGATTCTTTAGCCCGTTCCATCATGGCCCGGTTCAGGCCTCTGTCTTTGTGAAAATAGAACTGATAAACCTGTGGGGTATCGTATTGGCGGGCAATCTCTTCCATACTTACCGTGCCCAGCGACGACACGCCAAACATGGTGCCAAACTTCTCTGCCGTGGCAGCAACAGCCCGCTCTCCCTGATGGTGGAACAAGCGTTGTAATGCGGTGGGCGATAAGTACACCGGCAGGTCGAGCTTCTGCCCCATCACTTCCACGCTCAGGTCGATATCTTTTACCCCGGTTAATACACGGGGAATGAGATCGCACTCTCTGAATGCATCGCTGTTGCGACGCAAGGTGGTTTCGTCGTCGGCGCCGCCATCGATGTAGTTGAAGATGGGACCGGGCAGTCGCTTTTGCGCCAGCTTTCTGAAATCGTGAAAATTAAAACATTGGTTCAATCGCATTAACGGCTCCCCTTTTAAATAACGCGAATGGGCTGACCTTGGTCACAGTTGATACACTGCAAAGGATACCGGAAATTTTTATGCCTGCGGCAGTATGCGCCTAATGTCTCAGTAAATCCGTTGAATAACCGAGAAAAGTAGCCTGACTGCCGAGCCGTTGGGTTAACAGGGCAGTCAGGCTGGCTTGGAAACACGGTTACACGATACCTGAGCCGGTGGCATTTGGATCCCGTGGGCGCAACTCAGCCATTTTGCTGCGATAACCACTGCTGCGGTATACCGCCAGCGGGTTAATTGCTGCGCCTTTGCGATAACGGGCCATAGCCAGTATGGGCGATACATCCAGGTTAAAGGCATTCTTTAATTCCAGCGACGCCATCAGCGCGTCGTTATCTTCCTGATAGCCGTATAGTGCCTCGCGATTTACCAGTAAGGCTTTAACAAAGGAGCGCTGCACTTCAATGGCGGAGTTAATCAGGCTTTCTGCCGGATCGGTTACGTTATGTGACTGGTCGAGCATGTAGGCGGGATTGAACTCCTCCTCCTTGCGGTATTCGGCATCCACCAGCTCATTAAAAATAAGAAATTGCTGATAGGGATGTAACGAACCACTGTCGAGATCATCGTCACCGTATTTACTGTCGTTAAAGTGAAAACCACCGAGCTTTTTAAACTGGATCAGCCGCGAAACAATCATCTCGATATTGGTGTTTGGCGCGTGATGGCCAAGATCAACCAGCGACTTACATTTTGGCCCTAACTGCATGGCGGCCAGAATGTTGGAGCCCCAGTCCTGGATAATGGTGGAATAAAATGCCGGTTCGAACATCTTATGCTCAATGTGCATTTCCCAGTCATCCGGCAGTCCTTTATAAATTTGCTCCATGCTGGCCAGGTAACGTTCAAATGCGCGCTGAAAATGCTGCTGCCCGGGATGATTAGAACCGTCGCCAACCCATACCGTAAGACTTTTCGCGCCTAGCTGCTGACCATAGCCTATGCAGTCGAGATTGTGTTGAATCGCCAGTTCACGGGCCTCTTTGCTGGTGTTACTCAGGCTGCCGTATTTGTAGGAGTGCTCCTGACCAGGCTGATCCTGAAAAGTATTGGAGTTCACGGAAACCCATTTTATCCCGTACTCATCGGCTGTCTGTTTGAGCTCACTGAAGTCATCCACTTTGTCCCAGGGGAAATGCGGCGAAACGCTGTCGGTACAACCCGAAAGTTCATTGATCACGGCACAATCCTCGAGTTTCTCAAAGATATTGCGTGGTTCGCCGGTGCCAGGGAAACGCGCAAAACGGGTACCGCCGGTACCGGTGCCCCAGGACGGCACGGCAATCTGAAATTCTGCTGCGCTGCGGGTGATGGCCTCAATATCAATATTCTGTCGCGCCAGCTTGTCGCCCAACGCCGCGTAGTCAGCCTCAAGTTCGTTAAGTAGTGACTGATTCGCCTGGTTAATCAGTGCTTCATCGATGCGTCTTAACATAATCGGTTACTCCTATCGCAAGAAGGCTTCGTGCAGACCACCGTCCACACTAATCACCTGTCCGGTGGTTTTACTTAACTGCCCTGAAATCAGCAGGTACGCTGCTTCGGCCTGATCGTCCGGCGTTATAGGCTGTTTGGTGAGGGTGCGCTGAGCATAAAACTCAGCCAGTTTATTGCGTAGTGCCTCGGTAGACTCATCGGCGCTGAAAGCAATGTTGTATTTGGTTAACGATGAAATCACCCGGTCGCGAGGGAACATGTTACTGCCCTGCACCACCGTTGCCGGCGCTAGTGCATTCACATTAATAAGCGGCGAAAGCGTAACGGCCAGCTCCCGCACCAGATGGTTGGCCGCAGCCTTACTGGTATCGTAAGCCAGCGAGCCTTTCTTGGAGACCGCGCCGTTAACACTGGTGGTGAGTACCATAGCGCCTTTAAGCCCCTGGCTTTGCCAGATTTTCTGCGCTTCAGAGGCCACCACGTAACCGCCTTTTACATTCACACCAAAACTTAAATCAAAGATTTGGTCGTTCTTGGCCATGTCTGCGCCTTCCGCTACAAACACACCTGCGGTAACAATCACTTTATCAATGCCGCCGTACGCCAGCAGTACCTGGGAGAACAAACCCTCAACGGTTTCGCGCTTGGTGATATCTACCTGTAAGGCGATTGCCGGTCCACAGGCGGAGATGCCAGAGCCCGCTACGCCAATGCCCTGACCGTAAATATCGGTGAGTTCGGCGGCGGTTTTCTCAGCATTGGTGTAATTCAGATCCGCGCACACCACATGGGCGCCTTCCCTGGCAACGCGGTGGGCCGTCGCTTTTCCGATTCCGTCACCGGCGCCAATCACCACTACCACATCGCGCGCCAGCGATTTTTCTGCCGGCATACGTTGTAGTTTGGCTTCTTCCAGCGCCCAATACTCAATATCAAAGGCTTCCTGTGCTGGCAGCGCAGTGTATTCAGAGATGGCTTCAGCACCTCGCATTACCTCAATGGCACAGTTGTAAAACTCGGCCGTCACCCGCGACTCACTCTTGTTTTTACCCCAGGCAATCATGCCGATGCCAGGAATAAGAATAACCGTGGGGCTGGGGTCACGCATAGCCGGAGAATCTTCGTGTTTGCAGCTTTCGTAATAAGCAATGTAGTCTTCGCGATATTGCTGCAAGCCCGCTTTAAACTTGTCGACCAGCTGTTCAAAATCGTCATTTTGCGGATCAAAATCCACCAGCAATGGTTTAATTTTGGTACGCAGAAAATGATCCGGACAAGAGGTGCCCAGTGCGGCCAGTCTTGGCGCATCCACGCTGTTTACAAAACGTAAGGTAGCGTCGTCGGTTTGCACAGTGGCAATAAATTTTACCTTGGAGGAAATCATGCCTCTGGCAACCGGCAGGAATTCAGTTAGCAGGCGGGTGCGGCTGCTTTCATCCAGTGGTGCGTATTTTTGCCCGCCAAAGGTCATCTCGCCCTTGTCGTGGTCTTCAATGTAACGGGCAGCCGTTTCGATCACCCAGAGCGAGGTTTCGTAACAACTCTTACTCTCACCGGCCCAGTTAGTATGACCATGTTGTCCCAACAGAATGCCCACGATATCCGGATTTTCCTCGTAGGTTTCTTCACAGAGTCTGGCCGCTTCCCAGCCCGGGCGCATCCACGGCACATAGGCCAGCTTGCCGCCCCAGATGGTTTCGGTGAGGGCTTTTTGGTCTTTACAGGACGCCACCGAAATCACCGCATTGGGGTGCAGGTGATCGACGTGTTTTTCGTCAATCATTGAATGCAGCGGCGTATCTATGGATGAGGCACGCGGGTTCAGGCAAAAGTTACAGTGTTTAAACATGCCCACCATGCGGTCTTCGCCGGCAGATTTGTAACCTTTATCAGGATAAGCCTGATATACCTCATCCAGTGCCTGCAGCTTGCCTTCGTACAGTGAAGAAAAGTTCTCCCGGGTAGAGGTGCGTAGATCACCGCCAGAACCTTTTACCCACAATACTTCAACCTGCTCGCCGGTGAGCGGGTCAGTTTCCATCAGCTTAGCCGAGGTATTACCACCCCCGGTGTTAGTGATGCGCTGATCTTCTCCCAGCTTATTTGAGCGGTAGACCAGGTTATCGACGGGGCTCAGCTCATCGGCAATGTGATCTTCCCATAAATACTTTACGTGTTGATACTCATCCGGCATATACGGCATAACAGTGTCCTGTGAAATCAATAAATCGAATTTGGCGTTATATTGCGTGTAACCATCAATATAAAAATCAATATACATCCATACCAATCTATGTCAATCAAATTCAATCATAAAGCAACAAATTAGTTACATTAATTTTAAGTATAACCCTTGCCAGTGATCAAAATAGGATATCGCACGAATCGAGTAGGAGGCGGGATTACTC
>DDJQ01000162.1 GCA_002339125.1 Alteromonadaceae bacterium UBA2620
CCCGTCACGTAGCGCGGCATTTCAACTGACGTAGCCATTTGCGTGGCCCGGTGTGACAAAGTCCTAGGGCTACATGTTCTAAGACTGCCATCCATCACTATTGACGTCATGGTTATCTACGCAAGCGCTAACACAGCGCACTTTGTGTAGCGGCAGTTAAAATAGTAGCCGCATCCAAAATCTAGCCCTGCTTCACAGGTTTTAGTGACCTCAAATCCTGACTGATCACCAACTTTAAAATTAGATTCTAGTTATATTTTGGCAATTCTTCTTCCATTTTGACACCCCCTATTGCAATAACTTGAACGTGTGAAGAGATGTTTTATTCAGCCTTAACACTCGCTGATCAGTTACCAATTTTTTCAATAACAAATTAAAATTTTTTTTGGATGATAACCAAATGCAGCTCAAACTATGTTGGCATCATCTAAGTGCGATGGGTCAAGCAAGCCTTTGAACGAATCATCACACTTAACCACAAATTAAAAAACTTTTTTTAAATAGAAGCCATAATTTTTCCGGGAATAAGTACAAGTTATCATTACATTCTTTAGTATAATTTCCCCCGTAAAATAAATATAAAGAATATATGCCAAATGTAAGGTTGGACAAAGACCTCCTTTTTATGGTTTCCGTTACGTAAACCAACGGGAGCAATAAATGACCTATAAATTAGCAACGGTATCTGCAGTCACAGCCATGTTTGCAGGATCTGGAATGGCGGTCGCGGGTGGTATCGAGTTTGACCGCCTACCAATGTCTATGATGTTCGAAACTGGAAACTATGCTAGCCTCGCCTACCGCAGCACCAGCATTGACGCATCCGATAATGTGTATTCACCGAACGGCTCAATGTATCGTACGACCACGACAATCACACCGTCATTTAAATACCAAATAAATGACAAAATATCTGTTGGATTGACGCGTTACCAGTCGGCCAACGTAAATCTCTCCTATATTGGAAAAGGTGGGCCATTCACGGCTTTGACATTCGCGGCCGCAGGAATGCCCACTACTGGTCCTACTGCTGCTGCTTCAGCATTAAACCTGCCAGAACCGCACCTAGATCTCCAGGCTCATACCACAGCGTTGATCGCAGGCTATAATGTCAATGAGAGCATCAGTGTTGTTGCCGGCCTGAAAAGAAATGAGGCTAAAGCTAGCGGAAATATTATTAATAATCCGTATGGCGAGTTTGTTGCAGAAAAAGGAACTGACAATTCATTTGTGGTTGGCGCAAGCTTTGCAAAACCCAAAATCGCTTTACGGGTGACCGCCTATTACGAATCCAAGGTAGATATTAGTCATGCAATGTCAGCTACGGGAGCAATGGCAGGCCTTAACCTTTCAGCTGGAGTAGAAACGTTTGCAAATACAACATCGTCACTACCCGAAACGTTGACGATTGATTTTCAGACTGGGATCGCCGCCGACACTTTGCTTTACGGATCTATAAAGCGCGCCTTGTGGACCGATGCCCATATTTTTATGTATGACCCCCTCACAACCGCGGGAACAATGGCTGCAGCCTCTGTACCTTACGCAACCGCACTCACCATGGTGCAGAAAACTACACACACAAACACCACGACACTTAGGTTAGGCTTAGGGCGCAAATTAAGCGATGAATGGGCAGTTTCAGCGTCGATGAATTATGAAAAAGCGTCAGCGTCAACTGGAACCAGTTTGCTCTCTACCACCGACGGACAAACGGGCATCTCACTTGGTGGAAAATACACCAGTGGGCAGATGACTGTGACTGGTGGGGTGAACTACACCCAGCTTGGTGATAAAACTGTAACGAGTTTTGCTGGTGCCGGTAACTTTACCAATAGCAGCTCCACAACCATTGGCCTGAAAATTGGCTATAACTTTTAGGGGTCCCTTTGGCTATCAAGCCAATACTAAAAGATAAAAGAGCTCAGCTGTCCTTTTAATGGATAGCTGGGATCCTTTCATCTTTGTACCTGAATAAAAACGAACCTATATCAACATAGTAACTTTGGCGCGGCTATGTCTTGGCTTTCAAACGTCGTGGCACTGCGTTTGGCCCTTTTGAAACACGCGTTTTAGAAGAAGATTTACCCGGTCCGGATGCTTCCCGCTCAGCATTGCCCGCGCTAGATTTTGCCGTACCAGATGCTGCTGCGCCAGACGATCGAGCTTTGCCGCGTTTGGTCGCCGCGCTGCCACCGGGGGGCACAAAGCGCTTTGTGGTGTCATTGGCAGAGGCACGGTAGCGTTTGGCACCATCGGGTGCTTGGTTGCTGGCACTGCTTGCCTCTGAGCTGCGTGGTTCTGACTTAACTTTGCCACCTGTGGCAGGTTTCGATTTTGAAAATCCACCGTCTTTGCCCTTTGCCCGCGGTGCGGCCTTGCCCTGATCGCGTGGCCCCACCCGGTCCTTCGCACCGCCAGAACGGGAGGTATCACCGTAGAGCTCTTTTTTTGCAGCGCTTGGATAGGGCGGTTTCTTTGCCGCCTCTTTTGGTTTTCCAGCAGCCGCCTTTTTTGGTTTGCGTGCGGTTACCACACCCTCTGGCCGGGTCAGCTCGGGGCGGGGGTCGGGTGTGCTGCGGTC
>DDJQ01000018.1 GCA_002339125.1 Alteromonadaceae bacterium UBA2620
ACAATTTAGCAGAACATAGCCAATACAATAAGCTGCCAAGGAATTGCTGTTTCACCAGCGACCTTGTTTTGAGGTTGCACCAGTGAATCAACGATTAAAAGGTGCGGCTCTCCTTTATAGTCTGCTTCCAGCAACGTAGGGCTCTGCGCATTTTTGTGTTCAGTCGCTATTTTAAGCAGTGAGTTATGATTGGTTTCCGTAAAAAAGTTCTCAATTAAACTCAATGAATCGTTGCTGTGAAAAAGTACTTTGCCGTTATCATCAATAACGGCATAACCAAATTGGTTTGGTAGTACTTTATCTTCAAACGCCAGTAACCGAGTACCAGCTATAAACATTTTTGTAATACTGGCTGTTTTGCCATACTCAGGCTTGACCTGAAGATTTGGGTTAATCTTTGGCGACAAAGCAAGCATCAGGTTTCGACGACCATCTTCAATATTAAACAGTCGCTGCATGTAGAGTTTATAGGCTTTTTTATTGGAAGATTCATCTTTATAAGACCAGTACTTTTCATTACGCCCAGCTCTAACATACTCTCTGTCGGTAATATCAATTTTCTGCGTATACGAAAGTGCTTGTGACACATTTATCACCGGATAGTCTTTGCTTGATATAACTTGTCCATCTTCATTAACGCTGCTAATCGATTCGATAAAAGCAGAATATTCCTGATTTTTGTTATCTACATTTTCTGAGTCATGACTGCCAAGAAAAATAGTGTGGTCTGTATACTGGCAATACGGCCATTCGGCAAATTCTCCTGGAGTGTGGTCACAACCTTGAAGCTCTACACACTTCTGGCCTTTCCTGTTTTCAGTATTGCAGTCTAAGTATGCAGCTGGCTTTTGTATCTTACCAATACTCTCTAGCAACGTTTGTAATTCGCTATTAAAATCTTCCTTTATTTTTGCGTGGATGTGCTTGAGTTGAAGCTTCTTAAAATCTATCAGATAGTCAAAAAACAGTTGCTGAGAAAAACCTATCGTCATAACCCCGACAGCCACTATTAAACCCAGTACAATCTGGCTTTTATCACCTTTTTGGATAGTCTGATTGGCGCTAATAAAACGCAGCTTTATCAATGGAATAACTGCGATCAATAGTAGCAGTGCTAAAATCAGCCACATTAATAAGTCGGGGGAGAGCTTTAGTTTTTGCGCATTAATCACACTTGTCTTGATAACACCCACTAAATAATACTGGGTACCATCAGCGCTCAGCCCCTTACTCGTAATCGGATGGATATAAGCCCTGTAATCACTTTCTGATAGTGTTACATCAACAAATCGGGTGCCTTCAATTGTAAATGCCGAACTGCCTCTTTGTGTATCACCACTGCAGTTAGCGTCGTCAGGATCTGATTTACAGCTATTTCCTGCAGACGTATCCGTCGACAAATTAGTCACTTTTCTCAGCAATAACTCTGCGTCATTGCTTAGATTAGCCACCTGATTAATCACAGATTTAACTTCACCGTTACCCGCCACAAGCGCTACTGTTTGGAAACGGTTTACCCGTTGTTTAAGGGAGTAGTGAATACTGCTTTCCAACTCTATAGAAAGGGTTAAGTCAGCGTTTTCATAGTATTTCAGTTGAGTAAAGTGAACTGTATTGAATTGAGGAATTTCGAACGAAAAGAAATGCTGCTCTTTTTTATAGTCAGACTTTGCTTCATCTTCAAGCTTTGGTTCAACACTTTCATCTCCTGTCTTTACATTACCACCTTTTTCATCCTCAGACTCTGCATTAACGTATTCGACCCTAAGTACTCTAATATCGGCTAGATCCGCAGAAGAATTTCGCAACTTCTCAAAATTACCTTTACTAGTTTTTCGCAGGTCTATTTTAAGATCCTTTTTGTCCTCTGAGCTCAGAGGACACTTGTCGCCAACGCAGATTGATTCAGGAAAAGAGTATTTTGCGGTGGCTCCAACCTTTTCCAAACTGCGTTGAATAGTGCCTTCAACCTGCTGGAGTTCACGAAAGAGCAGTGTATTAAGCGTGTCTTCGTTGCGGTCCATTTTCAGGTAATAGACCACACCAAAAATGATGCCACCCAATGTAAGAACAAGGGTGAGGAACAAAAGCCTTGAGAGGTTTCGTTTCAGTGGTGTCATACAGCATCCTGCTTATATAACGTTGCATCCTATCGATATCGAACTGCAGTAACCATCAAACGTTATAATTTAGTTATATTGCTTGTACATTATTTAGCCAAAGCATAGCGCCGGCAGCATTTTTGATCAACCAAAACTGTATAATTAACCAGCGCTATCAGGCACTGGCCAGCGCGAGCTTTACGGCAAAGTACACAAACAGACCGCCAGCCGCCTTATTTAACCAGAAGCTTAAGCGGCCAACACCGGACAGGCGCTTACGTAGCCACACGGTACCGATAACCAATAGCAAACACCAGGACGTCCCGGTAAGTGTAAATATGCCGCCAAGGGCCAGGAACATTGTGGTTTTATCAGCAACTTCGGCCGGAATAAATTGTGGTACAAAAGCCAGAAAGAACAACGCAACCTTGGGGTTTAATACATTCGTTAAAAAACCACCGGCAAAAATTCGCTGCAAACTGGCGGTGCGAGGTAACTCCACTTCTTGTTTTGCCTGTAGCTCTCCCTCTGTCTCAGTGCGGCCCTGCTGTGGCCGTTTTGCCATTAGCATAGAAAAACCGAGGTATAACAGGTAAGCACACCCGGCTACCTTAATCACCGTAAATGCCCAGGCGGAAGTGGCCAGCAAAGCACTGAGTCCCAGCGCTGCTGCCACAATATGTACGCTGACACCCGACATAATGCCAAGTAAGGCTACTACCCCGGCGCGAGCGCCCTGAGTAGCACTGCGGGCAATGATGTATAACGAATCCGGCCCGGGCAGAATGTTTAACAGCAGGCAGGCAAAGATAAACGGGATAACATTGATAACGTCAAACATGATGAACTCTGGCCTATCAGTAATAACAGTAAGTTACTCCAGCCACACCAACATGGCAATCCCGGCAACCGCCAGCGCGGACCAGACAGAGACATTACGACTTACTCTGTCGCCCAGCCACCAGCCAATGCCCAGAGAAAGCAACACACTGGCTGCCAGCAGGGTTTGTGCGACGGCCGCTTTGGTATAACTGAACGCCAGCATTTGTAAGGTCAGCGCCATAAAGGTGCCGATAAACACTGCGAGCGTAAACAGTCGCCAGGTTTTGCCCTTATCAGTGGTTGTAGGCAACCAGCGCTGTCTGGTAAGCACCATCAGCAAACAAGTAATCAGCAGGCCGCCCAGCAGCCGGATAAGGCTGGCATTAAAGGCACCAATCTCAAAGGAAGTCAGCACATCGCGGCTAATAACAGCCCCGACCGCCTGACAAAGCGCTGCCAGCGCAGCATAAACATAACCGGTTGGCGAAAATAAGGTTAACGCCGCGGGCTTGTGGATTTTTACAATCACGTCCACCGAGATGATTACCAGCGCCACCGCCAGCCACTGCTGCCAGCTTAACCACTCACCAATCCATGCCATGGCCAGTAAGGCGGTTAATACCGGTGCCAGTGTTTCAGCAATCAAAATAGACTGGGCGTCACCGATTTTATTAAGCGCCTGAAAGAAAAAAGTATCGCCCAGGCCGATACCAATAACGCCACTAAGCAACAACCAGCCCCAAACTGCGCCCGGAGCTTCTATGGGAGGAAACAACACCACTGACACAGCCAGGAGCAATCCGGCAGACAGCAGTCCTTTCCAGAAATTTAGCGCCAGTGGTGAAAAAGCACTGCCCAGTACCCTGAATAAACGGGCAGACACCGCCCAGCAGAGCGCCGCAGCCAGCGCGGCAAATTCGCCAATCATAATCTGTTCCCCAAATTTACCGCAAAAAAATACCCGGCAAAGCCGGGTATATTATTTGCAGCTAGTTTGACAGCTTAGAGTTCGCGGAGCCAGATATTCCTGAAGCTCACCAGATTGTCGTGATCCTGCAACTGGATAGGCGCGCAGCCGTGGGCTTTATACTTCGGCGCACCAATCCATTCTGTCGTGCCCTGGATTTCCACATGGTTTTGTACCACGACACCATTATGGATAACCGTTACATAGCCGGGCGATTCCAGAGCTTCACCGTCGAATCTGGGCGCGGTAAAGATAATGTCGTACTCCTGCCATTCACCTGGTGGGCGGGTGGCATTCACCAGTGGAATGGTTTGCTTATAGACCGATGCAGCCTGGCCGTTGGGATAGGTTTTATTCTGGTAAGAATCGAGCACCTGAATCTCATAGCGTTCCTGGAAGAATACGCCACTGTTGTTGCGTTTCTGCCCGTCCATATCTTCTTCTGGCTGTGGTGCACGCCATTCAACGTGTAACTGTACATCACAGAAAGATTGCTTGGTACGGATGTTACCCGTGCCAGGTTTCACAGTGACCGTGTCACCACCGAGAGTCCAGTTCGCTTCGCCGCCTTTCACTGATTCCCAGGCCGACAGATCGGTACCGTCAAACAGTACAACCGCATCAGACGGCGCTTTGCCAACCGGCGTTTCTACTGCTTCTGGTACAGGTTCCCAGACTTCGGTTTTTTGTGCCTGTTGCCAGGGCTCAAGATTTTCCTGCGGGGCAGCACAAGCCGCCAATGCAGGCGTTAACAGCGCCAGGCCGGCGACTGTTGCTAAATGATTGTTACGCATAAATTGTGTCCTCTTAATTGACAATTCATCAACGACCTGAAATCAGGTCGCCCAGGCTCTGTCGCCCTTCTCATAGGGCAGATCGCCATCAAACTTGCCAGGAATACCCACGTAACGCAGTACCTTGGTAGCGCCTACTTCTGACGTAAAGAAAGTAAACAGGGTTAGCTGCTTAAACATCGTGAAGTAATGCGGTAGCGGATCGGTATCATCGGCATCACGGCTGTTAGGCCGCTGATTAACTGCACCCCACAGGTTACGCTCGGCATTGTATTTCTTTGCTTCGGCATCCAGCTCCGTCAGCAACTCAAAACGCTGTGCATTGCTTAAGACAAGGAACGGCGTATCGAAGCGTTCGTCACTGGCCAGGTTGAGCTTACGCAGGCCATCTTTAAACGCCTGTTGCTGAACGGGCGTGTAACAGTCTGCTACCAGTACCGCCATCATTTGTGCACACTGGGCATCTTTAGCTCCCGGTGTGTCCGTGCGTGGCATAATGGTTTCAGCCACTTCGCTCATAAGGCTGATATCATCCTTACTGAGGCCCACCTTAGACGGGTCTGTAGCTGGCACCTTTAAACCCCAGGCCATAGCATTACTGCCTACAAAGGCAGCGCCGGTTGAGGCCGCAATCATTTTAAGAAGGTCGCGTCTATCCATCTTAGATGTTCCCCTTTTTCAGTTCTTCAACAGCAAAGTTAGCAGCCCTTGCAGTTAATGCCATGTAAGTCAACGATGGGTTAACACAAGAAGCCGAAGTCATCGCCGCACCATCGGTAACAAATACGTTGGGCGCATCCCATACCTGGTTGTGTGCGTTAAGCACTGAAGACTTAGGATCGCGGCCCATGCGTGCACCGCCCATTTCATGAATACCCATGCCCGGCGCGTAATCCGCGTCGTAACCCTGAACATTCTTAAGGCCCATTTTTTCGAACATTTCCACTGCGTCATTCATCATATCTTTACGCATGGCTAATTCGTTTTCTTTGATCTCAACGTCCATCTCCAGCACTGGTAAGCCCCACTTGTCTTTTTGTGCTTTATTGAGATACACCTTGTTGTCATGGTTTGGCAGCATTTCACCAAAGGCCGTCATACCAATCGACCAGCTGCCCGGCTCACTCAGGATGTTTTTCAGGTCGGCACCAATGCCCATCTCGGCCACGTTACGGTTCCAGCCCTGACGACTTGCCGAGCCCTGATAACCAAAGCCACGCAGATAGTCACGCTTATCATCACCCCAGTTACGGAAACGCGGGATGTAAAAACCAGAAGGACGGCGTCCGTAATAGTATTTATCTTCAAAACCCTCGATGTCGGCCGATGCGCCCACGCGGAAGTGGTGGTCCATAATATTATGGCCCAGTTCGCCGCTGCTGCTGCCCAGACCGCCATCCCACACATCGGTGGCTGAGTTCATCAGCATCCATACCGAGTTAAGGGCCGACGCATTCAGGAACACAATCTTGCTCTTAAATTCGTAAGTCTGATTATTTTCCGAGTCGAGAATTTCAACGCCGGTTGCACGTTTTTTGTCTTTATCGTACAGCACGCGGGTTACGATAGAGAAAGGACGCACGGTCAGATTTCCAGTTGCCATTGCTACCGGCAGTGTTGACGACTGCGTGGAGAAGTAACCGCCAAACGGACAACCCAGCCAGCACTTGTTACGGTACTGACAGTTCACCCGGTTTTGCTCTGGCTTTGGCTCGGTCATGTTAGCACTTCGGCCATTGATAATATGACGAGTGCCTTTAAACGCTTTCTGCAAACGCTTGGCGAGATCTTTTTCCACCACATTGAGTGGCATTGGCGGCTGGTACTGACCATCAGGCAGTACGTCCAGGCCATCGCGGTTACCGCTGATTCCGGCAAAACGTTCTACATAGTCATACCAGGGCGCTAAATCGTTGTAGCGAATTGGCCAGTCTACGCCAACACCTTCTTTGGCATTGGCCATGAAGTCCGCTTCATTCAGACGGTAGCTTTGACGACCCCATAACAGCGAGCGGCCGCCCACGTGGTAGCCACGGTACCAGTCGAAACGTTTCTTCTCGACATAAGGTGACGTCTGGTGACTTTCCCACATGCCATAGGTAGATTCATTCAGCGGGTAGTCACGCTTGATCACCGGCTCCAGTTCTTTCATTTCCTGGGTCGCCAAATCACGGTGCGGATAGTTCCACGCTTCATTGTGAGCGTTTACGTAATCCTTGATATGTTCAATATTACGACCACGCTCCAGCATCAGGACTTTAAGTCCTTTTTCGGCCAGCTCTTTAGCTGCCCAACCGCCGCTGATCCCTGAACCAACTACGATTGCATCATAGACATTATCTGCCATTACTTCTCCCCTTAAATCGTCTAGTTTTACTAACCGATTTTGTGTGTTGCCCAATCACACATCACAAATCAGAATGGCCTCGCGCAGCGATTCAATCTGACCCAGAATGGTTTTTGGGGTTGGTAAAAACTCCTGAGCTACATATCCGTTAAAGCCGGTCTTGTTAATTGCTTTGATAATCGCCGGATAAAACAGCTCCTGGGTGTCATTTATTTCGTTTCTGCCGGGTACGCCGGCGGTGTGGTAGTGACCAAAGTACTCATGGTTATCCCGGATGGTACGAATGATGTCACCTTCGCTGATTTGCATATGATAGATATCATAGAGCAGCTTAAAATTAGCTGAACCGAGCTGTTTGCACAGGGCTATGCCCCATGCCGAGTTATCCGCAAAGTAATCCGGGTGATCCACCTTGCTGTTAAACAGCTCCATTTGCAGAATTACGCCACGCTTCTCAGCCTGCTTAATGATTCGCTTTAAGCCGGTGACAGCATGTTGCAGCCCCTGCTCCGGGCTAACGCCTCGTTTGTTACCACTAAAACAAATCAGGTTGCGGTAACCCGCATCGGCGACTAAATCAATGTGCTTTAAGTAGCGCTCCGTTAGTTCGTCATGGAACTTCGGATCAGCCCAACCGTCTTCCAGGTTAAGCTCGGCACCATTACACATTGAGCTATCGACGCCATACTTTTTGAGCGCTGGCCAGTCGGCCGGTCCCACTAAATCGATGGCATTAAAGCCAATGGCTTTCGCCGCCATACACAGCTCTTCAATGCTTAACTCGCCGTAAGTCCAGCGAGCTACAGAATGATTGATATTCCCTTTCAGTTTTAATCCCGCGATGTCATCCGGCAATGCCGCCAGCGCCGACGAACTTAAACTGGCGCCGGTTACCCCGAGTACCAGTTTTTTGAGCAGGTCGCGACGCGCGATGAGCGCGTCGGAAATAGCAGGTTTCATTGGGTTATCAGGCATCTGCCTTAACCTCTTCTTTCTTGAAGATTAACAGGAACAGAACCAGTACCACTGCGGCAAACGCGGCCGGGAACAGCCAGATTTGCTGCCAGGCATGACCCGTATCACCGGCATAGTTGTCGGTGATCTGACCCGCGACCCAGAAGCCTACCAGCATACCTACACCGTAAGTCGCCAGCGTAATCAGGCCCTGAGCAGCACTTTTTACTTTGTCGCCCGCTTTGGCATTGGTATAGATTTGGCCTGACACAAAGAAGAAGTCATAGCAGATACCGTGCAGGGCAATACCGATGATCAGCAGGAATAATCCCGACTCGGCGTCACCAAAGGCAAATAATGCGTAACGCAGTACCCAGGCTGCCATACCCAGCAGTAGCGTCATCTTGATGCCAAAGCGGTTCAGAAATACCGGCAGCGCCAACATAAACAGCACTTCAGACACCTGACCTAAGGTCATTTTACCGGTGGCATTCTCAACGCCAATCTCAGTAAGAAACGGGTTGGCATTCTGGTAATAGAAGGCCAGCGGAATACAAATCAGTACGCTTGATGCGAAGAACACAAAGAAGTTACGGTCTTTGAGCATTGCCAGCGCATCCAGGCCCAGTAACTGGCCAAGGCTGGCCGCTTCTGAACCTTTTGCAGCCGGCGGCGTGGCAGGCAGCGTAAAGCTGTAAATACCGAGGGCCAGTGAGGCAATTGCACACAGCATGAAGGTGTTACGCAGCATGCCGTCAGCAATACCTTGCTGCGAATCCCACGAGAATACGTAGCTGATAACCAGACCAGCGACAATCCAGCCGATGGTGCCCCACACCCGAATTTTACCAAACTCTTTAGACGGGTCTGACATTTGCCCGAACGATACCGAGTTAACCAGTGCCAGGGTTGGCATGTATGCAATCATGTAACCCAGTACGTAAGGGTAGAAGCCGGCAAAGTCGGTCGACATGTACATCATGTACATTAATGCCGCGCCCACCAGGTGCAGAATGCCCAGAATACGCTCGGCATTAAAGAACCGGTCAGCAATCAGACCAATGATAAACGGTGCAATGATCGCGCCCCATGACTGGGTTGAGAATGCCATACCGATTTCACTGCCCGACGCGCCGAGCGTGCCGCCGAGAAAGGTTCCCAGCGTTACAAACCAACCACCCCAGATAAAAAACTGGAGAAACATCATAATACTCAGACGTATTGTTATTGTGTTCATAGGCTCCTCGCCAAATGTCTGTACTGACCGTACTTTTTGTACCAGTTACGTGTTGTTATTAATCTTTTAAGCCCAAGATTCGGCGGTTACGTTCTTCACTCGCCTCTGCGCCGGCAAAATCATCAAACGCATGCTTGGTAGGTTCAATGATATGGCTGGCAATAAACGGCGCGCCCTCGGCGGCCCCCTGCGCAGAGTCTTTCAGGCAGCATTCCCATTCCAGCACTGCCCAGCCGTCAAACCCGTACTGAGTTAACTTGCTGAAGATGGATTTGAAATCAACCTGACCATCACCCAGTGAACGAAAACGTCCGGGACGTTCCTTCCAGTCCTCATAGCCGCCGTAAACGCCGGAACGACCGGTAGGGTTAAACTCAGCATCCTTAACGTGGAACATTTTGATGCGATCGTGATAACGGTCGATAAAGTCCAGGTAATCCAGTTGCTGCAGCACAAAGTGGCTGGGGTCAAACAGAATGTTGGCACGCGGATGGTTATCCACGGCTTTCAGGAAACGTTCAAAGGTTGCGCCATCGTGCAGGTCCTCACCGGGGTGAATTTCATAACACACATCCACACCAGCTTCGTCAAATGCATCCAGAATTGGCATCCAGCGTTTGGCCAGTTCAGCAAAGCCTTGTTCAACCAGGCCAGCGGGACGCTGTGGCCATGGGTAGACAAGGTGCCACAGCAACGCACCGGAAAAGGTTGCATGAGCTTTCAGTCCCAACCGTTCGCTTGCCTTAGCGGCAAACTTTAATTGCTCAATCGCCCATTCCGTGCGTTCCTGCGGTTTACCGTGCAGGTATTTGGGTGCAAAGTTATCAAACAGCTCGTCATAAGCCGGATGCACCGCCACCAGTTGACCTTGCAGATGCGTTGAAAGTTCGGTGATTTCAATGCCGGCATCGCGACAAATCCCCATCACTTCATCACAATATTCCTGGCTATTAGCAGCCAGTTCTAAATTAAAAATATCGTCGTTGCCGGTAGGCATCTGAATGCCTTTATAGCCATTCTCAGCAGCCCACTTAACAATGGTATCCAATTTATTAAATGGCGCTTTATCACTGACAAACTGGGCTAAAAAGATAGCCGGGCCTTTAATCGCAGACATAGTTTACTCTCCTGCTTAATTCGTTAATTAGGTGCGTGTTATTCAACGTCGAAAAAGTCGGTCCATTTGGCGTCACTTGCCGTGCTCGCCAGCATGGTTTCGATAAAGGCGTTACCGCGTAAACCGTCTTCCAGACCCGGCACCCCTTCGGCTTTACCGGTTTGCCCGCTGCGAACCGCTTTGGCAAAGAAGGTATACAGGTTAGCCATGGCTTCCAGATACCCTTCCGGGTGACCACCCGGAATGCGGCAACGGGCGTTAGCTTCATCACAAAGACCAGGCATTCCGCCACCTGCACGTAGGGTCACCATCGGACCGCTCAGCGAACGTACCAGCAGTGAATTGGGATTCATTTGCATCCACTCTAAGCCACCTTTTTCACCGTAAACACGGATTTTCAGGCCGTTTTCTTCACCTGCACACACCTGGCTTGCCATCAGCACACCAGATGCGCCGTTTTCAAAGCGCAGCAGTGCCGCACCATCATCATCCAGACGGCGTCCTTCCACGTGAGTATGCATGTCGGCGCACAGTTTAGTTACCTTGTCGCCAGCCACAAATTCAGCCATGTTAAGCGCATGGGTACCAATATCGCCCATACAGCCACTGCCGCCGGATTTGCTCGGATCGGTCCGCCAGCCAGCCTGTTTGTTATCCTGTAGCTCGATACCTTCGCTTAACCAGCCCTGCGGGTATTCCACAAATACTTTGCGGATTTTACCCAGCTCGCCGTTAGCTACCATGTGTCGCGCCTGCCATACCATGGGATAACCAATATAGGTATGCGCCAGACCGAGTAATACCGGTTTTTCCTGCAACACTGACTTGAGTGTTTTGGCTTCATCCAGGGAAATAGCCAGTGGCTTTTCGCAAAACACATGAATGCCAGCTTCCAGTGCAGCCTTGGTAACTTCCACGTGGAGGTGATTAGGTGTTACTACCGCCAGCACCTGTACGCGCTGCTCTTCAGGCAGCTTCGACTCTTGTTCGATAAGCGCCTGCCAGCTGTCGTAAGCGCGGTCCGCTGAAATACTCAGTGACTCGGCAGTTTCCAGGTTATTTTCCTGGTTGCGGCTAAACGCCCCACACACCAGTTCGTAATGTCCATCCAGCCCGGCTGCATGACGGTGCACCGCACCAATGAAAGCGCCCTGACCGCCGCCGATCATGCCTAAGCGAATTTTCTCAGTTTTTGCCACGTTCAAACCTCGATTTGCAGTTTTCGTCCAAAACGCACTTGTGTACTTTTTGTTAATGATGTAAAAATGTAACGGATTACATCGGAGTATAACAAGATTATTCACCAGATCTAGTCCAAATTGATGACAAATATGTTAACCAAATGGAGTAGTTTTTAGTTAATGCGCGGAAAACACGCATTTTTAGCTAGCTGAAAACAGAAACTTTGTTAACATAAAAAAACAATAAATGTTATCGGTTACATTGTTTATCCAAGCTTGTGAGGGCGATTAGTTGTCGAATATAAGAGAAGTTGCTGACCTAGCAGGCGTTTCGGTGGCCACGGTGTCACGAACGTTACAGCAACCAGAATTGGTATCGCCAAAAACCCGGGCCAAGGTGACCCGCGCTATTGAACAGCTTAACTATAAGCCCAATCTGATGGCGGTAAAGTTTCGCTCTGGCAAAACCCACAATATTGTCGTTCTGGTGCCAACCGTGGCTAACGTATTTTTCGCCAGGGTGATCCGTGGCATGCAGGAGGCTGCTGCTGCTGAGGGGTATTCATTACTGCTGGTAAATACCATGGGTGATAATGCTACCGAACAAAATTACGCCCGGATGATCCATACATCACAGGCTGATGGCGTGGTACAACTGCGAGCCTTTAACCCGTTTAACGATAATGATGCAGATGAGCAGGGTTTATTACCCATGGTTAACGCCTGTGAAATTCTCGATACACCACAGTGCCCCACTGTCTCACTGGACAACCGTCTGGCCGCTGCCGCAATGACCGAACACCTGGTTGAACTCGGCCACCAGCATATCGCTATGATCAAAGGCCCGGCCTCCAGTCCGTTAACCCGTGAGCGGATGCTGGGATTTAAAGATGCCTTACAGGAAGCCGGACTCAAATACTGCGAAGAGCTGATGTTTGACGGCGACTTTACGCTGCAATCCGGTTACGATGCCGCCGACCGCATTCTTAGCCAGTCACAGCCGGTAAGCGCCATTTTTTGCGAAAACGATGAAATGGCGCTGGGCGCTATCAGCCGCCTGAAAGCCGCCGGCCTACGCATTCCTGAAGACATTTCAGTGTCCGGCTTCGACAATATCGCCTTTGCAAAATTCAGCGATCCACCATTAACCACTATCGCCCAGCCGGCAGAGGAATTTGGTGAGACCGCCATTAACCTGCTCATTGATGTTTTAAAGGGCAAAGCCAAACGTGCAGTAAAAGTCATTCTGCCGTACCAGTTAATTATCCGAAACAGCACAGGGCCAGCCCCGGCGCAACCGGTAAACCTAACCCGGTAAGGCTGTGAATTTGCCAATAAAAGGGAGAAAACCTATGTCGCAACACCGTAAAAACAGCTCAATTATTACCACCGCCTCTGCCAGCAAGCTGAGTCGTCGTCGTTTTATGCAAATGTCGGCCACCGGCGTTGGTGCACTCTTTGGTGCCGCAGCCTGTGGTGGAGCATCCACGGTGACCACTGCCGCCAAAGACAATCGCGTTGGCCTGCAACTGTACACGCTGCGCAGCATGATGGAAAAAAGCGTAACTGACACCTTAAAACTGGTTGCCAGCGTAGGCTACAAAGAGCTGGAGTTTGCCGGTTTCTACGACAACGACCCCAAAGACGTCAAAGCGTTAATGGACGAACTGGGTTTAACCGCGCCGTCCTCTCACGTTTTACTTAAATTTATGTCTACCGACGCTGACGTCGAAAAACAAATCGAAATCGCTAAAACCATGGGTCACAAATACGTGGTAGTGCCGTATATCTTCCCTGAAGATCGCAGTACTGATATTGCCGGTTATCAGCGCCTTGCCGAGCGTTTAAACAAACTGGGCGAAACCTTCAAGGCCAACGGTATTCAGCTCGCCTACCACAACCATGATTTTGAGTTTGAGAACATGAACGGCCGGGTGCCATACGACGTGCTGCTGGATGAGTGTGATGCCGACCTGCTTGCCATGGAACTGGACTTATACTGGACAGTCAAAGCGGGCCTGAATCCGGTAGATTATTTCAAGCGTAATCCGGGGCGCTTTAAGCTGTGGCATGTAAAAGACATGGATGCTCAGGGCGAATTTGCCGACGTGGGTAAAGGCACTATTAACTTTGACGATATTTTCGCCCATGGTGAGTTATCGGGTATTGAGCATAAATTTGTTGAACGAGACAAAACCGACGATATGGTCGAAACCATCAAGCAGGGCTACCTGACGGTTAGTCGTCTGAACGATAAGTACTAAGTCTGTTAGCAAGTATAAAAAAGGGGCCTCGGCCCCTTTTTTGTTGTCAGCATTTACGCCTTAAGATACTCACGGATCACGTAATGCAGGATGCCGCCGTGCTCGTAATAGGTAAATTCATTGGCGGTATCAATTCGCACCGTTAAATCAACAGTCAGAGTGCTGCCGTCGACCTTGGTAACGGTCATTTGCGTGCTTTTCTGACCACGTTCCACCGGTTCAATAGAGAACTGTTCATTACCCTCCAGGCCTAAGGATTCGGCACTGTCGCCGTCACTAAACTGCAGCGGCAAAATACCCATCCCAATCAGGTTGGAGCGGTGAATACGCTCAAAGCTTTCGGCAATCACTGCCTTAACGCCCATCAGCGACGGCCCCTTGGCTGCCCAGTCACGGCTGGAGCCGGTACCGTATTCCTTACCACCAATAACAATAGCCGGCACCTTTTCTTCCTTGTAACGCATGGCAGCATGGTAAATCGACATGGCATCTCCACTTGGAAAGTGAGTGGTAGCACTGCCACTGGTGCCCGGCGCCAGCTGGTTTTTCAGGCGTACGTTAGCAAAGGTACCGCGCATCATCACTTCATGATTACCCCGGCGTGAGCCGTAGGAGTTAAAGTGCTCCGGCGTTACACCCAGTTCCTGCAGGTACTCACCTGCAGGGCTGTCCGGCGCAATGGCGCCTGCCGGTGAAATATGGTCAGTCGTGATAGAATCCCCTACTTTTACCAGACAGCGGGCGTCTTTAATGGCACCAATAGGATCCGGCGTCGTCGACATCGTTTCAAAAAACGGCGGATGTTCAATGTAAGTAGAGTCCGGCCAGTCATACACAGAGGTGTCAGAGACTTCCAGTTCATTCCATACACCGCTGCCTTTAAACACGTCGGCGTACTTGGCTTTAAACAGCTCGCCAGACACATTGTCTTTAATATATTGCTGAACCTCTTCAGGCGTTGGCCACAGATCTTTAAGATAAACATCGCTGCCCTGAGAATCTTTACCAATCGGGCTGTTTGCAATATCCATTTTCATGTTACCTGCCAGCGCATAGGCAACAACCAGCGGTGGCGAAGCAAGGTAGTTAGCGGCTACATCCGGGTGGATGCGCCCCTCAAAGTTACGGTTACCCGAAAGAACTGAGGTTACCGACAGTTTGGCTTTGCGGATAGCGGTTTCGATAGCATCAGGTAATGGCCCTGAGTTACCGATACAGGTAGTACAACCATAACCCACCAAATTAAAGCCCAGCTGTTCCAGATAAGGCATCAGACCAGCGTCTTCCAGATACTGAGTGACCACCTGCGAGCCGGGTGCCAGTGAGGTTTTTACCCAGGGTTTACGGGTAAGGCCAAGTTCGGCAGCCTTCTTGGCCACCAGCCCCGCGGCAATCAGCACCGACGGGTTTGAAGTATTGGTACAGCTGGTAATAGCCGCGATCACCACCGCGCCATCTTCCAGGTTAAAGGCATTATCCCCGAGTTTCACGTAAGAGGCGTGATCTTCATCAACCACCGGCGCATCGCCGCCTTCGGCAACAAAATCGGCTTCTTCGCTAACATCAGCCACGTCGATTTGCTGCGACAACCATTCACTGTAAGCCGCTGCGGCGTTATCCAGCGCGATGCGATCCTGTGGACGTTTCGGTCCGGCAACAGACGGAACCACCTCGCCCAGATCCAGTTCGAGGGTTTCATGATACTGGGCATCCTTGCTGTTATCGTCGTGCCATAAGCCGGTTTGTTTAGCGTATGCCTCCACCAGCTCAATTTGCTGTTCATCACGGCCGGTCAGGCGCAGGTAATCCAGCGCAACATCGTCAAGCGGGAAAATACCACAGGTTGCGCCGTACTCAGGCGCCATATTGGCAATGGTCGCGCGATCCGCGGTAGTCAGCGAACTGAGACCCGGGCCATAGAATTCAACAAATTTACCCACCACACCATGGTTACGTAACTGTTCGGTTATAGTGAGTACCATATCGGTTGCCGTCACACCGGCGGGCAATTCGCCGGTCAGTCTGAAACCGACCACACGAGGCAGCAACATCGTTACCGGCTGGCCCAGCATCGCCGCTTCCGCTTCGATACCGCCAACTCCCCAGCCCAGCACGCCAAGGCCGTTAATCATAGTGGTGTGCGAATCGGTTCCTACCAGCGTATCCGGATACACCAGGGTTTCATCGCCCTGTTCTTTGGCAAAGACGCAACGTGCCAGGTATTCAAGATTTACCTGATGCACGATACCGCGGCCCGGTGGCACCACCTTAAAATTATCGAAGGACGATTGTCCCCATTTTAAAAACTGATAGCGTTCTTTGTTACGCTCAACTTCAATGGCAGTATTTTTTTGCAGCGCGTCTGCTTCGGCAAAATGATCGACCATCACCGAATGATCAATGACCAGCTCCACCGGATTGAGCGGGTTTATCGCCTGCGCATCGCCCCCTAAACGATTAATGGCATCGCGCATGGCGGCCAGATCAACGATCGCCGGCACGCCGGTAAAATCCTGCAGGATGACCCGGGCTGGCACAAAAGAAATTTCATGGTCGTCGCCATCACTGGTATCCCACTTAGCGATGGTTTCAATGTCGGTATCACTGACAAAGTCTGTGTGCTCATGTCGTAACAGGTTTTCGAGTAAAATTTTGACACAAAAGGGCAGTCTTGCCAGATCGTACTGTTCGGAAAGCTTGTCAAAACTGATCGCAGAATAGGAATGATCATTCACCTTAAGTGGCGAATAAGTTTGGTATTTCATGTTTTACGCTTCCTTTTTCATTGCTGTGATTACTAGCCTTAAACCGTTCATGCATTTTCCTAACCAGCCAAAAATCCCATTAAATTCTTACACTTACATATTTAACAGTAGTGCATGTGAACGACTTTATGAAATTTATACGTACCCGGGTGTGTAATAAGTTCAATGCCTTCTTCCACGCTCTATTTTGCAGCAATAAATTAACATTATTTTAATAAAATAGATGCACATTGCGTTGCCCTTATGTATGCTAAATTCTGAATCAAGCCGCAACGGCCTGGATTTAACACTTTTCTGCCAATATCGAGAGTATTGGTTATGGCCCCCAGTGGAGTAATAAATGCATCCTTTAGTGAATAAACTCGGTCTGGAACCGCATCCGGAGGGCGGCTATTATCGCCAGATTTACCGCTCTGCCGCAGAAGTCTGTTCGCCTAAACACGGATTACCTCGTCCTGCCGTCACGCATATTTACTTTTTACTGCTAAAAGGTCAGGTCAGCCGCTTTCATAAAGTTTTGCATGATGAAATCTGGAACCACTATGATGGTGCGCCACTCACGCTGTTTCAATTGCACCAGCAACAGCTACATGAAAAACGCATTGGCGGACCAGAGGATGATTTGGCAACTGTGGTCCCCGGAGGCCACTATCAGGCAGCCACTAGTACCGGAGACTACTCGCTGGTAGGTTGTTCAGTTGCGCCGGGCTTTGATTTTACTGATTTCAGCTTTATTGATGAACCCTGCCAAAAGCAGTGGATAGAGCTGGCACATCCTCATTTGAGTAAATTTATCTAGCCGAACTACCCGCTAATTAATAAAGAACATCTGATGCAGGTTGGCGGTTTTCAGTAATCGCCGGGCATGCGCATCAGCACCAATAATTTGAATAACAATCTGGTTTTCCACCAGTTGTTTTTGCAGTCCTACCAACGCCCCCAACCCCGACGAATCAAGAAATTCAACCTGCGAAAAATCAATTTTAAGCGCCTTGTTTTGCAGCGCTTCCAGAGGCAGGTTTTGCATCGCCGAGAATACCGACAGAGAATTTAACCCAGTCCAGACCGGCGGCAGAACTAGCGTGTCCGGCGCCACAATTTTTCCGGTAAAACAGTAACGACAGGCTGATGTTGCATTGTTAACGTCGGCGTGACGCAGATAGCAGCCACCGCAGTGCTGGGTGCTGTTAATTGCTCGCAATGGTTGATTTGATATCTTCTCCTTCGAATTCATCGTGCCATCCATTTCACTTGTCAATGTTATCAATCATAAGCCTTTAGAATTACTGCCATATATAGTTCAAAGGTAGTACAAATTAGAAAATCTGCGCAAAGTTTCCTACGCTTGTAACGGAGCCTGTTGATTGGGTTGATCATTTTTTTGGCGATACAGGGAATTCTAAGCCCGGCTCTACCCCAATCGTAAACCGCTATTAGTAGTTGCAGTACGTTAATTTACTATCAGATGAGCCCCCTGTGAGCCAGAACATCAACTTTGAAAGGTTTAACCGACTCTCGGCAGACCTCCAGTTTGTCACCGTTTATAATGGTGATATTGTGCATTGCAATCCCGCCGCGCAGCTATTGTATAAGCAGGCTGGCAAAGAGCAATCACCCATTACGATGATTTTTGACTTTGTCAGTGCCGACGAACTCCACTTTTTTCTTTTCAGTTAGCACAGTCGGCAGCCTCCGGCGTAGGTAACAAGTATCTGATTCGCTATGCCAGCGCCTCGGGTATCCGTTGGTTACTCTGGCATACGGATATCGATCAAAGCAACGAGCACATGTACTGGATTGGGCTGGATGTCACAGAATTAAAACGCAGCACTGTCTCGCTGGAAATTCTTGAGGAAGTAACCGCCACGGGCGTTTGGGAGCTCGACAAACAAACCAATACCCCTTACTGGTCGAAGAAAACCCATCAGATTCATCAAACCGAAAGCCAGCACTTCACACCCCTTATTGATGATGCGTTGTCTTTTTCCCGCCTGCCGCGCACAGCTTGCCACCCCGAGACAATGTCTGACCCCATCAGCACTCCACCATCTACTCCTGAAACACCGGATATGAGTCACTTAAGGGTGCTGATTGCAGAAGACAATGAAATTAACCAACTGGTTGTCGAGGCTTTTTTGCTGGATTGTGGTACTCAGGTTACGTTTGTGGATAACGGCGCCAGGTTAGTCGAGGCGGTAAAGTCGACACAATATGATTTGATCCTGTGCGATATCAGAATGCCCGTAATGGGTGGTATTGAGGCCTCCACCAAAATACGCGAATTCAACCCTGACATCCCCATTTGGGCTTTCACAGCCAATGTAATGCAGGACGATGTTCGCGCCTACCGCGAAGCTGGCTTTACCAATGTCATCAGCAAGCCGGTGGAACGTCTGAAGCTGTTTGAGCAACTGGCCGGATACTCACAGCCGCGCTCCTAAAGGGTAGCCTGGCGAAGGGGAGGAATGACAGATCCATACCTTCATGCCAGGCACATCACTGCACATCACTAACACCCAGTTGAACGTTTGTCTTTAAGCCAACGAGTCAGCAATGGATAGGCACTGATTAAGCCAATAAACAACGCCGCTGAGTTCTCCTGACCTTGCATAAGCCAACTGCTCAACAGCATTGCGGCAGCAAATATCAGTGCGATAGTGATATGATTTTTTGAGTTACAGGTTAGGTTGTACATAAATTTCTCCGCTTGCTAAAGGTTACTCGTCCTGAAATATTTCTTCGATGGTTAAGCCAAATAATCGCGATGCTTTAAACGCCAGGGGCAGACTCGGGTCAAACTTGCCCTTCTCGATAGCGTTGATAGTTTGCCGGGACACATCCAGTCGCTCGGCCAAATCGGCCTGAGTCCAGTCTCGCTCTGCTCTGAGCACTTTTAATCGGTTTTTCATTGATACTTCTTCACTCCCTTAACCATGGCAACCAGATAAGTCAGCGCAATAAAAACGGCTAGGTGTGAAATTTCCGCATGGAACGGTAATATACCGGTCTGACTCAGCGCCGAATAGGCAAAGCCTCCTACCAATCCGGCGCCTAATGCCAGTGCCATGGCTTCCAGTTGAACTTTCTGCTCCAGCTCATCCAGTCCGGCAAGCAGTCTTTTGTTGGCGATCATCATTGCGATGCCCGCAATAATATTGAGCCCAACCATTGCGGCGGTTACCAGAGCCGCTCCCCCCCATAAGTAGCGATGGCCAAAATACACCAGAGCTAACGACAACAGCCAGACCAGAGTAAAACCGGCCAGTCGGCGGTGATTAAGCTGATTACGTTGCCGGCGGCTTAGTTCCTGAGAGTCAACCATATCAATTAAACCTTCCATAAAGTAAAACAAACTTTACTTAATGTAGTTTGAAAAAAGACAAATGTAAACAAAACTTGTCTTTTTTTGTTCAAATACGCTAAGCGCTCAGTGTGAACTATGAGAGTTGGTGTGCTTTCTTTGCCTCTTCAATATGCCGGGTTGACTGATAAATCGACTCACGTTCTTCAGTGCTGATCCGGTCACTGTAACGTTTTGGTTTAGCGAAGTAATAGCCTTGCAGGTAGTCCGCTCCCAGCTCGGTGAGCATTTCCGCCTCAGCTTCAGTTTCTATCCCCTCAGCAATCACTTCCGTACGATTTTTACGGGCTATCTGAATCAGGTGCTAAATAATATTTTGTTTATAAGCGTTTTCGTCGATGCCGCTGATTAGCTCCATATCAATTTTCAGGTAGTCCGGTCTCAACTGCTCCAGCAGATTTAAACCAGACCAGCCTGAGCCAATATCATCGAGCGCCACCCCAAATCCTGAGCTGCGGTAAAATGACAGTATCCCCTTTAAGTGGTTCATGTCATTTGCGCGGTGGGTTTCTACAATTTCAAACACCACATCTGCGGGCTTGAGACCCAGTTCATTGATAGCTGAAGCCGCAGCACGTAAGCAATAAGCCGGATCGTAAATACTTGAGGGGTTAAAATTAATGAACACCTTGCCCTTAAGTTTAGCCCGTGAGAAATACTCAACTGCCGAACGTCTGGCAGTAAGATCCAGCGCGAACAACAAGTTACTTTGCTCGGCCAGTGAGAACGCAAAGCCAGGCGGTATTAAGGAATCGTGAGCATCAAAGATACGGAACAGTGACTCATGGGCAAAGATCGACGGGTCTGCCACACCGCTGCCGGCCCTGACAATAGGTTGAAACCAGCTTTCATAAGTATGCTTGTTCATGGCTTCGGCCAGCCACTGGGCCTGATAGCGGCGGGTAAGCACCTCAGCTGTAGTCATTCGACTTATTTCTTCAATGTTAAGTTGTGATGGCTGGGCGGAAGTGGTTACCTTGGTACCGCCAAATTCAGGCCCGTCCAGACAACCATTGAGTTGATTGAGAAAGTTCCCCGTCTGGCTTTGCTCAACCTGCACCCGCAAACACCTATGCTCCACACTTTCCAGCGGATACTTCGCATACTCAGCCATTTTGGTGACTTTATTGATGGCTTCGCTGGTGGGTAAAAACAACCAAAAGTACGTAGTGGAATAAAAATACTCGTCAATCGACTCACACTCTGCACACCACATAAACTGCCTCATTATTTGATTGTGGTATGAGTACCGTAAAAGCGCCGCTACGGTTCACTTCGGTGTTGTGTTTTCCTCACATAAATGTGCAGGCTTCAGACTCATTAGCTGTTGATAACTCTGTTCGGCACTTTGAATGCAATAACATAGATATGGATCAGCAATTCACAATGCCTATCAAACCCTCCCTCAATTGCCGGAATAGGAGTATCAGGCAAGAGATAGCGCTTTTTGTGGCTATCAGGGGCAGCAACGGTTTGTGATAATGACCAGAAATCATGGCAATACCTGACCCTGCAGCAACAAAGAGAAGACTCAAAATGAAAAGCGTTATAACCGTATTACTGATTATCGCAGCCACACTCATTCTGGGTGGTTGTGTGGTCCTCAACCTGGCGCGGTTTGGCGCGACGCCGGACGCACAACAGCAGAAGGCATATTCGGGGTCAGCTAACTACAATGCCGGGGAACAAACTTTTCATAATCAGGTAACCACGCCGGTACTTAAAGAAGGCATCAGTACCTGGTCAGTGATGTGGGGTAACCTTACCTCATCGGCCGATAATCTGGCACCGCAAGGGGCGATACCGGTAAACAAAGTAGACTTTAAAAGCCTCCCCCGCGAGGAAAACCTGATCGTCTGGCTTGGCCACTCAGGCTTTTATCTGCAACTTAACGGCCAGCGCATTCTGGTAGATCCGGTCTTCAGCGACTACGCTTCGCCGTTCTCGTTTATGGTTAAAGCGTTTAAAGGAACAACCATCTTTACAGTGGACGATTTACCAGAGATTGATGTGCTGCTTATCTCTCATGACCACTATGACCACCTCGACTACAACACCACCGTAGCGCTGAAAAACAAGGTAAAAAAGGTGTTTGTTCCGCTGGGTATCGGCGCCCATTTTTCTCACTGGGACTACACACCAGAGCAGCTGCACGAAGCAGACTGGTATGACAGCCTGGAGTTAGAC
Source organism: Alteromonadaceae bacterium UBA2620 (assembly GCA_002339125.1). Classification (GTDB taxonomy): domain Bacteria; phylum Pseudomonadota; class Gammaproteobacteria; order Enterobacterales; family Alteromonadaceae; genus Alteromonas. Next base: position 22,099 of record DDJQ01000018.1, read on the forward strand.
AATGACGTACAAATTCACCTGGTACCGGCCAGACACTATTCAGGACGCAGCCTGACCCGCAATCAGACCTTGTGGGGCGGATTTGTTATTACCAGCCCGCAATCTCGTCTATTGCTGGGCGGGGATTCAGGTTACGGCCCGCACTTTAAAGCCATTGGCGAACGCTTTGGTGGCTTCGATCTGGTGGCGCTTGATACCGGGCAATACGATCCACGCTGGCCTTATATTCACATGACCGCCAGTGAGTCAAAGCAGGCAGCGATAGATGTTAACGCCAGGGCATTGCTGCCCATTCACATTGGTCGCTTCGCGCTGGCACGCCATCCGTGGAAAGAACCCTTCCAAGAAATTCGGGCTCTCAGCGAAAACGCGCCTTACCAGCTACATACACCGCTGATTGGCCAGCCCATAAATCTGGCATCGCCGCCTGCCAGCAAGCCATGGTGGCAGAGCATTGACTAACGCTTAAGTCACTCAGGTTGTTAAACAGGCAGAGAGCAAAGCGGTTTATGTGTTGCTTGCTATCTGTGGATATAAGGTAAGAAAATTCACCAGGCAGAAGGAAACAGATGCGCCACAAATTGGCGCTATTCGTCCAAGCCGGTATTTATTAGTTGATCCCAAAAGGCCTGGGACTCGTTAACAGGGAAAACCCAACAGGCAAATACAATGTTTGGATTATTCAAAAAAGACCCGACCGCAAAACTTCGAAAGCAGCACTCGGCCCTGCTCGAGAAGGCCATGCATGCGCAGCGCAATGGCGATATAAAGACCTATTCAATGCTCACTGCTGATGCAGAAGCACTATGGCAAAAGATAGAGGAAACTGAGAAATCGCAATAAACCTCTTATTCGGCCAGATAGCATCATTAAGAATATTGTCTTTAAGAGACCTTTGCTTTTTATCTAACCGGCTGTGGTAAATCGAAGAAAGAATAAGACTTGCGCCCTTCTTCAGTGTTGTCATCGGCCCTGGCAGACATAACAAACTGGAAGAATCATCATGGATGAGGATTCAGTCGATGCGGCACAAGGATGTGCCGTCATTGACGGTCTAGTTTGTTCTGTCAGGTCCGATGATGTTGTTCACTGTTAAGGGCTGCGGGGAGTCCAGAGTGGTTCACGGTCACCGGGTCGCACAACACCCTTTGGTCGCAGTCGGCGACTCCGACAAAAATGTTCAGATATCTTCCGTTACGAATCGCCGACACCACTGGCAAAATCATCTTGTAGAATTTACTTTTTTAGGTGATTAAGAACTGAAAGTAAAAGGGCACACCAAAGTGTGCCCGCATTGCTGTTTTTACGGAGAACAAGCAATAAAAACTATTCCTTGAGGGATTGTGCGTAGTCTTTCGCCTGTTGTAACAGGCGCAGCACGTTATTCCCCCAGATATCAGCTAAATCTTCTTCGGTATAGCCCTCTGCCAGTAAGCGCTCGGTAATTTTAGGCAGTGCGGCCACATCCATCATGGTTTCGACACCACCACCGCCATCCCAGTCGGCGCCGACACCGGTATGCTTTGGTCCGGCGACTTCAAGAATATGAAGGAAATGCTCCATATAATCCTCAAAGGTTGCTCTGACCGCGGGGTGTTCCATATCGATCTGTTTGCGTTTTGCTTTAAGCGCTGCAATTTCGGCTTCGCTCATTTGGGCAATGTTACCCATTTGCCGGAATAATTTGCCGTAGGCTTTTCCACGCTCCGGATCCTGAGGTAATTCCTTCAGGTAAGAGCTATAGGCATTTACATGAATAACGCCACCGCTCTCCACCAGCTTCTTAAGCAGGCTGTCATTCACATTGCGAGGGTGGTCATAGATCGTTTTGGTGCCGGAATGCGATAGGATCACCGGAGTTTTGGATAACTCAATCATGTCTTCCAACAGATCATCGTGGGCATGGGAGCCATCCAGAATAATGCCCAGCTCATTGGCCTTTTTCACCAGCTCTTTACCCAGCGGCGACAGGCCGCCGTACTGCTGTCCATCGGGGTCAGTTGAGCTGTCACCAAACTGATTATTTTTAAAGTGGACTGGTCCCACCATGCGCAGACCCATTTTATAAAAGGTGTCCAGCAAACTCAGGTCTTCCCCCAGCGGGTATGCATTTTCCATGCTGACATAGACAATCTTCTTGCCTTGCTCAGCAATCGCTTTAGCGTCTTCCGGTTCGGTTGCCAGCGCAAACGTATCAGGGTTAGCCGCTACCATTTTATGGATCGCCATAGCGCGCAGTAACGCGGTATCACGGGACGACTTAAATCCTGCTTCGGTTACCGGCCCCTGCGGCGTGTAAATCACCCAAAAGCCACCATCCAGACCACCGCTATTCATCCGCGGCACATCCACCTGGGAGAAATCGTCGGCAAAAGTGTGCGAATGCATTATGTCGAAGCCCGGTTGCACGAGTAGCGCAGGCGTATCGAGATGCGTGTCCATAACCACCAGCGAATCATGCAGTTTAGCCGCATCGGCCATGGCGAAAGCCGGGCTGCATGAAGCAGCCACAGCTAACGCGCACAATGTTTGTTTAATTTTTATCTTCATTAAAAGTCTACCGTCAGGGTTGCCTGGAAGGTACGCGGGCTAAGCGGGCGACCAAACGTCGAACCGGTAAAACCAAAAGACATCACTTCTTTATCGAACACATTGTCGATGTTGAAGCGAAGACGCATATTTTCAGGCATGCCAAAGTTGTTAGGACCACCGATATCGACATAGGCCTGTGCTACCAGGTAGCTGTCCAGTTCAATAGATTCGGCGAAGTCGGTGTAGCGCTTACCGGTATATTTAGCCGAGAAGTTGGCTACCAGCCATTCTGTCGGCTCGTAGGTAACGCCACCAGTCATCAGCCATTCCGGGCTGTCTGGTAACTGACTGCCAGCAGGGTTACTGCCAAATCCATCCACCAGCTCAGCTTTTTTATAAGATAAGTTGGCATTAAAGTAGAGCTCGCGATCAAAGACTTCTGGCTGGAACACACCGCTTAGTTCAACCCCGTAGGCCTTGGAGGCGCCTGCATTCACGTAGAATGCTTCAGGCTGACCGGTGGCGGGATTCATTACACTGCTGGCAATTAAGCGGTTGTCGAAGCGGGTATAAAATAAGGCTATCGCTCCGTTATAAGTTTCGCGGTTGGTTCTGAAACCGAACTCATAGTTATCGGCTTCTTCCCCTTTAGGATCCGGGGCATCAAAGCCAACAGCGTTATCGAAGATATCGTCGGTACCGGCCGGTAATGCATAGTTTTGTGCGAATGAGGCGAAGATCTGATCGCTATCATTTAACCGGTAAACCGCGCCCACCATGGGTAAGAAGTTGTCGCTGTATTCAGCTTCAACCGACTGTGGGCCATAACCCGGCTGACTGTCAATTTCGTAATCCGCGTAATCACGGTAGCCATCCAGTGAGTAATCGATAGACAAAGACTTAAAGCCCACTTCCAGCATCAGATTGTCATCCATCATGCTGAAGTTGTCTTTTACGTAAAGCTGGGTGGTATCGCGCACTGCGGTGTAATTACGACGGTAATAAGCCACCTCATCCATAATTACATCACCGTCGGCGCTGCCGCCGGTTTTATTCAGGCGTGCCTGGGTACGGTTGTAGGTATCGTCTTCAATCCAGCCACCGAACTCAATTTTATGGTCGCCCATAAACCAGGTCAGGCCGGCAACTAAACCTTCACGTTCTCCGCCCACCGTGGATAAACCATACTGCACACCGCGTGGATGCACCACATCCAGTCCTGCTGCCACTTGCCGTTTATAAATACTCAACGTATTTTCATAAGTGTCTGGTGACACACCATAGCCGTTTTTGTCTTCATAATATGCGGTAACATCCAGCTTTATATCTTCGGTAAAATAGGTACCAAAACCCAATGAGTAGAGTTTATCGTCGCGGATATTGATGCGATCTTCGTAATAAAGGGTACAACTATCCTTGCCAGTTGAACCAGTAAATACCGGTATAAAATCCTCGTCATTGATCGTCCCATCACCATTAAAGTCATACACGCCAGGCTTGGGCTCAACACAGCCTTCAGGAATACTGCTCAAATAGCTGTAGTAGTAATCGTCAGCAAATTGAGACGCTGGTGCAGACGGTGAATCGTAGTCAAAGAAATCATTGGCAACATAGGTGGCACGGATGTAGCTGTCACCGAACTCATACAAGGCTTTAGCTTCGATATGTTCCCGGTCAATCGTACCGGGGCCACGCCACAGGTCGCTGTCAGTTTTAGAGCGACTGACATACGCTCTGAAACCGTCGATATCGCCGGTTTCCAGTTTTACGAAGGTCCGTTGTAAGTCGAAATCACCCACAGTGACGGCCACCATGCCACCCATGTCTTCAGATGGACGAACGGTGCTGTAAGACGCAATAGGGCCCAGTGAAGCATAAGTTGGTGCCGAAACATCGCCGGCACCCGGTGAAGCGATAACGGCGCCAAGGTTTTCATTGTCGACATATCGGAAAATAGGACTCCCACCAAAAGCGTCTGAACGTCCCATGGGAATGCCATCCAGTACAAAACCCATCTGACTTAACTGGAAAGCCCGAACCTGTACCGAGTTACCAAATTCATAAAGACCCAGCGCGCCATCAGTTTGTACGTTAAATCCTGGCAAATTTTCCAACATCTTGAGACCTGAAATGCCTGACGGAGCAGAAAGAAGCTCATCGCGGGTAACGGCCAGGGTGTTGGTCGCTTCATCGGTACCTATGGCGATGTCGGTTTGTGAAATACGACGGCCGACGACAACGATTTTCTCTTCTTTTTGTGCTTCGGCTTCGTCACTGGTTTGGGCAGCTGCCTGGGAACCAATCAGTAGCTGGCCAATAACACCAGCCAGTAGGGAAAGTGAAAAGGTTTTGCTTGTGTATTTATGTGCCATATCGTTATTTTCTCAGTCTTGTTTCAGGGAGTTTGAATTCGAGACCGTGTTGTTGTTCTGCGCCCTTCCGTAGACGGTATTCACACAAGCGTTTCAAACCCTGTACCAATTCACTGATTCGACGGCTGTTTTGGGATAAATAACCAGCAGCAACCGACAGTCTGCATAAAAGATATCGTATACAGTATCTTTAATACAATTACTTAACAATCTATTCCTGAGTAATAATCAGCGCTGCACATTTTTTGTGATGAAAAGCTGACCAATTGCACCACTTTAGACAAAAGCATTAGAAGATATAATCCGTTATCTATTACACAAAATTCACGTATAGTAATACTCATAATTGTTACCGAATTCGTTTAAGGGGGTCAGAATGAGCAGCACAAAACGGATGTCCACCGGCCTTAAGGTGTTTGCCTGGCTGATGGTGCTTTGGAATGGTATTGGCGTGGCGGCATTTTTCAGTCAACTCATGATGACGCCGGAGATGATTGCTCAGCTTCCTGAGGCGCAACAGGCAGCCTATCGGGACATCCCGGTGTGGTCTTACAGCGCTTACGCCCTGGCCGTTTTTGGCGGCTTAACAGGCAGTATCTTACTGGCTCTGGGCAAAAAGCTGGCTTTCCCTGTGTTGGTGATCTCCCTCGCCGGGGTAATTGTGCAGCAGTATTATAATTTTGTGGTCATTGATGCCATCAGCATCATGGGCTGGGGCATTGTAGTAATGCCTGTTATCGTAACTTCCATCGCGTTATTACTGGTACTAATCAGCCAGCGCGGTGTTCGCGCAGGCTGGTTACACTAAAACAAATAGAGAGTTTCATGCAGTATTCTGACCGCGCCATGGCCATCACTCCATTCTATGCAATGGCCTTCGGCGAAAAAGCCACGGCGCTTGAGCACGCCGGGCACAACGTTATTCGTTTAAACATTGGCGAGCCTGACTTTGGCGCACCGCCAGCGGTTCAGCAAGCCATGCAACAGGCCGTTGCAGAGAATCAGTTACCCTACACCGGGGCACTGGGCGACTACCGTCTGCGTGAAGCCATTGCAGGCTTTTACCAGACCATGCACGGGCTGCAGATCGATCCGCAACGGGTAGTGGTAACCGCCGGTGCGTCAGCGGCGCTGTTACTGGTGTGCGCCGCACTGGTTAATCCGGGTGATGAAGTGATGGTGGGCGATCCCTCCTACCCTTGCAATCGCCAGTTTGTTACCACATTCGGCGGCAAGGTTAATCTGGTCCCAACTGCTGCTGCCGACAGATTCCAGTTAACGCCTGCATTGGTAGAACAACACTGGCAGGAGACAACCCGGGCGCTGATGGTTGCCACACCATCCAATCCCACCGGTACAGCGGTATCTGCTGACGACCTTGCCAAAATGTGCGAGTTTGCCAAAGCCCGCGGCGCGTGGCGGATAATCGATGAAATCTACCTAAACCTGAGTGACGATACCAACGGCTCGCCGCAATCGGCGCTGTCGTTTGATAACGACGCGATAATTATCAACAGTTTTTCAAAATACTTTGGCATGACCGGCTGGCGGTTAGGCTGGATGATTGTACCGGACGACATGGTGGCGGTTATCGAGCGACTGGCGCAAAACTTATATATTTGCCCCTCCACACCGGCCCAGCTTGCGGCTTTAGCCTGCTTTACACCACCCACCCTGGCGCTTTGTGAGCAACGGCGGCAGTCCTTACTGTCACGGCGCAAAATCGTTCTGCAAGGCCTGGCTGACGCGGGCCTCAGGGTTCCGGTTGAGCCTGACGGCGCGTTTTACGTTTATATTGACGTTAGCCAGACCGGCATGTCTGCCATGGAGTTTTGTGACCGCTTACTCAGTGCGGCTCATGTGGCCATGACACCGGGCAATGATTTTGGTGTTGTCGGTGGCGACCAGTTTGTCAGGCTGTCTTATGCCACGTCGGAAGCGCAGTTGCATGAAGGTCTGGCGAGGATCAAAGCATTTACCGACAGATTGAAACAACGCTGATCAACAGAAGTGATTGAAATAAGCCCCGCATCAAGGTCTACTTATAACCAAAGCAATTATAATTAACCACTATCCAGGGGCTTACACCATGAAACGACTCTTTTTACTCAGTGCGGTGGCGCTTACGCTGACCGCCTGTTCCGAAGCACCACAAACCAGTACTGCTTCACAACCTGCCACCACAGCCGAAAGCGCCCAGCTTAGCGAATCCGAGCGGTTGAATGCCTGGTTTGAAGAAAAATACGAGCAACAGCTGCAGTTTTCCCCGCTGATGATGACCCGCCTTGGCCGTAAGGATCTCTACGACCAGATTGATGACATGTCGGAACAAGGCCAGGATAAACGTCTGCAATGGATGGCGGCCACCGTTGACGAACTCAAAGCCAATTTTGATTACAGCAAGTTAGATGAAGACACTAAAATATCCTACGACATCTGGATGTTTCAGTTTGAACAGGCCAAAAAGCAGGCTGAATTTCGCCGCCATAATTACGTACTCACGCAAATGAATGGCATGCAGTCCATGCTGCCAACTCTGCTGATTAATTATCATAAAGTCGCCGAAACCTCAGACATGGAAGCCTATATTTCCAGACTGGAAGGCGTTGGCCGGGCGGTTGAACAATTAACCAGCCGGGTTGCCATCAATGCAGACGAGGGCGTTAAAGCGCCGTACTTTGCTTACGAAGGCGTTATCAAACAAAGCAAAGCGATTATCTCAGGCAAGCCTTTTGACCCCGACAGTGACCAGGATTCTTCATTGCTGGCAGACGTAAAAACCAAGGTGGCAGCGCTTAAGGAAAGCGGCGAGATCACTGCCGAACAGGCAGCAACCTTTATTGAAGAAGCCGAGACCGCACTGCTCGATAAAGTCATGCCAGCTTATGGCAAGCTGATTAGCTGGTTCGAAAATGACCTGCCGAACATTTCCCGAGAAGCAACAGGCGCATCTGCACTGCCGCAGGGCGAAGCTTATTACAACTCTGCGCTGGCCTTACGTACCACTACCGATTTAACCGCCGATGAAATTCATAAGATTGGTTTGAACGAAGTAGACCGCATTCTGGCTGAGATGGAAAAAATTAAGCAGGCAGAAGGCTTCGACGGCACCTTAAAAGAATTCTTTGCCTACATAAAATCGGATAACACCGATGAACGTTTTTATTATCCTAACACCGACGAGGGACGCCAGGCTTACCTCGACGACGCAACCGCCTTCCTGGATAACATAGCCGGTAAATTACCGGAATTCTTCGGAATCCTGCCCAAAGCCGATTTAGTTGTAAAGCGGGTAGAACCTTATCGTGAACAGGCTGGCGCTCCGCAGCACTACTTTGCCGGCTCGCCGGATGGCAGCACACCGGGTGTGTACTATGCTCACCTGATAGACATGACCACCATGCCTAAGAACGAAATGGAGGCAATCGCCTACCACGAAGGCAACCCCGGCCATCATATGCAAATTTCCATTGCTCAGGAACTGGAAGGTGTACCTAAATTCAGAACCACGTCGTTCTTTAACAGTTATGTTGAAGGCTGGGCGTTGTATGCAGAGCTGGTGGCTAAGGAAATGGGCGGCTACCAGAATCCTATGTCTGATTTTGGCCGCTTAGTCTCTGAAATGTGGCGCGCTATCCGTTTGGTGGTAGACACCGGCATTCATGCCAAAGGCTGGACAGAAGAACAGGCTAATCAGTTCTTCAGAGATAACTCGCCCATTTCTGATGGTGCGATAAAAACCGAAGTGCAGCGCTATTTTGTGTGGCCGGGTCAGGCGACTTCCTACAAAATCGGCATGCTGAAAATTCTTGAACTACGAGAGAAAGCCGAGACCGAGCTGGGCGATAAGTTTGATATCCGCGCCTTCCACGATGTGATCCTCGGCAGTGGCGCGGTGCCTCTGACCATTTTAGAACGCATGGTAGATAACTGGATTGCTGAGGAAAAAGCCGCTTAGTTCATCACCACCGTAACAAAGCCGGCATATTCGCCGGCTTTTTTGATGATGTCGCTTAATTAGCAGAATATTAAGACCACGAGCTTGTACGCCACCAACAATTGCGGGCAAGGTGGTATAAAATATTCAAAATACAACAACATGAAAATTTCACAGCAGGATCTAGATATTTGTTGTGGGCCTGAAGCCTTTGTCTCGCAAACGGATATCCAACCCGTAACACAACCCATTCACCAGACTTCGCTGTTCTCCTACAGCAAGTTTGAAAACCTCTGCGCCGCGCTGGTCAATGAATACAGCACACCGGTTTATACACGTGGGCGAAATCCAACAATGACCAGTGTGGAAAAGAAACTGGCTGCCCTTGAGCGGGGCGAAGCATGCAAACTGTTTGCTTCCGGCATGGGCGCTATTAGTGCGGCGATTACAGACTGGTATACACTAAACCGGGCTTCCAGGTTATTCGCGCTGTAAGCAGCAGAGGCTTCGATACTGGTCACTTTTTCAGGTTTAAGATCGCCCGCCACCACTGAAATATCTTCGCCATCGTAAAGGTACTCATCGATAGTAAAACCATCGCCAATTTCTTTGCCTCTGGCGGCCTGAGCAAACCCAAGGCCAAGCGTCCAGGCATCAGATAACTGATAGGATAAGCCGGCATTCAGGCTAATTTCGTTGTCATCCAGACCTGCGGCAGCAACACCTGACGCCAGTGAACACACAGCACCAGCTAATACTAAATTTTTCAAGGGAATGTACTTCTGACTCTACGACTTGGAAATAAGAAGCATTCTCATCTTCCTATCCAACAAAGGACAGTACTTTTACAACTGTTACATTCTGTGCACCAAACCATTAAGTGAAAAGGAAATCGTTAACCTCTAGCGTAACTAATCCGCCCATAAGCTTTTAACGGGGCGTTTGAGTACCACTTACTCTGTATGCCTGAATCGCCAGACCTTCACATACAGAGTTAAAAGCGTCATTTTCGAGCAGTGGTAACCCTGCCAGTAGCCCAGTGGACAGTGTGTCGCGCAGAACAGGAGACAAACTCATGCCACCGGTGATCATAACCACCTCTGGCTCAATATCAGTTTGAGCCAGACACTCTTTTATTAGACGAATCACCTTACTTAGCCAGGATTGCATTGACTGAGCTAACATCTGATTGTCGATACTAATGCTGAAGTCTGGCTCTATGTACGACAAAGGCAAAGTAATTTGTGCTTTCGACGACAATAACTCCTTCGCCATTCGCGCTGAGTTCACTACTCTGGCCGAAAGCTTCTCTTCCTGAATAATCAGCAGTCGCTCAAGCCGTTTAGGCTCTTTAACAATCGACATGGTTTGCATGATTTCCAGCCCGTATTCGTCTGAAAAGAACCGGGTGAGCTTGGGAATATCATCTACGGCGCACATATCAGAAAAATAAGTGGGCGGCACAGGCAGCCCGTTCTGCATCGACAGGTCTTGCCCCAAATGCGGCGCAATGGCTTTTAGCACCAGATTTTTATCACACTCCATTCCGCCCAAACGCTTGCCTGTTACACCTAGTACCGGCTTGTTGTGTTGTTCTGGCTGCGCTGACTCTGAGCCTAATCGGATACAGCAAATATCCGTTGTCCCGCCACCCACATCCACCACCAGCGTAGTGGTTTCTTTTGCTAACGTACGCTCAATTTTGTAGGCCGCGGCGATGGGCTCTTCAAGGAAACTAACGTTGTTAAACCCGGCCAACGCTGCAGCTTGTTGCATGATATTTATCGCTTGCACATTGCCGGTCTCTCCGCGTGTTCCGTGGAATTTAACCGGCCTGCCAATTACCGCCGTATCGACTGCTTGCTGAAGTTGTGTTTCTGCACACTGGCGAAAATAACCAAGCTGCTTGGCAATCATTCCAACAAACGCTTCCTGCTGTTGGGCGTCTAAGCTCGCGCCCAGAAAGTTCTTTGGTGAATAGATTAATCGGCCCTTCTCCGGTGTGGCCAGAAAACGTCTGAAGCCTTCTTCACCAAAGGCAAAAGTACCGGTTTCCACTAACTGCTTAAGCGACAAATTCTGAACGGTGAGATCTTTCAGCAGTAATTGAATTGCGCGCTTTTGTAACCCAGGGCGGTCGTGAAACTGACCGCGCAGGCTTTCTATTCTGTCGCTATAGACCTGTTGCTCGTTAGGATCCTTAGCTTCATAAAAACGCTGCTTTTCTTTTTCGATTTGCTCACCGATAACTCGCTGTAGCTGCGCCACTTTGGCTTCGACAATCTCATCGGGCGGCGTGGGCAATTCGTCCGGGTAATAAATAAAAATCGACGAGCGAATTTTATTCCCGTCTTTTACCTGAGGATCGAGTTTTACGTGAGAGTGATGATTACCGTCAAAAAATACCACTTCTGAATTGGATGTACCGTAATCAATACCTATTGCCGCCATGCTTTGCCTGTATTACTGAGAATAACGTTTTGCTCTATCGATAATGCGAGCTTGTACATACTCATTATCGTCGGGGATCATGACGGACTGATAATAAAGTGCAATCCATTTTTCTGCATTTTTGCTCAGTAAAAGCCTGTTTTTTTTATGTTAATAATAAAAGCGAGCCCATTGGCTAATATAGTTGGTCATCGGCCTGAGATTGAGACTCACGGTTACCGGCAGGCGACACGCGCGTGTCCCGTTTGCTGAGAAATTTCTAACGCCGGGATCAAAAAAGCCCTCGCATTTCTGCAAGGGCTTGGATGATGGTGCCTCGACCCGGGATCGAACCAGGGACACGCGGATTTTCAATAGACAGCTTAGCCATAAAAATGATATAAATCAAAAACCTAATTAAAACATAAAATAGCTTTGCAAATTCTTTGCAAATCAACATATAACCTGTTCTACTAGCAGCATGGCTAAACAGATTGCTAGACATGACATAAACGACACGCTGTACATCTTCAAACAAGATAACAGCGAACGTTGGTATGCGCGATTTGTACTGTTCAATACGTGGTACTGCAAATCAACTAAAAAGAAAGATAAAGATGAAGCCATCGCTATGGCACATCGAATATTTCTCGACCACGAAATCCGAATCGAAACCAATACGCTAGTTCAAAGCAAAAGATTCCGGTATGTAGCGGAAAGAGTTATTGAAAAACTTGAACGAGAGCTTAATGTCACCTCTCCTGAAAAACCCAAGGAACGAATCCCTGAGACCTTGATTGACTTTATAGAGAGCCAGGAAGGGAACAAAAATACCGAAAAGAAATTTCGTCATGACTACTCCCTAGCTCTCCGCAAATATCACATCCCCTACTTTGACAGAACATACGTTACATCGATAGACCAAGACGCCATTAAAAAATTTGATGAGTGGCGTATTAAACAATTCGGCAGAACACCGGCTTCATCAACGTTAAAGACCCATAATGCTGCGCTTAACTTAGTGTTTAAAGAAGCTATTGAACACAAGTGGATGATACCGATACAAGTGCCAGTATTGTCGTCGAAAGGTAAATCTGGAACACGCCGAGCCGCATTCTCAGAAGAAGAGTATGACGCTGTAATTGATGGTATTTACGAAAGTGAACGTTACGCTCACACCGAGAAGACAAGGCAAATCAGAGAGCTACTTTATGATTACTGTGAGATTGCAGTAAATACCGGCATCCGTCCGGGCACAGAGATGGAAAGCATCACCTGGGGTGATATAGTGCGTATTCTGATGTTCTCGA
>DDJQ01000102.1:0-17048 GCA_002339125.1 Alteromonadaceae bacterium UBA2620
AATTTAGCAGAACATAGCCTTTTTCTAAGTCAGATTCAGTCAAGCTTGTTTGTGAAAAGTCGTTGTACCTGTTCTTATCTGACTATCCGACAGGTCAGAACCAAGCCGATTTCTATATCATTGCATATCTGTCTAGGGTGCTACTTGCTTTAGATAAAAAGCAGTTGGGCTCTGTTCATTTTGAGCTATACAGTAACGATGAAAGCTTGATTTCAGCATTTGAGTTTCAGTGCAAGCAATTAGGCGCACCTTTTCAAAGCATCAGAACTAGAGAGAACACAGTTGTTCCAATTGTTAAGCCACAGCAGACACCTCAAAAATCTCCTGAAGACAAGCTTCTTCATGCTTTGAAGTCTCCTCGTGCTTTAGATCCTAGCTTTCAAAAGCAGCTAGGGCTGTCAAAGTCAGATTTTACCAAGGCAATCAATGAGCTTTCCAAGAATAACCAAATCAAGCGCAGTCCTCAGTCCAAGAAAAAATGGGTTAGGTGTTAGTCGGCTGACTTACCGACCTCATTAAAGAGTAATAAATGGCGGTATTCTCCATCGCTACTACTAACCATCAGTGTGTGAATATCGCTGTCCTAAGCTCATTCGGTGGCTACTAGAGTACCTTCTGGTGGTAATTGTACGGGATTAGTGTCTCGGCTCTCGGTGTGCTCTGAACTATATGCTTGCGGTTGAGTTTCTATGGGAGATATGGGGACTCACTTTGCTTCGGGGGTTTGTCACTTGGTGATTGTGCAAATGCTGCGAAATGAACTGAGAGCTAGGGTTGGGATAGGATCTTTATATTAAATATATAATAACCAGTACAACAGCTTGCCGTAGGCCGCTGTTGTACTGGTTATTATTAATATGTTAGTGATTCGGGTGGTGAAATTCAGTGTGCGGGTTTGCATGAGCTTTAAGGAGAAAGTGTGAGTAAGATAATTTTGGTTCGAAGCCCAAGTGAATTAATTTCTAAAAATTTAGCTGGGTACGGGTGGGACTGTATTGAGATGTCGTCTTTCTCTGACTTTGAAGATTTAATGAAATATGTTGAAGGTGAGCAGATCAATATTGGTCGACAGAGAAATCAAATTTCTCGATTTTTCCATGCTAAGCCCGGAGATATAGTCGTAGTTCCTGTACATAGAGCTATTGTTATTGGAATTGTTCGAGGCGGAAAGTCTTATGATAAAAATGGCGGCTATGGAGCTAATTGTATTAACGTCGATTACTTTAAAAATGAACATGGTGAGCCGATTAAAATTCCTCGCGCGAAGTTATCACAGCGATTGGAAAGTCGATTAAAAATCAGAATGACTATTGCTTCATTGAATGAATTCGCAGATGAAATAGAGGGGTACGTCACTCAGTTAAAAGACAACAACCAAGTCTGTTTTGACAGTATTTTTCAACAGAAGAAGGATAAACAAGTTGCTGACTTTAAAGAGACTCTACTTTCTAGATTAAGAAATGGCTCGACTACTTTGGCAAGTGGAGGTTATGGCTTAGAAAGGTTGGTTAAAGAGCTCATGGAGTTGGAAGGATACTCTGCTCATATAGCTGCGAAAAATAAGACCTCAGATATTTCTGATGTCGACATTGAGGCAAGTCGCACTGACCCGGTATCGAGTAACCGAGTGTTTATCCAAGTTAAGCACCATAGAGGTGAAACTAGTGGGTGGGGGATCCGACAACTAGCTGAGATTGAAGAAGATGAGCACGTTGATAAATGGCTTATTACGACTGCAACGGTTTCAGACGATACGTTAGAGCTTGCTAAACGTGAGAATGTTTCCGTGATGGATGGAGAAAAACTGGTTGACTGGATATACGACAGAATCAACGAGTTATCACCGTCGACAAAAGAACAACTTGGAGTTGGGATCTTACCTCAGATAATCTACGATAATACAGATGAAGCTCGTTTTAATAAGCTTGCTATGAATGCCTCTAAGAAGCAGGAGCTTAAAACAGTCTGATACATACTGCCAATTAAAAAGCGACATCAAATAATATCGAGCTATTTGGCGCTTTTGATATTAAAATTGCACCAACAACACCCCTCCCGCTACCCGTTAGATCAGCGCCCTCCGAGGGGTTACTCTTTTTTCAGGCTTCTAATTTTTGGTACCGTAATGAGTTACGGCACCAAAATTCGCTTTCAACCACACATCACTCTCCGGCTCGCAAAGGTGGTGCAGTAGAGCTAGGTTAATCTGGTGGCTGATCACGTTGCCGTTTGGTTTTCCGTTGGCTTTTCTTAAGCCACTCAGTAACAACCCTGTGCACGATTTACCCATTTGCTCCGGCAAACTGGGCAGGCAAAAAGCTCGGTTTTGCTGTTTGGGGTGCAAGGTAGCTCGCTTTCCTGTTTTAGATAAAGGCGTAATGCACCAAAAGATACTGGCGTTGGCGGGTGCGTTTGTGTGCAATGTGTTGGTTTGGCTTGTGCAATCCCCATATACCGGTAAAAAATGTGCCGGTAACAAAACCAAGCCGCCTTGCGCGTGGCCATCAACCTCAGGCAAAGGTAGCCAATATAAGTTGGGCCATTGTTCTGGGCTCTGCCATTTTTCTACGATCACTTGTGCGCCAATGCTATTCAGCCATTGGTGAATCGGGCAGCCAGGGTGCGCTTGTTTAACGCGTGGTAACTGAAAAGTCAGCCAGCGGGTTAAGCGTTCGGCTGCATTATCGCACTGGCTTAGTGCTGGGTAGAGGGTAAACGCGCCATGCCCAACCAATAAATCGACCACCTGCTGTATCCATTCTCTATTCCAATCGTTGTCACTAGCCCATAACACGTCACACATCACCTTGTTGGTTTTTCATGCCGTCTATTTTCAGTGGTCGGATGCAGACTTGGTGGTGAAATAGATGAAAGAAATGGC
Source organism: Alteromonadaceae bacterium UBA2620 (assembly GCA_002339125.1). Taxonomy (GTDB): domain Bacteria; phylum Pseudomonadota; class Gammaproteobacteria; order Enterobacterales; family Alteromonadaceae; genus Alteromonas. The sequence goes on from DDJQ01000102.1 coordinate 2,882, forward strand.
CATCAAACTAACCAGTCAAATCGGTTTTTGGTTATGGCCGGTGTGCGGCTAACTGTTTGAAATACATCGTCCAATACAGCGCTGTTTGGCTGCGTTCGCCAAGTGTAAAAAAATCGAGACGCCAAACGATCGTTTGCATTCTGGGTTTAAAAAATCAAACGGTTTGGACTTTGGAGTCGAGGTTGGTTTAGGGCGTAAAAAGTACCAAATCTTGCTTTGAGCCAGTACGGGCAAGGCCTACCAGCGTTGGATTTCAATCGAGACGCCAAACAGTAAATGGGCTAATTTCCCTGTTTGGCGTTTCGATCCAAAAGCCAAACGGATAGTGGTTTTGGCGTAAGGGTATAAAGGCATGGGGAAGTGTGTGCGCGAACACGCGAATGATTGCCCTGTAAAACCAATCGACAAAAACGCCAACTTGGTTTATATTTTTAAAATTATTTTAGTTTTTATAAACCAGAGGTCTGTATGATTGGAGAGCGCATAAAACGAGCCCGTGCAGCCGCTGGCCTGTCGATGCAGGCCTTGGGTGAGCAAGTTGGTATTAGTGCCAACATGGTTAAAAAATACGAGCACGACCAGAGTATGCCTTCGTCGGGAGTTTTACTTAAATTAGCGACGGCTTTGTCGGTTCGTACTGAATACTTCTTTCGCCCAGCACAGGTGACTTTGGGTGAGGTGGAGTATCGTAAAAAAGCCTCAGCTTCAGCTAAGTTGCTAAAGAAGATTGAGTCCGATGTGGTTGACCAAGCTGAGCGCTGGTTAGCGCTTAAAAATGTATGGCCAAACTTCCCGATAGCGAGTTTTAACTACCACCCCGACGTTCCTGTTGTAAGCACTTTAGACGCAGTAGAACAGGTTGCTGCTAAAGTCCGTACTGATTGGCAGTTGGGTATGAATCCATTGCCAGACTTAATCGACTTGCTTGAGTCTAAAGGTATTCTGGTGATTGTCAGTAACGTACCCCAAGCCGATAAATTTGATGGGTTACAAGCCAAAATATCAGGGCAGCCAATTGTTGTTGTGTCCTCTCATTGGCCTGGTTGCCGTCAGCGGTTTACATTGGCGCATGAACTTGGCCACCTTGTTTTACATGGCTTACTAGATGAATCCATTGACGAAGAGATGGCCTGCAACCGCTTTGCTTCTGCGTTTTTACTGCCTGAAGTAGGCCTTTTTCAGCATCTAGGAGAGCGACGTTCGAACGTAGACCCCAAAGAGCTGTATTTCCTGAAACATGAATATGGCCTAAGCATGGCGGCTTGTTTGTATCGCAGTGCCGACCTTGGTGTGATCACCGAAGAGAAAAAACGCCAAATATTTATACAGTTCTCAAAAAACGGTTGGCGTAAGCAGGAGCCAGGGAATCCTTATCCACAAGAACAGACATTATTGTTTGAGCAGTTGGTTTATCGTGCATTGGCAGAGGGAATTGTTAGTGAATCCAAAGCCGCTGAGCTGTTACAGATGTCAGTAATGGCATTGCATAAGCAGCGTCAAATGTTGACTGAGGCGGTGTAAATGTATTTGTTGATCAGTGATGCCAATATTCTCATTGATCTCGAAGAAGGCCAATTATTAGAAGTCTTTTTCAATTTGCCTTACCAGTTCAAAGTTCCAGATGTGTTATTCCACGAGGAGCTAAGCGATCAACATGGCTATTTACTCGAGTTAGGGTTGTTGTTGGGTGAGTTAAGCCCGGAGTCTATGATGTACTCATTTGAACTGAGGCAAAAGTATGCTGGCCCTAGCATGAACGATTGCTTTGCACTTGCGTTGGCGAAACAAGAACAGTGTCCATTGCTAACTGGGGATATGGCGCTTAGGAAGGCGGCTGAAAAAGAAGCGATATTAGTTCAAGGTACGCTATGGGTTGTCGAGCAGCTCGTCACCCATAGTGTATTGTCAGTTGAAGAAGCTCAAGCTGCCTACGATAAAATGGCAAAAGCTGGTCGTCGCTTACCTTGGGCGCTTGCAAAACAGCGTTTAACCCAATTATAAACTTTGCATAGCCCCAATTGCCCCATTCCTTGGGGCGGTTCACATCCCTCTTATTCACCCTCTGAAGCTCGGCATATCAAGTGTTGCCCCATTGTCCCAACTGCCCACGGTAAGTGAGCAAATGGCTTGTTAGTTTCGCCTGATGGGCCTTTTCGGCATACGGCTGCGTTTGCCATCGAAGAACGCCAATACTCTGAACCAATAGAGCGATTCTTCATAACCTAGGCTATACGTTGGGCGTGCAGGCGGGATGAGCCCCAGTTTGCGTCCTAGGCTGACAATCACGTAGAACGTGAGCTTTAGTGTAAGCCAAGAAGTGAGCACCACGAGTACCATCATGCAATACCGGATAAGCGCGTAGCCTACGCTATGAGGTTGTTCGAGTAAGGCAATGCCAATACACCAGCCAAGTCCTGCCAGCATGGCTATTGGAAAGGTAATGGGGGCGAGTCGCATCATAAATTGCATGTTAATGCCCTCCTGTGTTGTGCTGTGAAGAGTGCTCAAAGTTCACCAGTGGTTCAACCACATCAGCTACGGTTTGATGGGCAATTCGGCGCTCTTCAAAGTAATCGTGGCGGTCGTAGATACCCTCAACGCCTTTTAGCTTATGGTTAAGACAGCGTTCGGCCACATTGCCTGCAATGCCCAAAGAGGCGGCAAGGCTGCGAAAGGTGCGGCGCAGATCGTGTACGGTGAAGTGTTCAAGCTTGCCCATTTTATTCGGTGGCTGTTTTTTGCGCCCAGGCTCGCGACCAAAGAGTTTAGAAATGGCACGGTTCAGCGTATCTGGCCCCATATGCGGACGATGGCTTGCTCGTCTGGCTGGGAAAACATAAGGCGAGCCACAAGCGCGGATTTGCAGCTCGTTAAACCAAGCAATGGCTTGGCGCGGTAAGGGAATGCTTATCGGCACGCCAGTTTTGCTGCGTTCCTTGGGTAGGTCCCATACGCCCGTGGTTAAATCCATTTCACGCCACATGGCTTCGCAAAGTTCGCTTTTGCGTACGCCCAATACCAAAAAAAGACAGCAAGCGAGGTAGTTGTCGCGGCCAAAGCTATTGATATGGGTATGAAACACGCTAAAGGCGTAGTGAATTTCCTCTTTGCTGAGCATCCTGTCTTTACTGGACTCCACGCCACCGGCATCGTCCACGGTAAAGGCTGCGGCTGGGTTGTTCAGCGTTAAGTCGAGCTTTATCGCATGCCGAAACAGCTGCTTCATGTACATCAAGGTATCGTTGGCAATGGTAGGGCGGTTACTTTCTCGAATACGCTCTAATACTTCGCGTACGTCACGTGCGGTCACCTCAGCAATACACTTTATGCCAATGACTGGGCTTATGTCTTTGGTGTAAACCCGATACGGGATCTTGGGATGCTTTAGTCGTCTACTCAGATCGGTTCGATACCAGTCATGGAACAGTTGATCCACGGTTTCAATGTCAGGTAACTCGATTTTCTGTTTTTCCAGAAGAGGATCTATGCCGTCACGTACTTCCTTTCGAAAGTATGCGGCGGCAATTCTGGCGTCTGCCAACGACATTAAAGGAAATTGCCCCAAGGTTGCTTCTCGTCTTCCTTTGGCTGTGGTGTAGCGGATCATCCAGTAAGGCGAGCCTTGTTTGCGGACGCAAAAGTATAACCCTTCACCGTCTGAATATTTTTTTGGGTCGGCTTTGCTGTATGCAATAACCTGTTTTGCTGTGAGTTTTCCCATGTTTACTCCATAGTTGCTGAAATAATGGAGGGGGCAATAATGGCTGCCCACCACCGATTTGCTTATTGAATCAGCAGCTAACCTGTTGTGGTGGCGAGTTAAATGCGAAAATTGGGTAACTTACTGTCCACCATTCTGCCCACCACTAAACAGGTAGTTGGTAACGGATATCTGCAAACCGAATTGGACGGGAAAAATAAAAAAGCCCTGTATTTACAAACAAATAACAGGGCTTTTAAGACATTCTTGGGCGGGTAAAAAAACTATTCGATGTTTTGAATCTGCTCGCGCATCTGTTCGATGAGCACTTTAAGTTCAACCGCTGATTGGGTGATCTCTGTGCTAATGGATTTAGAGCCCAGCGTGTTCGACTCGCGGTTGAATTCCTGCATCATGAAATCCAGTCGACGACCACAGGCGCCGCCTTTATTTAAGATCTTACGGGTTTCACCAACATGAGACTTCAGGCGATCCAATTCCTCGGCAACATCTACCTTTTGTGCCAGCAGGATCATCTCCTGTTCAACACGGGCGGCATCCAGTTCCAGTTTCGCTTCTTCAAAACGGGTCAGTATGCGTTCGCGTTGCCAGTTAAGGATTTCTGGCATACGCTCGGCAACTTTCTTGGCTTCTACTTCGATAGCATCGAGGCGTTGCTCAATCAGTGATTTAAGGTTTTCACCTTCATCGCCCCGGGCAGTAATAAAGTCATCCATGGCTTTTTCGAGGCCGGTCAGTAAGTCGGCCTGAATAGTATCTGTATCGGCCTCTTCGGCAGCAATGACACCCGGCCAGCGCAGTACATCGAGTGGGTTGACGCCGGTAGACTGACCGTGCGACTGTACCCAGTCCGCAGCATGTAATACCTGCTTGGCCAGCTCTTCGTTAAGGGTTAACTTAGTGACGGCTGCGTCATTGGCGGTAAAGCGTAAGGCGCACTCTACTTTGCCGCGTTGTAAACGCTTTCTGAAGCGGTCGCGCAGCAGCGGTTCTAAGCTACGAAACTGTTCCGGTAAACGAAAATAGGTTTCCAGGTAGCGTTGGTTAACTGACCGAATTTCCCATACTGCGGTTCCCCAGTCTTTTTTTACTTCGCTGCGTGCGAAAGCCGTCATGCTGTAAATCATTGTATTGTCCGTCGGCATATTGCTTGTGTTGTAATCTATTGTACTACAGTCCGCATCTGAACCCTATGCCTTTGCTTAGTTGCCACAGCTGTGGGTTTCACATGGAACATCGCTCAGCCCGGAATGATTCAACGTTCAACTTATGCCATTAATTACGGTATACTAGCGCCGTTAATTTAGCCGAGTACCCAATTTCAGGAGATTACCATGCGCCCAAGTGGCCGAACTGCCAGCCAAATCCGCCCCGTCACCATTACCCGTAACTTTACCTGCCATGCAGAAGGTTCTGTGCTGGTGGAATTTGGTAACACCAAAGTCTTGTGTAATGCCACGGTTGAAGAGGGCGTACCACGTTTTATGAAAGGTCAGGGAAAAGGCTGGATCACCGCTGAGTACAGCATGCTGCCCCGCTCTACGCATACCCGCTCGCAACGGGAAGCTGCGCGTGGCAAGCAAGGCGGTCGTACCCTTGAAATTCAGCGTCTGATTGCCCGCTCTTTACGTGCTGCGGTGGATCTTAAATTACTCGGTGAAAATACCATTACCTTTGATTGCGACGTGATCCAGGCCGATGGTGGTACCCGCACAGCCTCTATTACCGGTGCTTGTGTGGCGCTAATCGATGCGCTTACCTACATGCGTAATAAAGGCATTATTAAAGCCAACCCGCTTAAGCACATGATTGCTGCGTTGTCGGTAGGCATTTACGAAGGTACACCTATCGCCGATCTGGAGTACATCGAAGATTCTGCTGCTGAAACCGATATGAACGTGGTAATGACCGAAACCGGAAAATTAATTGAAGTGCAGGGCACGGCTGAAGGCGAACCCTTCTCCTTTGAAGAAATGCACGAACTGCTGGAAATCGCCAAGCATGGTTTACGTGAATTGTTTGATATTCAGAAAGCGGCATTAAATTAAGTTTCGGAGTTCCCATGAAAGCATTCCAACAGGCGTTTATTGAGTTCGCGATTGCCCGTGGCGTTCTGAAATTTGGTGAATTTACCTTAAAGTCTGGCCGTAAAAGCCCGTATTTCTTTAACGCGGGCTTGTTTAATCGCGGTGGCGATTTAGCCAAACTGGGTCGTTACTATGCAGATGCATTAACCGATGCGGGCATCGACTTTGATGTATTGTTTGGTCCTGCCTACAAAGGGATCCCAATTGCTACCACTACCGCGGTGGCACTGGCCGACCATCACGATATGGATGTGCCGTATTGCTTTAACCGTAAAGAAGCCAAAGCCCATGGCGAAGGCGGCAACCTGGTGGGCAGCCCGCTGGAAGGTAAAGTGATGCTGGTGGATGACGTGATTACTGCGGGCACCGCGATCCGTGAATCCATGACCCTGATTGCAGCCAATAATGCTTCGCTTGCCGGTGTGCTGATTGCTCTGGACCGCCAGGAGCGTGGTACCGGCGAGCTTTCGGCAATTCAGGAAGTCGAGCGCGACTACAACACCAAAGTGGTGTCTATTGTTTCACTGAATGATGTAGTTACCTACCTCAGGTCTGCCGGTGGATACGATGAGGCGATCAGCGCTATCGAAACCTATCGGGAAAACTATGGCATCTGAGCCTACGGTTAACTGGCAGAACGCCGATCACCAACTGGATGCGCTGGGCCTTAGGTGCCCGGAGCCGGTAATGATGGTGCGTTTGCAAATGCGTAAGCTCGAAGATGGCCAGACGCTGTGCATTACTGCCGATGATCCGGCCACGGTCAGAGACATCCCCAGTTTTTGCCGTTTTATGCAGCACACCCTGGTAGCAGCTGATACCGAACAACTTCCCTATCGCTATTTATTGAAAAAGGGCCTCTAGCCTTCTGACGCTGCCTGTAACACCAGCTGTTGCAGGCAGTGCTTATGTTCCAGCGACGTGCTGTGAATGTCACTCAAATGAATCTTCTGGCCCTGCAGTAACTGCTTTAGCACCGATACCCTCAACTGCACATTAACGAACTCCGGTTGTGGCTGAAATGTTTTCATTGGATCCTCCTTCCTGATCAATGCAGATGGGTTGAAAACTGCATCACATCATCGTGACGTAACCATTCTTTTAACTGATGAATGGTGGACAGTAGTTGTGGCTCCGATGCATACAGCGGCATCAGCGCTGAGAGCTGTTGCTGAGTGTCATTGAGCACATCCTGGCTGAATTCAGACTGCGCTTTACTGCAATGATTTACCGCCATGGCGGCCGCCACGAAGCTCACCAGATCCTGATGGTAAATTTGCGATGTGCTGTCAGGCCGGCGCAGCGCAAATAATATGGACTGGGCAATTTCCCATACCTGGGTGTAGAGCTTTCTGGCCCGGGATAGCTCGCCATCGCGCCTGAGTTGCAATGCCTCAAGTTTAAGCTTTTGTCGTTCGAACCGGGCCTGCTCCGGATGCAGTTGTAACCATTTCCGATAGACCGGGCAAAGTAATGAGCTGCGCATAACCACTATCTCCTTAAATTCAGCAGTGCATGAGAGTCATTATTAAGTTAATCTAAATGAGAATTATTATCAATAGTGGTTTTTGACTCGGCTTTAACTGAGTATCAGCCACAGTCCGGCGGCCACAACGGTAATGCCGATCATGGCTTTGGTTTTGTAGCGACGAATAAAGCGCTCAGCTTTGTTGCCGAAAACTTTCACTATCAATGCAAGGCCAAAGTACCTTAGCGAGCGGGCGATGACAGTCGCCAGTAAAAACAGCCAGATAGAGTATTTGGTGGCGCCAGCAGCGAGCATTGCTATCTGAAATGGCACCGGCACAATGCCCAGCGTTAGCACAAACCAGAAGCCCTGAACCTCCATTTTTTGCGTAACGCGCTCAAATTGTTGTTCGGAGCCAAACCAGCTAATCAGGTCCTGACCCACGGCATCAAAAAGAAAATAACCAATGGCATAGCCAAACAGCGCGCCAAAAATACAGCCAACCGTGGCCATTAAGGCAATGAGCCAGAGTTTTTCCCGTTTGGCCTGCATTAACGGAATAAGTACCGCTTCCAGTGGGATGGGTACAATGGTGGATTCCAGAAAGGAGGCAATCGTGATCCCGCGCAGCATATGCTGGGAGTCCACGAGTGCCTTGGTCTTACGTTTTAGTTTCTCTTTCACCAAGGGAAAACGCCCCTATTGTTTGTAAATTTTTCCGCCCTTCATTACAAACTGCACGTTTTCCAGTGTCGTAATATCTTGCAGCGGATTGCCCTTAACCGCGACGATATCTGCGAATTTACCGGCCTCCAGGGTGCCTAGCTTATCTTCAATGCCGAGCATGGTGGCTGCGTTTATCGTAGCGGCTTGTATTGCTTTTGCAGGGGACATGCCAGCTTTCACCATCAAACCAAATTCCTGACCATTATCACCATGAGCCGAGACGCCGCTGTCGGTACCGAAGGCAATGTTGACACCATTCTTATAAGCTTTGCCAAATGTGGCCTGAATCAGGGGACCAATCGCTGCGGCTTTCGGGCGCACGATGTCTGGAAAGTAGCCGTCGATCTTGGCTTTTTCGGCGACAAACTCACCAGCCAGAATGGTTGGCACATAATAGGTGCCGTGCTCTTTCATCAGGGCCATCACCTCTTCGTCCATGTAGGTGCCATGTTCAATGGAGGTGACGCCGGCTTTGATAGCGCGGATCATGCCCTCCTTACCATGGGCGTGTACCGCAACCGTCATACCGTAGTCTTTTGCGGTAGCGACCACAGCATCGAGTTCATCGTCCATAAACTGAGGATTCTGACCGCTTTTAGCGACGCTTAACACGCCTCCCGTGGCGGTAATTTTAATCGCGTCGGCGCCATCCTGATAACGCTGACGAACGGCCTGGCGTGCTTCGGCCACACCGTTAATAACGCCCGCAGCCGGGCCGGTATCCGGGCGAATTCGTTTTGCCAAACCATTGCTTGGATCGGCGTGGCCGCCGGTAGTGGCTATCGACTTTGCTACCGTATAAATGCGCGGGCCGGTTGCCATGCCTCGCTCAATTGCATTACGCAATGCCACGGTTTCATTGTAGCTGTCGCCTAAATTGCGCACGGTGGTAAAACCTGCCATCAGCGTTTTCGTTGCATAGTGGGCCGCGGCCAGAGCGTAATCAGCTTCGTTTTGAGTGAAGCGTTTCAGGTATGACGACGTTCCGCTTTGCTGCGAACTTAAATGCACATGCATATCCATAAACCCTGGCAGAACCACTGAATCGCTCAGGTCGATAAGCGTGTCGCTACTGGTCACCTCAACATGACCCTGGCGAATCGCGCTGATGGTGTCGTTGTTAATAATCAGCGATACCGGTCCGGTTAGCTTGTCGTCAGTGCCGGTAAACGCATTGCCCGCATGGATCACCGTGGCGGCCTGTACATAACTCACAGGGAGCAGGACTGCCGCCAGCAGGATGGATTTGATCGTATTCTTCATTACTCTTTGCTCTTGTTATTGTGAAGTCACTTCACTTTATGCCATGACTGGCGCTTTTACAAAATACCCTGCACACTAACAGCAACTTACAATGCTCCCTGAAGAGCAACAGGAAAATACCAATAAAAAAGGAACTCCCGCTATGCAACAAAGATTAAAGAAAATATCGGCGCATTCATTGGCTATCCACGTGGCTCTGGTGTTTGCCATTCTGTCACTGATATTCATGCTGCCGTTTACGTTTTTGATGACCTCAATAGTACCGAACATGCCTGAGCAAAATGGAATGCCGTTTATGTTCACTAGCGCGATGACCTTCGTAATGCCGTTTTTCTATTTTGTTTTCACTTATATATTTACGCTGATTATGGCGTTTATCTATAACCTGCTGGCTAAACTGACCGGCGGCGTAAAGGTTACGCTGGAAGCAAATGACTAATGGTTAACAAGCAAGCGCCAATAAAAAAGCCACCGTCAGGTGGCTTTTTCAATAACGTTTTTCGTTGCGGGCTTACCGGGCCATCAGGCTGTCTTTCAGTTCGCGTAATTTCGCTTTAATGCGGCGCATGTTATCCGGGCCGGTGCGCAGTAGCTGTTTCTGCGGGTCAGATAAACTCTCCAGGCGCTCGTCGGCGTACTTGTACATAACGGAATCCGTATAAACTTCTACCGGCATCTTAACTTCTGGTGTATCCAGCAGCGTATCGATGGCTTCAATCAGTACTTCGGTGAAAGGCTGGTCCGGGTCACCAATTTCGGCATACTTGGTCTGAATCTCGTCCTGATAAGTTTCATACAGGGCAATCAGATCTTCGTTGCTCATTGACTCAAGAACATCCACATACGGGGTATAACGCTTGTAACTGGCGGAGTCTATCCACTCGCGGTCGGCCTGGGTATACACCCGGAAGTCCTGGTCCGGTGGCGTTAGTAAGCGGTGATTTGGCGCCATTTCGTCATCGGCCAGATTGGTTGCGGCAACAACAAAGCGTTGTAACAGACCATCGTTAACCAACAGGCGGCTCAGTGCTGGTGAGGTGGCAATAGTTTCCAGCGCAGCCTTAATGGCCGTATCGCTTACGTCCAGTGGCTCTGGCTCGGGAGCCGGCTCCGGCATCGGCTCTACTTCCTGATCCGGATCGATTTCTACCGGCTCTGGCGGAGGCGTAGCTTCAAAGGTATCGGCTGGCTCAGGCTCAATTGGTTCAGGTTGTGCAACTGCTGGCGTTTCTGGTTCAACAACTGGTTGCGGCTCTGGTTCGCTCGATGGCCACATCAGCACCACCAGCAACACAATAACGATTACACCAATTACTATGGCATAAGGTAACCAGGATCGTTGCTCAGTATTTTCGCTCATATTTATCTACCTTGATCATTGGCTGCGGAATTCCATACTATCAGAGTTAATGACAATCCGCTGAAAATCAATGCACTATTGCAAATCTTTTTGATTATGAAAACTCACTTGCTGCGCTCATATTTATTGAATACAGGACTTGGCAGCAAGAGTAAACCGTTAACAGGTACGATTTTATAGATGCTTTGGGGGTAATTTGGTTCACTTCATCCTTTCTTTACTTTCGTGCGTACTAAAAGACGAATTACTGATTTCGGAGTGTTTATGCACAAGTTTATGAGCAGCGATATTGAGAAAGGCCCGCTGGAAATCGAGAACCTGGAAGTTCAGTCGTACGAAATGAATGTCTATCTGGTCCAGCTAACCATTGATGGCAATACCGGCCTGGTGTTTAGCGATAAAAACCAACCCATGCGGTTTTACAGTGCCGGCCATATTCGTGAGTTTTTCGCCCATTGCGAGGTGGCCAATTCATTTATGACCCACGATACCCCTTACGATGAAATGATTGGTAATCCGCCTAAGGCCAAACACTCCATGGCGTTGCCTTTCAGCATGGAATTACCTTATTAAAGCCACTTCGCGGCGGCCTCGCGCAAATCCACCTGCGTATTAAGGCGTTTAGCCAGTAAATACAGGCCGCCAAGTTTGCGATGGATAAATACCGCGTCTATGGGCGGTACATGCCAGAAGTCCTGCTCAAAGCTAAGCGCCATGCCTGCTGATTGTATACGTCCCAACAGATCGCTGTTGCCAAAATCATAGGCCCCGTCACAGTATAATGCCTCACAGGCCAGACGCCCCATGGCCAGCACGCTGGCTTGTTGTTCCTCGGTGTGAGACTCCTGCATTAAGCCAATAGCTAAAGCGGCTTCGGCCACACCAGGCATATTCTCTTCGGCCATACAGCGAAGTAGCTGTAAGTAGCCGTCAGAAATAACCGCAGGGATTTCCCGGCAGGCACCGAAATCCAGTAAGGCGATCTGCTGCGAGTCGGGCATGTAGCGGTAGTTTGCCATGTTCGGGTCGCTCTGGATAAGCCGAAAGGCAAACACCTCATCAAAGAACAGCCTGAACAGCTCCGTCATCAGGTGATTGCGGACTGTCTGTGGTTGTTCGCTTAGTGCTTCGACAGGGCTACTGATAATATGCGTCATCGCCAGTACAGTAGGCGTGCTGAGCGCTGCATACACCTCGGGTACCACAAAACTGTCATAATCTGTTGCTGCCTGCTGGTAGCGGGTCATCATATCGGCTTCGCGAACATAATTTGCTTCGTCATGCAGTTGCAGTTTGGCTTCGCCCAGCAGTGGCTTTATATCAAAGGAGCCGGGCAGCAAACCGGAAAGCTTTATAATGCTGGCTACGTTATCTACGTCGCTGTCGATACTATTACCAATGCCCGGATACTGTACTTTTACCGCCAGCGTCTCACCCTGCATGGTAATCACCTTGTGCACCTGGCCAATGGAAGCCGCGGCAATGGGCGCATAGGAAAAATAAAGCAGCGTGTCGAACCAGCCAGTGCCCCAGGCTTCGTCGAGCACTTGTTGCAATTGCTCTTTGGGCATTGGGTCGGCGTCTTCCCGCAGGCGGGCTAAAATGGCACTGAGTTCTGGTGGTAGCAGCTCGCCGCTGTCCATGGAAATGAGCTGGCCCAGTTTCATCGCAGCACCCCGCAGAGAGGCCAGCTGGTCGGTAATGCGCTGAATATTTTTAGGGGTGAGAACCAGATCTGATAAGACCGGCCGTTGGCCTGATAGCAATTTAGTGGTGCCGTTAGAGATAACGCTACCGGCAATTCTGGTGGCCAGCGAACCTATTCGCGAAAGCCTGGCTATGCGTGAGCTGGGAACGGGTTTATTTTTCGGGGGCTGGCTCATACACCCTTAAACGAATTGCGATATAAACTGGATCAGCATGCCGGCGGCACTGCCAAAACCAAAACCGAACCAGCCGTTTTTGCCCAGATAACGGGCCAGAGAGGCGCCGAAGATACCACACCAGATCATGCTGCCGTAAATGGCCATTAAGCCTGTGCCCATACCGCTGTCTGGTAAGAACATCATAACAATAATGGTGAGTGCCATGGCCCCGGAAAGAAACACAAAGATAATGTTTTTCTTTTTCGCTGCGGGTGCGTTGGTTTGCTTGGTATCGGTCATTCAGATTGCCCTGTCATTGTTTTGAGCATCATGACCATTTACGAAGGTCAGGTCAAATGCGACCTTGGTCTGAATAAGTAGTACCGCAAGGGTTCCTGCGGTACTAAGAGTCATTAAAAGTGGACTTCCAGTAATTCAACACTGTCGGTAAAGGTCAGTGTTTTTAAATCGCCATTGCCTTCAACATTGATGGTATTCACCTGCTCCGGCCATAAGTCCCGCAGCGCGTCGTGGCGAATTTGCAGGCCCTCCAATTCAGGTGGTTGGGCAGTTTCCTGATAAACCCAGAAGTGCTTACCTTCTACCTCAAAACCCACCAGGTTGAGCGGCAGCGAGTCATTTTGTGCATTAAACAGCACAAAGCGATTGGCAACGTAACTGGCAAATCGGGTTTGAGTTTCTTTGTCATCCAGAATGTCAGCGGTTTTCTTAAACAGTGCTTTCACGGCGTGTTCGGCATCATGCAGGTTAAACCGGTGCATGATTTCAATATTCTCTGTGCGCGGATTAAACAACACCGTTGTTATGGCGAGTTTTTGCTGATGTGCCACAGCCTGACCACAGGCCACAAAGAACAGCAGGGCATAAAGCCCTGCCTGCATGACACTTTTTACTCGATAGAGTTTAGTTGTCATCACCTTCTTTCTTCTCGCCGTCTTCGTCGTCAGTCTTCAGCTCAGTTTTGATATCCTGCATGATATCGCGACGAGCCCCTGTTTTGGTTGAACTAGACTTGTAAGCTTCAATACGCGAAGGAATAATTTGACGCGGGTAGTGGTTGTTTTCCACATCAACGTCAGCCGTTTCCCAGCGCGGGTCAACGGTTACGCTTACCAGCTCTTTATCTTTGTCGGTCACCACCAGCTTGCTAACAGCCTTAGGGGTACGACGCCAGATTTCAGCCGGAATACGCATCATTTCCTTGGTACCGTCGGCAAAGGTCATTTCCAGGATAATTGGCATAACCAGACCGCCCACGTTAGAAAATTCCATCACGTAGTAGTTTTTGTCTTCTTCGATAGCACGTTCAAAGGCTTTACGTTCCCACGGCTCAAGCTTCTTCAGCCAGCTTTGGTACTTATTACGCTCTTTGTTGGTAACCGTAAACTGATCGTTTTCGTCGTAGAAGTCGGTGATGTCGGGGAAGCGTTCTACCCACAGTTTACGGCCTTCGTCTTTGTTACGTTCAACGGTCAGCGACATAGGCTTGTCTTTCTCGAACTGACGCTCACGGGCATAATCGATATCCGGATCTTCAGTGTCCAGACGCAGCTTGTACACTTTGTCCAGTGAGATATCTACGTGATCAGTGGTGTAGAACCAGCCACGCCAGAACCAATCCAAATCAACGCCTGATGCTTCTTCCATGGTGCGGAA
>DDJQ01000102.1:17354-17665 GCA_002339125.1 Alteromonadaceae bacterium UBA2620
CTTCCATGGTGCGGAAGAAATCAGATGGCGTAGGACGCTTGAACATCCAGCGCTGGGCGTACTCTTTAAAGGCAAAGTCAAACAGCTCTCGGCCCAGGATAGTTTCGCGCAGAATGTTCAGGGCAACCGCTGGCTTGGTGTAAGCATTCGGGCCTAAACGCAGAACCGAATCAGACTGAGTCATGATTGGAACCTGAGTTTGTGACTTCATGTAACCTGTTACGTCGCGCGGTTCAACACCCCATGGAATGTCCGGATCCCATTCGCGACCGGCAACACCGTCGAGGAAGCTGTTTAAACCTTCGTCCATC